>DBYT01000115.1:6128-9196 GCA_002309915.1 Bacteroidales bacterium UBA1179 | reverse complement strand
ACGGCATTGACGTCACCGCCATGGAGATGACCAAATGGTTCGACACCAATTACCACTATATCGTTCCGGAGTTCACCAGAGACCAGCAGTTCAGCCTCACCTACAACAAGGCAGCCCGCGAGTTTGAGCAGGCGCTCCAGCTCGGAATCAAGACCAAGCCCGTGCTTGTCGGCCCCGTAACATACCTGCTTCTGGGCAAGGAGAAGGAGGCCGGATTCAACCGTATCGGACTTATTGACAGGCTCCTCCCTGTTTACATCCAGATCCTCAAGGAACTTGAGAGCCTGGGTGCCGAGTATGTCCAGATTGACGAGCCGTCGCTCTGCACAGACCTGAGTCAGGATGTCAAGGACGCATACATCAAGGCATTTGCCCAAATCCGCAAAGCCACCCGTCTCAAGATCATACTGGCAACCTATTTCGGACCTCTGGCCGACAATGCCGCACTTGCAGCCGGACTGGGTGCCGATATCCTGCACATTGACCTTGTACGCGCTCCCGAGCAGGTAGGAAGCATTGCAGCCCTCTTACCCAATGATATTTCATTAAGCCTGGGCGTGGTTGACGGACGCAACATCTGGAAGAATGATTTCCGCCAGTCGCTGGACATCATCGAGAAGGCAAAGGATAAACTGGAATCCGACCGTCTCCTTGTTTCAACAAGCTGCTCCCTGCTCCACTCTCCCATTGACCTTGATGCGGAGACCGATGAGAAGACACTGCCCCGTGAGGTAAAGCGCTGGATGGCCTTTGCCCGTCAGAAGGTTGCCGAGGTGGTTACCCTGGCCGATCTTGCCGACGGCAAGGGCTCGTACGCCGCACAGAAGGCGCTCCATGAGAACAAGGCCGACATCCAGGACCGCCGCACATCGGCCCTTACCAACAACCCGGATGTCCAGAAACGCCTGGCTGCCGTCACACCCGACATGGCACAGCGCAAGAGTCCGTTCAGCGAGCGTATCCTGCAGCAGCGCAAGTCACTGAGCCTGCCTGCGTTCCCCACTACCACCATCGGCTCATTCCCCCAGACCGCCGANNCGTTCATGGCGCAGCAAGTTCAAGAAGGGTGAACTGAGCAAGGACCAGTACATCGGCCTGCTTAAGGGTGAGATTGAAAAGACCATCCGTATACAGGAGGAAATTGGTCTGGACGTTCTGGTTCACGGCGAATCCGAGCGCAACGACATGGTGGAGTATTTCGGCGAGCAGCTGAGCGGATTCGCGTTCACCCGCAACGGATGGGTTCAGAGTTACGGAAGCCGCTGCGTTAAGCCGCCGGTTATTTACGGTGACGTATCACGTCCCCATGCAATGACAGTGGATTGGGCCGTCTATGCCCAGAGCCTTACCGACAAACCCGTTAAGGGTATGCTTACCGGCCCTGTAACCATCCTGCAGTGGAGTTTCGTACGCAATGACCAGCCGCGTGCCCTCACCATGAAACAGATTGCGCTTGCCATCCGTGATGAAGTTGTGGATCTGGAGAAAGCCGGCATCAGGGTAATCCAGATTGACGAGCCCGCCATCCGCGAGGGTCTGCCGCTGCGCAAGGCTGACCGTGATGAGTATCTGGACAAGGCAGTCGAGGCGTTCCGCATATCGGCATCGGGCGTAAAGGACAGCACGCAGATACACACCCACATGTGCTACAGCCAGTTCAACGATATCATCAGGCACATCGCTCTGATGGATGCCGATGTCATCACCATCGAATGTGCCCGCAGCCAGATGAACCTGCTGGGGGCATTCGCCGAGTTCAAGTACCCGAATGAAATCGGTCCCGGAGTCTATGACATCCACTCTCCGCGAGTTCCGTCGGTCCAGGAGATGGTTGACCTTCTCAAAAAGGCGTCACAGGTCATCAGCCCCGCTCAGTTGTGGGTCAACCCCGACTGCGGACTCAAGACCCGCGGATGGACCGAGACCGAGGCTTCACTGCGCAACATGGTCCAGGCAGCCGTGCTGATGCGCAAATAAATCAATATTTCAAAAGATATTCTAAAACAAATAATTAACTTTGGGGTCCGAAACGAAAAGTCAACAATCATTAATCATAATTATTAGGTCAATTAAATGAAAAAGCTTTCAATCATCGCACTCGTTGCATCTGTCATGGTAATGAGCGCTTGTGGCCCCGAAGATCCGGGATTAAAGGACGCCTACAAGAACTATTTCAAGATCGGTGTTGCCGTAACACCGCGTAACGTAACTGATTCACTTCAGAAGGCAGTTATCCTCAAGGAGTTCAACAGCATCACAGCTGAGAACTGCATGAAGCCGGGTGAAATTCATCCCCAGCCGGGTGTATGGAATTTCCAGCAGGCCGATGCTATCGCAAACTTCTGCCGTGAGAACGGTATCAAGATGCGTGGTCACTGCCTCGTATGGCACAGCCAGTTCGCCAACTGGATGTTCAACAAGTATGACGAGAACGGCAACCAGGTTGTAGAGCGCGATGAGAACGGCGATACAATTTGGGTTGAGCAGCCCGCTCGTGGCGGCTTCGGCGGCTTCGGTGGTTTCGGCGGCTTCGGTGGCTTTGGCGGTCCCCGTCCTCAGGGTGCTCCTCAGGGTGCTCCCCAGGCAGGTCAGCGTCCTCAGGGCCAGCGTCCCCAGGGTCAGGGTCAGCGTGCTCAGGCTCCTGCTCCTCAGATGACCAAGGTTCCCAAGTATGCAAAGGCTACAAAGGAGGAGTTCTACGATTCACTCCGTGCCCACATCCAGGTTGTTGTTAACCGTTACAAGGATGTTGTTTACTGCTGGGATGTTGTAAACGAGGCTATGAGCGATGCAAATAACCCCGATGCTCCCTACGAGCAGTCATTCCGTCAGTCAACCGCTTATCAGCTCTGCGGAGACGAGTTCATTCTCAAGGCTTTCCAGTTCGCTCACGAGGCTGATCCTACCGCTACCCTGTTCTACAACGACTACAGCGCATGGACTCCTGCCAAGAGAACTTACATCTACAACATGGTTAAGAAACTCCAGGCCGAGGGTGCTCCTATCACCGGTATCGGTATGCAGGGTCACTACAACATCTACGATAACCCCACCATCGAGGACTTCGA
>DBYT01000115.1:2398-6074 GCA_002309915.1 Bacteroidales bacterium UBA1179 | reverse complement strand
TTCAGCCGTGGCGAGGGTCAGGTTCTCACCGATTCTATCGCTCAGCTGCAGATGGCCAAGTATGACGAGCTCTTCAAGGTTCTGCGCAAGTACAAGAAGAACTTCTCTTGCGTAACATTCTGGAACCTGGGTGACCGTGATTCATGGCTGGGTGCCAACAACTTCCCGCTTCTGTTCGACGGCGAGTACCAGCGCAAGCCCGTTTACTACACCGTTCGCGACTTCAAGAAGAAAAAGTAAACCATTACTTGTTCAAATAAAAGACCGGGCAGCTTGACGTTGCCCGGTCTTTTGTTTTACAATACGCTTTCTCGCGGGCTACCCCCCCCGACCTTAGGGAGCCAGAACGCACGTAGGGCCATTTTCATCCCTAACATCAGCGGGAAATACGCTTCCTCGCGGGCTACCCCTGCACCTTAGGGAACTGTAGCGCACGTAGGGTCATTTCCCTCCCTAAGGTGAGCTGGAAATACGCTATATCGCGGGCTGACCCTGCACCTTAGGGAACTGTAGCGCACGTAGGGTCATTTCCCTCCCTAAGGTGAGAGGAGAATGCGCTTTCTCGCGGGCTACCCCCTGACCTTAGGGAACTGTAACGCATGTGGGACCATTTTTCTCCCTAAGGTGAGCAGTAAATACGCTTGTACCTGCGTCACCCCCTAACCTTAGGGAGCTGTAACGCACGTACGGTCATTTTTCTTTATCTTTGCAGTATGAAAAAGGGACTGTTAAAACTGTTGGTTTTTATAGGGGCCTGTCTGGTCCTGTGGTGGTGCAAGACCCCGTCGCATACAGGCAGGCAGAGCGTTGATAAACTGGAGATTCCGGCCTATGCCGAGGCGTCTTACAAGCAGCATCTGGTTTATGAGGGTTTTGAGGTGGTGCTCAATGAGAACTACCGCATCCCCGAGTGGGTTGCCTATGAGTTGACCGATGAGGAGGTATCGGGCACCAATCCACGTTCAAACCATTTCCGCACCGACCCAAATTTCGATGGCAGACAGGCCGATGACAACGACTACCGCAACTCCGGCTGGGACCGCGGTCACATGGCACCGGCAGCCGATATGAAACTGACCGAGCAGATGATGCGCGAGAGTTTCTACTTCACCAACATCTGCCCCCAGAACCACAACCTGAACAGCGGTGACTGGAAAGCACTCGAGGATATGGTACGCGATTACGCAAACAAATACGGAAACATCTACGTAACCTGCGGTCCGATAATAACCGACAACAAGTACGGTAGCATCGGCCAAAACAAGGTCACTGTACCAGACGCTTTCTTCAAAGTGATGCTTATCCTGACACCCAGCGGATACGAGTCCATCGGCTTCATAATGGAGAACAAAGCCGGTCACAAGCCGCTCTCAACCTATGCCGTCACAGTCGATGAGGTGGAATCAAAAACGGGTCTGGATTTCTTCCCAGCCCTGTCCGACGATGTCGAGTCCCGCGTGGAATCAACTTTCAACAAGCTCATCTGGTTAACCCGATAGAACCCCCCGCACCAGCCCTACACCTTAGGGAGGGAAATGACCCCACATGCGCTACGGCTCCCTAAGGTCACGGGGTGACGCAGGTACGAGCGTATTTTCCGCTCACCTTAGGGAGAAAATTGGTCCCACATGCGTTACAGCTCCCTAAGGTCAGGGGGCAGCCCGCGAGAAAGCGTATTTTCGGCTCACCTTAGGGATGGAAATGGCGCTACGTGCGCTATGGTTCCCTAAGGTGCATGGGGGACTGCCCCTACCCGCCCACTTTTTAAGAAGGTTTTGCTTTTTATTAAGAGGTAAATTTCCTACCTTTGCATACCTATGGCTTAAAAATCATCAAACAAGTACTAACAATAATTACAAGACGATTATGAGACCTACACACATTGAGCATCTTGGTATAGCAGTGACCTCACTTGAGGCGACTATGCCGTTCTTTGAGTTATTGACCGGTAGCAAGTGCTACAGCATTGAGGAAGTTGCAGACCAGAAGGTTAAGACCGCTTTCTTCAAGGTTGGCCAGACAAAGATTGAACTTCTGGAGCCTACTTGCCCTGAGTCTACAATAGCCAAGTTCATTGAGAAGAACGGAGGCAGAGGCGGTATCCACCACGTTGCTTTCAATGTAGAGAATGTAGCAGAGGCTCTCAAGGAGGCACAGGAGGCAGGTTTGCAGCTTATTGACCTGCAGCCGCGCAAGGGTGCCGAGAACCTGATGATAGCATTCCTGCACCCCAAATCAACCTGCGGCGTGCTGACAGAACTTTGTGAACAACCCAAATAACACATATTATACAGAAAATGGAAAACAGCAAACTTCAGAAGCTGGTTGACAAACGCGCCCAGGCAATGGCCGGCGGCGGTGAGGCAGCTATTGAGAAGCATCATGCAAAAGGTAGCTACACTGCCCGTGAGCGCATAAACATGCTTCTTGACGAGGGATCATTTGAGGAGGTCGATATGTTTCTGACCCACCGTTGCACAGACTTCGGTATGGAGAAGAAGGTATTCCTGGGAGACGGCGTTGCCGTTGGTTCAGGTACAATCGATGGCCGACTCGTATTTGTATTTGCACAGGATGCCACCGTCATAGGCGGCTCTCTTTCTGAGACCATGTCACAGAAAATATGCAAGGTTATGGATATGGCCATGAAAATGGGTGCTCCTGTTATCGGCATGAACGATTCAGGTGGCGCACGTATTCAGGAAGGTGCATGCGCACTTGCCGGATACGCCGAGATTTTTGAGCGCAACATCCTTGCATCAGGTGTAATTCCCCAGATTTCAGTCATATTCGGCCCCTGCGCCGGCGGTGCAGTTTACAGCCCTGCCCTGACTGACTTCATCATGATGACTGAGCAGAACTCATATATGTTCATCACCGGACCTAAGGTTGTAAAGAGCGTTACCGGCGAGGACGTAACCGTTGAGCAGCTGGGCGGTGCCCGCGTTCACGCCACCAAGTCTGGTGTAACACACTTTGTTGCAGCAACCGAGGAGGAGGCCATGCAGGAGGTTCGCCGTCTTATCAGTTTCATCCCTCAGAACAACATGGAGGAGGCTCCCGTTAAGCCCACCAAGGATGATCCCGCACGTCTGGAGGATGCCCTGAACTCAATGGTTCCCGATGATCCCAACAAACCTTACGATATGAAGGACATCATCTACTCTATCGTTGATGACGGTGACTTCATGGAGGTTCATAAGGATTTCGCCAAGAACGTAATCTGCGGTTTCGCCCGTTTCAACGGCCGCTCAACCGGTATCATCGCCAATCAGCCCAACTGGCTGGCAGGTGTGCTGGACTGCGACGCTTCACGTAAGGCAGCCCGTTTCGTTCGTTTCTGCGACGCATTCAATATCCAGATCCTTACTCTGGTCGATGTTCCCGGATTCCTTTGCGGAACAGGTCAGGAGTACGCCGGTATCATTGATCACGGTGCAAAACTGATGTTCGCATACGGTGAGGCTACCGTACCTAAGGTAACCGTTACAGTACGTAAGTCATACGGCGGTTCACACATCGTTATGAGCTGCAAGCAGTTGCGCGGTGACCTTTGCTACGCATGGCCCAATGCCGAAATCGCAGTAATGGGTGCCAGCGGTGCCGTAGGCGTACTGGAAGCCAAGGCTCTCAAGGCCATCGAGGATCCCGAGGAGAAGAAGAAATTCATTGCCGA
>DBYT01000115.1:0-2281 GCA_002309915.1 Bacteroidales bacterium UBA1179 | reverse complement strand
TGACCAACCCGCTCAAGAAACACAGCAACATTCCACTCTAAACACCAGAGTCTATGATGACACCATTAGCAATAAACTGGTCACACGTCTGGATGGTAACCGGACTGGGATTCTGCATGGTCATCGCTCTGCTGGTTGTCCTTATCTTCATTCTTAAACTGCTGGGTGCAGTTGTAAGCAGTGCGGTTAAGGCTCCCAAGGCAGAACAGCCCAAGGCAGCAGCTCAGGCTCCCGCAGCCCAGGCCGCTCCCGCAGCAGCCCAGGCATCGGCAGATGACGATCTGGCCGCCATAGCAATGGCTCTGCACCTGTACTTCAACGGAGTACATGACGTGGAACCCACCGAGATTCACATTAAGAGAGTAGAGCGCTCCGGCTGGAACTCCAAGCTCTACGGAATGAACAACTTGCATCGTTAATAGAAAAATGAAAGAATTCAAATTCACAATAGACGGCAAGCAGTACAACGCTGCTGTCAATGAACTTGAGGACAACTTTGCCGAGGTTACACTCAACGGCAAGACCTACAAGGTAGAGTTAGAGAAGGAGGAGGCCCCTGCAGCTGCAGTACGCCGTCCCGCCGCTGCCGCTGCATCTGCTGCCGCAGCTCCCGCCGGACTGATGACCGTAAAGTCACCGTTGCCCGGTTCAATCGTAAAGGTACTCGTCAAGGCCGGCCAGGCTGTAAAGAAGGGCGATGTACTGCTCACTATGGAGTCAATGAAGATGGAGAACAACGTTACCGCCGAAGCCGACGGCACCGTAAAGGCCATCTACGTAGAGCCCGGCAAGAACGTCATGCAGGATGACAAGCTGCTTGACCTGGAGACCGCAGCCGCTGCTGCCGCTCCCGCTGCCGCACCCGCTCCCAAGGCTGCTCCGGCTCCCAAGGCCGAGGCTCCCAAACCCGCTGCCCCCAAGGCTGCCGATGTACCCGCCGGCGGTTACAAGGTAACCAGCCCTCTGCCCGGTTCAATCATCAAGGTTCTGGTATCAGAGGGTCAGGATGTCAAGAAGGGTGACACCCTCCTTACTCTTGAGAGCATGAAGATGGAGAACGCCGTAATGGCAGACCGTGACGGAAAGGTAACCAAGATTGCCGTAACCGCAGGTCAGAACGTAATGCAGGAGGATCTGCTCCTGATTCTTGGATAATCTCATTCTAAACTGAAAAGAAAATGGGTGATATTCTGGAATTCTTTGAGCAGATGGGCTTCATGAACATGACCTATCAGCAGGGAATTATGCTCCTTTTGAGTTTCTTCCTGCTGTACCTGGCCATCAAGAAGCAATACGAGCCGCTCCTGCTGCTCCCCATCGCATTCGGTATGCTGCTTACCAATCTGCCCGGTGCAGGAATGTACCATTCGGAGCTTTGGTCAGCATTCCTTGACGCTAACAGCCCCGCCTACCACAGCTATGGCACAATCATGCGTGAGGGCGGTCTGCTGGATATTCTTTACATAGGTGTAAAAGCCGGTGTATATCCCTGCCTCATATTTATGGGCGTAGGTGCCATGACTGATTTCGGTCCGCTGATTGCCAACCCCAAGAGCCTGCTCCTGGGTGCTGCCGCTCAGCTGGGTATCTTCCTTACATTCCTTGCAGCCAACTCAATGGGCTTCACTGAGGCTCAGGCCGGTTCTATAGGTATCATAGGTGGTGCCGATGGTCCTACATCCATCTTCCTTACATCAAAACTGGCCCCCGAGCTGCTTGGTCCTATTGCCATTGCAGCCTACTCTTACATGGCTCTCGTTCCGGTTATCCAGCCACCTATCATGCGTGCCCTGACAACCAAGAAGGAGCGTGCCATCAAGATGAGCCAGCTGCGTCCCGTAAGCAAGACTGAGAAGATCATATTCCCGATTGCCATCACAACCATCGTGGCTCTCATACTGCCCGATGCCGCTCCCCTTATAGGCTGCCTCATGCTGGGTAACCTGGCCAAGGAGTGCGGTGTTGTAGACCGTCTGAGCAAGACCATGCAGAACGAGCTGATGAACATCGTGGTTATATTCCTGGGTCTTACCGTAGGTGCCACCGCTACTGCAAGCTCATTCCTTGACTGGAGCACAATCAAGATCATGGTTATGGGTGTTGTAGCATTCGGTTGCGGTACCGCCGGCGGTATCCTGCTTGCCAAGCTGATGAACGTATTCTCAAAGGAGAAGATCAATCCGCTTATCGGCTCAGCAGGTGTATCAGCCGTTCCTATGGCTGCCCGCGTTTCACAGCAGGTAGGTCAGGAGGAGAACCCCAGCAACTTCCTGCTCATGCA
>DBYT01000127.1:3178-3628 GCA_002309915.1 Bacteroidales bacterium UBA1179 | reverse complement strand
CTATATAGACTCTGATTTGAAAGTACAAAAGGCATTACTGCCGGCGTACCGAAGACGTAAACAAGAGAGGTTTTATTGTTTATGTCTTTTTTTTGTCCCCTCACGCTGAGGGTCAGGAAAAAGGCTGGATGGTTGAACTTTTAAAACGTTTTTGAGTAGATGGATCAGCGAAAAGCTCCCGTTTATGAGGCTCTGCAGGAGTTCCGCAGGAACAGAGTGGTACCGTTTGATGTACCCGGTCACAAAAGAGGTAGGGGAAACCCCGAACTCGTTGCTCTGCTGGGAAAGCAGTGCGTTGAGTTGGATGTCAACTCAATGAAACCNNGACAATCTCTGTCACCCCATTTCAGTAATCAAAGAGGCCGAAGAACTGGCCGCCGAGGCATTCGGCGCCGCACACGCATTCCTGATGGTGGGCGGTACGACATCGGCCGTACAGACTATGGTGCT
>DBYT01000127.1:0-3010 GCA_002309915.1 Bacteroidales bacterium UBA1179 | reverse complement strand
CTGGTGAACAACCCCACATACTACGGCATCTGCTCCAACCTGAAGAAGATTGTGGAACTGGCTCACGAGCACGGAATGATGGTGCTGGTGGACGAGGCTCACGGAACACACTTCTATTTTGGCGAGGATATGCCTCTTACCGCTATGGCTGCGGGGGCCGATATGTCATCGGTCTCAATGCATAAGTCCGGCGGAAGCCTTACGCAGAGTTCGTTCCTGCTTACGGGACCCGATGTGAGCGCCGGTTATGTGCGTCAGGTGATAAACCTCACTCAGACCACCAGCGCATCGTATCTGCTTATTTCAAGTCTTGACATATCACGCCGTAACCTGGCCCTGCGCGGCAAGGAGCTCTTCAGGGAGGTTATGCGTATTGCCAATTACGCCCGCACCGAGATAAACAAGATTGGCGGCTACTACGCTTACGGCAAGGAGCTGATAAACGGTGACAGCGTGTTTGATTTTGACCCCACCAAACTGACAGTATACACTTTGGATATCGGCCTTGCTGGCATCGAGGTTTATGACCTGCTGCGTGACGAGTATGATATCCAGCTGGAACTTGGTGATATGGGTAACGTGCTGGCTTACATATCGATAGGTGACCGCATGCGAGAGGTGGAGCGTCTGGTGAGCGCGCTGGTTGATGTCAAGCGCCGTTACAGCAAGGACCGTTCAGGTCTGTTCGATCATGAGTATATCAATCCGTCGGTGGTCATGACTCCGCAGGAGGCTTTCTACGCTCCCAAGGAGGAGATGATTCCCATCCGCGAGACCAACGGACGTATATGTACGGAATTCGTNNTATCCTCCCGGAATTCCTATCCTGGCCCCGGGTGAGCGCATCACGCAGGAAATCATCGACTACATACTCTACGCAAAGGAGAAGGGCTGTCAGCTGACAGGTCCCGAGGATGAGAGGGTAGAGCGTCTGAATGTGATTAAGGAAAGTACAACATATTGATTCTGACTTGTAATGGAATTCTGGTTTACCGAGTTACATACTCCTAATGTTAAGTTCTCAGTCAAGGTCGACAAGCACCTCTACACATCTGAGAATGATTTGGGTAGGGTAGATATCTTTGAGTCACCCGAGTTCGGTCGTTTCCTGGCAGTTGACGGCTATATCATCTTCACCCAGAGAGACGAATTCATCTATGATGAGATGCTTTCACACATTCCCATGGCCGTGAATCCCAATGCCCAGAAGGTGCTGGTATTCGGATCGGGTGACGGAGGTGTGGTTCGTGAGCTGCTCAAGTACAAGTCTATCCAGCAGATTGACCTGATTGAGATTAACGAGGGTGTTGTACAGGCCTGCCGTGAGTATTTCCCCGAGATGGCTGAGTCACTGGATGATCCGCGCGTGACCATCTACACCGAGAATGCCCTGCGCTACATCCGCCATATCGAGAACGAGTATGACCTGATTGTGGTTGACTCGGCCGGATTCTACGGTCCTGGCGAGAGTCTGCTTACCCGTGAGTTCTACGGCAGTTGCTACAAGGCACTTAAGGCCGATGGCATCATGGTGAACCAGCATCAGAGCCCCTTCTATGAGGAGGATCGCCTGGAGACCCAGAAGGCTCACATGCGTATTGTGAACCGATTCCCGATAAGCCGCGTGTATCAGGCTCATATTCCCACATATCCTTCAGGTTACTGGCTCTTTGGCTTTGCATCAAAGAAGTACCGTCCGGTTCTGGACCTGGATGCCGAGGCATGGAACAAACTGGGTATCAAGACCAACTATTACACAACAAACCTCCACAAGGGCTGTTTTGCCCTGCCTGCATACGTAGAGCGCATGTTGGCCGATGTGGAGCAGATAAAGGATTGAACGATGCTTGAAAGGAACGTTGAGACATTCATAGGCTGTGATGCCGATTATGCCGATGCGCGCATAGTACTCTTTGGCGCACCGTTTGACTCCACCACGTCATTCCGCCCGGGCACAAGGTTTGCCCCGCATGCAATCCGCAGCGAGTCATTCGGCCTGGAAACCTACAGCCCCTGGCTGGACCGCGACCTGGAGGATATCAGCGTATTTGACAGCGGTGACATTGAACTTTGCATCGGTAGTGCCGATAAGGCTCTTGATCAGATATCGGAACGTACTGCTACAATTCTGTCAGACGGCAAGATTCCGTTCATGATAGGAGGCGAGCATCTGGTAACTCTGGGTGCCTTCCGTGAGGTATTCAAGAAATACCCTGATGTTCATATCATACATTTTGACGCCCACACAGACCTGCGTGACGACTATCTGGATGTGAAACTCTCACATGCATGCGTTCTGCGTCGCTGCCATGATCTTGTTGGCGACGGCCGAATCCATCAGTTCGGAATCCGCTCAGGCGAGCGCGCTGAGTGGCAGTGGGCACGTGCCGGTCACACCGACCTGCATCCCTTCAACTTTGAGGGACTGGCAGAAACTGTTGCCGGATTGGCAGGTAAGCCTGTATATTTCACCATCGACCTGGATGTTATGGATCCGTCGGTATTCCCCGGCACAGGTACTCCTGAGCACGGTGGTGTTACTTTCATGCAGCTGTTTGATGCACTCAAGACCGTTTGCATCGGCTCAAATATTGTGTGCCTGGACGTTAATGAATTATGTCCGCCTTATGACCAGACCGGAGCTTCTACCGCTGCGGCCTGCAAAATCATTCGTGAATTACTTTTAAGCATTAAATAAAATGGGAAAGGTATTGGTTATTGGCTGCGGAGGTGTAGCCCAGGTAGCGATTCAGAAGTGCGCCCAGAACGACGCAGTTTTTGACGAGATTTGCATTGCAAGCCGTACGGTTAGCAAGTGTGACGACCTTAAGAAAAAGATTGAGGCCGAGGGTAAGAGCCGTTCCAAGATTACCACTGCTAAGGTGAACGCCGACAGCGTGGACGAACTGATTGCACTCATCAAGAGCGTTAAGCCCGATGTTGTGCTCAACCTTGCTCTGCCGTATCAGGATCTGACCATCATGGACGCCTGCCTTGCATGCGGCGTACA
>DBYT01000083.1:6701-6979 GCA_002309915.1 Bacteroidales bacterium UBA1179 | reverse complement strand
TTGTTTTTTATGAAGATCAGAATCATTCTTTTGGCAGTTCTCTCTGCCGTCATTGCCATGCCGTCATCGGCCCAGCGTTCAAACAAAGCCAATGCGGTGGAATTGTCATTCAATTATCAGAAACAGTCCGGAGCAGGCTCCAACCAGTGGGCTGTCTGGATTGAGAATTCCGAGGGCAAGGTTGTTCGTACCCTAACCGTAACTTCATTCACATCAAAGGGCCGTGGAGGCCGTCGCGGCTACACATTCCGTCCCACCTGCGTACCCACCTGGGTAAA
>DBYT01000083.1:1465-6688 GCA_002309915.1 Bacteroidales bacterium UBA1179 | reverse complement strand
GATGAACAGATAGATGCCGTAACCGGCGCCACACCCAAAGAGAGCGGTATCCAGACCTACACATGGGATTTCAAGGATGCCGACGGCAAGGAGGTTCCTGCCGGTGATTATAAGATATGCTTTGAGGCAACCCTCTATTTTAACAGCATCCTGCTCTACAGCGGTACATTCTCAACCAAGGACAAGGCAGGTGATATTGCGCTCACATCCACTCTGACCGAGGAGGATGAGGCTCACAAGAACATGGTTACCGAAGTAAAGGCTGCAATCAAGTAAATATCAGAACGTTGCAGTACCCCTAAGTGCGGCGGCCGATGAACAGTCGGTCGCCGTTACTGTTACCTTACCTGTGGCCGATGTGCGGCGGATGTAGGCGGTCATGCGTCCCTGATAGGTGTTGAAGACTGCACTCTTATGGCTGGTTTCATGTGCCAGGACATCGGCATTATCGACCGCAATAAGTTCTGCTCCTTCAACTTTGAGTTCAATCCTGCAGTCATTGCCTGGGCAGACATTGCCTTGAGTGTCTACAATCTGTAATGACACTATTTCAACATCATCAAATCCTGTTCCGGCGTGGCCTCCTGCCTTTTCAATGTTGATAAGGGCAGGCTCATCGGCTGTTACGGATGTGTATCGGGCGGCCTCCCTGCCGTCGATATATCCTACGGCCTCAATCCTGCCGGAGTTGAAGTTTATGTTGAACAGGGCGGGACGGGCGTTATCGGGTATGGTTTTGCGCCCCTGTGACTCACCGTTCACAAAGAGTTCCACCTCCTGACAGTTTGAATAAACCTCAATTGCAGCCTGGTCATAGGTGTCCATATCGGCCGGAGTCCAGTCCGATACCAGCGCACCTGCGCCGTTGTTGTCGACATGGCGGGCAAACGCCACCATGGGATTGCTCGTCCACCAGCTGGCACGCTGAAGGCCGGCCGGTTTGACGCCTCCGGTTGCATCCAGCAGTGAGGTGCTCCACATAACCTGCGGCCATGCAGCCTCACCCAGATAGTCAATGCCTGCCCAAAGGAACTGGCCGCAAAGTGAGGGGTCATCCCTTAGCATCAGCCAAGATTGGACATCATGGGTATTCTCAGTGCCTATGATTGCCTTCTCGGGGTGGGCGTCGTGATACGCCTTGAGTTCATCCACACGGTAGTTCTGGCCCACCACATCCATCATCTCGGCAAATCCGTTCCTGTAAACGCCCGATGAGTTGGGGCGGAACAGTGCCATCGTTACGGGACGGGTATTGTCCAATGAATGTACCAAATCCAGCTGTTTGCGGTATTTGTCAAAGCCCTGCTCATTGTTCAGGTTGTCACGTATCTCGTTGCCTACGCTGTAAATCACCACACAGGGATGGTTACGGGCCTGCTCAACCATTGCGCGGGTATCGGCCTCCCACCACTCGTCAAAGTAGAGGTTGTATCCCTTCTCGGCATGGTTCTTGGGCGTATTCCAGGTATCAAAAGACTCGGCCATTACCAGGAATCCCATGCGGTCACACAAGTCCATCAGCGTGGGGTCGGCGGGGTTGTGGGCCATCCTTACGGCGTTAACGCCCAGTTTGCGCAACTGTTGGAGCCGATACTCCCAGACCGATGCAGGAACGGCTGTTCCCATTGCGCCCGCATCGGAATGCAGGCATACACCGTACATCTTTATGTTCTGCCCGTTCAGGAAGAATCCCTTTCTCATTGTCAAAGCGTATGGTGCGCAGTCCGGCGGTTACGGTCTCTGCATCCAACTGCTTGCGGCCTTCCATGACCGATACCTCAAGCGTATAGAGATAGGGGTCATCTATAGACCATAGGTGCGGGTTCTTTATATCTATTGCTTCCGCTAATCTCTGTCTGCTAAGCCGGCTCCTATCTGGACTGCAGAACTGTTGCCGCTTGCTACAGTCTTTCCGTCGGAATCCTTAAGAATGTATCTCAGACTGACCTTGGTGCTGCTTTTGGATGTATTGGCAACGGTTGTCCTGATTTCAACCTTTCCGTCATTATAAGATACAAACGCCCCGTTCATGGGAATGTGGCATGGAGCTCTTGCTTACCAGACGTACGTGTCGGTTTATGCCGCTTCCGGTATACCAGCGGGATGCCGGCTGGACCGAGTTGTCCACCTTCACTGCAATGACAGCATCCATTCCGGGAGTAACCAGATCGGTGATATCGTAAGTAAATCCCACATACCCGTTTGGCCGGTAACCAGCCAACTTGCCGTCCACGTATACGCTGCTGCAGGCCATCACACCGTCAAACTCAAGGAACAAACGCTCATCGGCCCCGATATCGGCCTTTATGGTCTTGCGGTACCAGCCTATACCAGTAGGAAGATATGCACCGCCCTGCCCGCTGGGATTACTCCTGTCAAACTCCCCCTCAATGCTCCAGTCATGCGGCACGTCAACCGTGCGCCATCCCTCCACACCGGCCAGTTGATTTATCGTGGCATCACTCAGCACAAACTCCCAGTTTTTGTCAATGCTGCGGGTTTCACGAGCCATCAAACCAACCGGAAGTAACATCAAGAAAAGCAGTACCTTCTTCATAATCCCAATTTGTAGTCCCACAAAAATAATAAAAAGTGGCCATACTTGCAGAGAATGTGGGTTGTGGGGGCTGTGGTGACAGGTATGGCCGGGAAAACGGGCTTTCGGGGCTTTTTTGATGCCATACTTGCAGAGTCGTTAGGTTTTAAGGCCGATTTTTGCAAGTATGGCAGAATATCAAAAAGAACGGCGACTGGTCGGAATCAGTCGCCGTTGCTGTTACTTGATGCGAGGCTGCTTTGGAGTTTGGCTGTTGAGACTCTCTATCAGTTTTTCTCTTGCAGCTTTTATGTCTTCATTGTCAAAGATGGGATTGTTGACGGCAGCTCTGTTGGGAGCATTGGATGGCCTCTCATAATCAAATTCCACCAGTTTGCCGTATTCATTGATGACATAGTAGAATTGATTGCTGGGGTCGCCGTAACCTGCGGGATTTCTTGCAACCAGAAGCATGACATGACCACCGTAATGTTCCATGTCTTCAGTATCCCATCCGGCATAAGGTCTTATAAGGAATGACCTGTCAGTCGGCTTTATATTATAGACACCTTCATATACCTTCTGGTATTTGTTATTATAATGGGATGTGTAGCCGGTACATGTATTCGTGGGAAGGCCCTTTTCAAATAACTGTGTGGCCGGGTTGTATGTGAAGATTTGGAAATCAATTATATCAGACGGTCCGTTGTACTGGAAAGAGAACTGGGGAACATCGACGGTGCCGCCTGTCATTGTGCGGATATACTTTACGACTCCAGCTTTCTCAACGCCGGTTATTACAGGAGCGGGCGGTAACTCGGCTTTTTTGTAGAGATAGTCGCCTTCAGGTCGTTCAACGTAATATTCTATGAGAGTTTCATGGAAATGGAAAGTTGCGCTCGGGCCGGCCTGGTTGTCATAACTGCTCCAGTTCGTTCCGCAATAACCCAGATCAGTTCTGTAGTTGTTGTACAGGTCCTTGCCCCATCCGTATCGGTCCTGGCTGTTCTGATGATACTCCTCGGATGCGGTAACTTCAATTACACCGTTGCCCAGATCCTTGTAGGTCACCTTATCCTCCATGTCACCCAGTAGAGAACTTGGTTCCTTGGTCTTGTAGCCATTCAGGAAATAGAATTCCTTGCTGCGGTCTGTCAGATTATAATAGGTGCCGCCAGAGACTTTCTCCAATGCTCCGGTGGCAGGATTACGTCTTAACTGCATAGAGGTGCGGCTTCCGTCTTCTTCAATGACATCAATAGTAGATATGCCTGATGCATGGTCATAATCGGCTACCTGCCACCATACGCCCTTACCGGCGGTCTGGTCTGTCTCATACTGCCAGAAATGGAACCATGAATTGGGGTAGTATACAAAGCAGTCCGGTACAGTAGCATATAAAGGTTCCTTTATGGTATTGAGCCAGATACCGGTTGAACTCTCCAGGCCGGACTCGTCGGTAATGGTCCAATAAAGCAACTTCTTGTCAACTATGCTGAGTGAAAAACCACCGTACATGTACCATACATCTTTGCAGTCTGACGGAGCATCAATGTCAACAATGACCTGTCCGCCCAATGATACTGTAAGATGGCTGAGGGGACTATCACCTCTGACGGCAAGAGCCCTGATTAAAGTAGCTTCACCCACATTCAGGTTGATGGTACCATAATCATAGTAATACTGCAGTTCAAGAGAGGGTTTTCCGCTATAACTTGACTTGAGGTCCAGATCTGTCTCTGAAAAACAGATGCTGTCAACATCGGCTCTGTTATAGGATTCATATCCGCCTTCCTGTAAATCTACAAAGAAACGTTCGGAACTGGTATAGTAATCAATGTCGGCGATATCATCGGCATCATATCTTACTCGTGTATCGTCGTTGCGGTAAATATAGACTGACTGGGCGAATGATACGCTTGACATCAGCAGGAAAAGGGCCAGGTTCAAATATCTGTTTTTCATTTTGCCATGAATTTAAAGTTAAAGGAATCTGATTTGACGATGATGGTCTCATTATTGCCGTCAGCAGGAATCTGAACGCTGCCGTCCTTATCGGTCTTGAATGTATTCTGCAGGACTCCGCTCTCGTTGTACAGATAGACGGTGCTTTCGGGAGTCTCGCCTGTAATTTTAATCAGTCCGTCCTCAAACAGATATTTCTTGTCGGTGGAGGAGGGTGAGTCAATGCCGTTGGTTGAATCAAATACAACCAGTTTCAGGCTTTCGGCACTGATCTGGACTGTTCCTTTTTTACTGATTATCTGTATGGTTGAACCATTGTGAACTATCTTGGGCCTGTCTGAGAAAGAAAGGGTTATGTTCTCGCCGTTGTTTAGTCTCAGGATGACCGGCTTGTCTGCAGCCATCGTTACGCCCGATAAAAGGACCGTGAAGGTCAAAATAAACAGAAGCTTTCTCATTTCATTTTTGGTTAAGGTTTCTTTTGGGATTACAAATTTAGTTAATAGTTGTTTATTGGCAAAATGTCAGGTCGTAAGCGACCGGAAAAACAAAAAAAATCAGCAGAATTTTATCGCTATTTCATTGGAAAAGTGTAATTTTGCGAGCCGATTATTATCAACCCTTGCATAAAGGGTTAGTTATTAGCGTGTTAAACCCCCGAGTGCGGGTTCTGCGGTATAGCGTAACTGCTGAGCGCAAGCGTTTAGGGAGTTTCCATGACG
>DBYT01000083.1:415-1458 GCA_002309915.1 Bacteroidales bacterium UBA1179 | reverse complement strand
GACGGAGAGGTTGCGTAGAGTAATGAAAATGTTTAATTATTGATTTAAAGTTTAGAATGGATACTTTAAGTTACAAGACTGTTTCGGCCAACAAGGCTACCGTAAATAAGGAATGGGTCGTGGTTGATGCCAAGGACCAGGTCCTGGGCCGCTTCGCCGTGAAGGTTGCCAAGTTGCTCCGCGGTAAGTATAAGACTAATTTCACTCCGCACGTTGACTGCGGCGACAATGTCATCGTTCTCAATGCCGATAAGGTTGTCCTGACCGGCAAGAAGTGGACTGACAGAGTTTATCTGCGTTACACCGGTTATCCCGGCGGTCAGCGCGAGATGACACCTGCACAGCTGATGGCTAAGCCCAACGGCGCTGAGAGACTTATGAAGAAAGTTGTTAAGGGTATGCTTCCCAAGACAAAGCTTGGTGACAAGCTCATTGACAACCTCTATGTTTATGCCGGTAATGAGCACAAGCATGAGGCACAGCAGCCCAAGGCAATCGATATCAATTCACTTAGTTAATTTGAAAGAGAATGGAAGTAATCAATGCAATAGGCCGTCGTAAAAGCGCCGTGGCACGTGTCTTCGTTTCAGAAGGTACAGGTAAGATTACCATCAACAAGAGAGATCTCGCAGTATACTTCCCGTCATCACTGCTCCAGTATGTAGTTCTCCAGCCCCTCAAGAAGCTTGATGTTGCTGAGAAGTACGATATCAAGGTTAACCTGGACGGTGGCGGTTACAATGGCCAGGCCAATGCCCTGCGTCTTGCAATTGCACGCGCTCTTGTTAAGATCAATCCTGATGACAAGAAGACTCTTCGTTCAGAAGGCTTCCTGACCCGTGATGCCCGCTCTGTTGAGCGTAAGAAGCCCGGTCAGCCCAAGGCACGTCGCAGATTCCAGTTCAGTAAGCGTTAATACGCCGAATCTGTGTTTAGTATCTAAACTGTCGGGATCTGCCGCATAAGAGACAGCTACCCGACGGTTGTTAAAAAAGAATGTAAACAAACTAACAAACTATTTATGTCAAGAACAAATTTTGAAC
>DBYT01000083.1:0-308 GCA_002309915.1 Bacteroidales bacterium UBA1179 | reverse complement strand
GATCAGGCTGCTGAGGTTCTCAAGCGCATGGCTCGCGACGGAAAGAAGATCCTTTTTGTAGGTACAAAGAAACAGCTCAAGGAGCTTGTTGCCCAGAAGGTATCAACCGTTGGCATGCCTTACGTTATTGAGCGCTGGCCCGGTGGTATGCTCACAAACTTCCCCACAATCCGCAAGGCTGTGAAGAAGATGGCCACTATCGACAAGCTGACTCAGGACGGTACATATTCAAACCTTTCAAAGCGTGAGATCCTCCAGATCACACGTCAGCGCGCCAAGCTGGAGAAGAACCTTGGTTCTATCGCCGA
>DBYT01000056.1 GCA_002309915.1 Bacteroidales bacterium UBA1179 | reverse complement strand
TTTGACAGACCTACCGTGGTGAGTACACCCAGTTCCTTAAGGGCTGTCAGAGTGTTTATTGTTATCTTGGCGTACTGCTGGTTTGAGGAGATGGCCATAACCAGTCCGTCAAATACAAGCAGACGGCGGTCTATGCCCATGCTTTCGGCACGCTCTATTATTCGTTTTGCTATATCTATACGGGCCTCGGTGGTCTCAGGTACACCGCGCTCGTCAAGCGGCAGGGTAACTGAAGGAGCCTGATAACGGGCTATGATGGGCAGCAGGCGTGACATGGATTCCTCGGCTCCGTTCACGGAGTTGATCATGGGAACACCGTTGTACAGGCGGATGGCTGCCTGGATGGCATCGGGATTGGATGAGTCAAGCTGCAGCGGCAGGTCGCAGACCTCCTGCACCTTGCGAACAGCCTGGCACAGAAGTGCTTTTTCATCGGAGTTTGGTACACCGCAGTTCAGGTCCAGGAAATCGGCTCCGGCATCCTTCTGGGCAAGCGCCTCGTGCTGCAGGTACTCGAAATTGCCTTCGGCAAGTGCAGCCTTGAGCTTTTTCTTGCCGGTGGGGTTGAGTCGCTCACCGCAAATGAGACCCTTCTCCAGACGGAGCATTATGGTCGATGAGCAGATGTATGTGCCGTCGGGCTTTGATATTTCAGGAGCGGGCTGGCCCTTGTAGACNNCCTCCAAGTATTGAGGCACCGGCCTCGATGAGTTCCTTTCCAATCTTTACAAAGTCCTGGTCAGTCCAGTTGTAGACCACCTGTCCGTCGTGCATCTCGGGCAGACCTTTGTTAGGCTGGGCCAGGATGGGGCAGTTGGCGTAGGGTTTCATGCGGCGGACCACATCGACTACGCCTGCGGGGTTGTTGGAGCAGTTTACGCCTAAGGCATCGACACCCAGTGAAGAGAGGGTCAGGGATACGATCTCAGGAGTGGAGCCGGTAAGGGTGCGGCCCTGCTCATCGAATGTCATTGTGGCGAATATGGGCTTGCTGCATACATCACGTATGGCCAGGATGGCGGCACGCAGTTCATAGAGGTCACTGAAGGTCTCCAGCAGGTAGCCGTCAACGCGGTCACATGTGTACTCGGCCACCTGACGGTAGTTGTCATAGGCCTGCTCGAATGTGAAGGGGCCGACGGGCTCCATCAACTGACCGGATGTTGAGACATCGAACATCACCATGGCGCGGTCGCCTACGGCTTTACGTGCGTTTTTTATGGCTGCATCGGCAATCTCCTGCCAGGTATACTCCTGTGACTGCCACTTGACGGGGTTGAGCTCGAATGAGTTGCAGGTTATGTACTGTGCACCTGCCTCCAGATAGTCCGTGTGCATCTTCTGCACACGCTCCGGGTTGGTGAGGTTGAGTACAGCCACACCGTTGTGCTTGGGCTTTCCGTCCTTACCGGGTTCTTTGGGATGTGCATCGGCCAGGACGGTTCCCTGGGCTCCGTCAAATATCTGTATCTTGTCTATGATCATTCCTGTGTCTTATTTGAAGAAACCCGATGCCACATAGCTGATGTTGTCCATCAGTTTGCTTATGAATCCGCTCTTGTTCATTGAGTAGATGTGGATTCCGTCAACATCATTGGCCATGAGGTCAAGTATCTGGTAACTGGTAAAGATAAGGCCGATCTCCTCGATGGCGTCCTTGTCATCCTTGTAACGGTCAAACTGGTTGAGCAGTTTGAGAGGTACCTTACAGCCTGAAACCTGTATCATGCGGTCTATCTGCGCATAACTGGTTACCGGCATGATACCCGGTATGATGGGCACGGTGATGCCTGCCTTGCGGGCCTTGAGCAGGAAATGGTAGAACACCTCGTTGTCAAAGAACAGCTGGCTGTCAAAGAACTCCATTCCGGCATCCTGCTTGAGTTTCATGAACTCGATGTCGGTGGCCAGGCTGGAGGCCTCGGGGTGCTTCTCGGGGTAGCAGGCACCTGCTATTCCGAACTTGCCGTCATACTTTTCTTTTATGTACGAAGCCAGGTCGCTGGCATGCTTGAAATCGGAAAATATGGGAGTGGCGGTATCCTTGGGTATGTCACCGCGCAGGGTCAGAATGTTCTGGACTCCGTAACTCTGGAGTTCGTCGCATACGCTGTCCACCTTGTCACGTGTGGATGCCACGCAGGTGAGGTGGGCCAGAGGCTCTGCTTTTGTGTTGTCCTTGATGGTCTTGGCTATCATGGCGGTGTTGCTCAGGGTGTTTCCCAGAGCTCCGTATGTTACGCTCATGAAGTCAGGTTCATAGCTTGCCAGTTTCTTTATGGTTTTGTCAATCAGGGTAAAGGTATCCTCTTCTCTCTTGGGAGGGAATATCTCAAAAGAGAGGGTCTTTTTCTTGGCAAGAATCTCAGAGATCTTCATTTTTAAATTATTGGATGATTATTTGTTTAAATACTTTTCTGCTTCAATGGCGGCCTTGCATCCGCTGGCGGCGGCGCAGATGGCCTGACGGTATACGGGATCGGCCACATCACCTGCGGCGAATACACCGGGCACGTTGGTTACGGGTGTCCCGTTTACGGTCTTGATGTAACCGTTTTCATCGGTCTCAATCCAAGGCTTGAATACGTCAGAATTGGGCTTGTGGCCGATGGCCAGGAAGAATCCGTCAATCTCACGCTCGTAATGCTCCTCGGTGGGCAGGCCCAGGTCCTTGACCAGTTTGATGCCCTGTACCTTGCTGTCGCCGGTAAGGCCTTCTGTGTTATGGCTGAAGAGGACCTCGATCTTGGGGTTCTCGAGTACACGCTTCTGCATTATGTCGCTGGCGCGCAGGTAGTTCTTGCGTACAATCAGATAGACCTTGCTGGCCAGGGTTGCCAGATAGGAAGCCTCCTCGCATGCGGTATCACCGCCGCCTACAACTGCTACGACCTTCTTGCGGAAGAAGAATCCGTCGCAGGTGGCACAGGCGCTCACACCGCGTCCGGCGTATTTCTTCTCATCCTCCAGACCCAGATACTTGGCTGTGGCACCGGTCGATATTATCACGGTGTCGGCCTGCAGCTGAGTGCCGTCATCAATGGTGACGGTGTAGGGGGCCGATGCAAAATCAACCTTTGTGACAATGCCCATGCGGATATCGGCACCGAAACGGGCGGCCTGGGCACGCATGTCCTCCATCATGTCATAGCCGCTTACTCCCTGTGGGTAGCCGGGGAAGTTCTCTACTACGGTGGTGGTAATAAGCTGACCTCCTGACTGCGGGCCTTCATAGAGAACCGGGCTCAGGTTGGCACGTGAAGCATAAATCGCTGCGGTGAATCCGGCGGGACCGGAACCGATGATAAGGCATTTTACTCTTTCCATATGTCGTTCTTTTTTTATCTCAAATCAACAATTTCGGCATCCTTGTAGTCCCTGACAGGGCAGGTAAAGGTGCTCTTGTCATATTTCTGATTGGCTTTGTAGCCTGTTATCTGCACTGTGGCCGATATGTCGCCCAGTTCCCGGTCAAACTCAATCTGCATTGACTTTGGCGTGGCATCCGGTCCAACCTTGACGGTAATACTGCGTATGCCTTCGACACTGCGCTCCGCATTGGCGGCGGTGAGTATGAAGGTGTCGGTGCCGTTACCGCTTACGCTGAATCCCTTGTGTTTGCCAAGAAGGTTTATCACATCGTAACGGGCTTTCTCCTCAGGGGTGGGCTCGGTAATGTAAATCTCCTCTATGCCGTCACCGAAATCCTTGCCGTTCCACAAGGTTTTGCCGTCAAACCACATTGTGAACTCATCAGCCTGTGCCACGAAACAGCCGTCGGCCATCTTGAGCGTGATGTCGGTACGGTCGGTCCCGCTTTCAAAACGGGTCTCCACATCCAGGGTCAGGCTGATCCCTCCGTCTTTCTGAATTTTGGAGACGGTCTTTTGCAGAAGCTGCTCGGCGTTTTTCTGGGCCATGAGCGGCAGGGTGCAGATGAGTGTCAGTATTGTGATGACGTATTTACGCATGTTTCAGAGCAGGTTGTAGGTTTCAAGTATGCGGTCCAGCTGTACCTCATCGGTCACAAGTACGGGACGCGGTTTGCTGCCGTCGGCCTTGCCTACGATACCGGTAGCCTCCAACTGGTCCATCAGACGGCCGGCGCGGTTGTAGCCGATGGAGAACTT
>DBYT01000024.1:8684-9316 GCA_002309915.1 Bacteroidales bacterium UBA1179 | reverse complement strand
CAGATATCGGCACTTATTGATAATGTAAGAAACCTTTAAATATTTAATGATATTATGCTGAACGAAATTCTGACTATTTCAGGCAAACCGAGCCTGTATAAGCTGCTCACACGCGGACGCGGAGCACTTATTGTTGAGAACATTGACGAGACTAAGAAGCGCATGCCTATCCAGGGTACCGACAAGGTTGTATCACTGGGTGACATCTCAATATTCACTGATGAGAAGGAGATGCCTCTGCGTGAGGTTTTCCTGGCTATCGAGGCCAAGTATGACAAGAAGGAGATCTCTTTTGACTGGCGCAAGGCATCGAACGACGCTCTGCTCAAGTTCTTCGGCGAGATCATTCCCGATTTTGACCGCGAGCGCGTATATCCCAGCCACATCAAGAAGATTGCCGGCTGGTATGACCTCCTGGTAAAGTACGGCGAGAACGACTTCTCTGAGCCCAAGGCAGAGGAAGAGCCTAAGGCTGAATAACAAAAACGACGCAAAGGGAAACGACCCCTTTGCGTCATTTTTTACACCACTTTTGTGATTCATATAAAATAATATTTTATATGGCATTTTTCTTGGTGGATTGTGAAAAAGTGTTTAACTTTGCACCCGCAACTCCTTGGTAAACTAAAAGG
>DBYT01000024.1:8502-8667 GCA_002309915.1 Bacteroidales bacterium UBA1179 | reverse complement strand
AATGGAAAAGGTAACAGTATTGACATCGGACCAGCTGTATAACAGTTTTCTGGATCCCAAGTATATTCCCGCAGGTCAGAACAAGTACTATTTACGCAACACTCAGGTTTGCGCCCCAAAGAACGGTTGGCGCCACTTGACCAGCAATGAGATTGAGACTCTGGT
>DBYT01000024.1:5443-8357 GCA_002309915.1 Bacteroidales bacterium UBA1179 | reverse complement strand
TCAATCCACTCCTGCGACATAGGCGATGACTGCGCAATCCACAACGTACACTACCTGTCGCATTATATTATAGGTGACCGATGCATGCTCTTCAACATTCAGGAGATGTCATGCACTGACCACGCCAAGTTCGGAAACGGAATCGTAAAGGAGGGTGAGGCCGAGGACGTCCGCATCTGGCTGGAACTGATGAACGAGACCGGTTGCCGTAAGGTGCTCCCGTTTGACGGAATGATTGCGGCCGATGCCTACATGTGGGGCAAGTTCATTGACGACAAGCGCCTGCAGGACCGTCTCAAGGCCATTACACAGAGTTCGTTCGACAGCCGCCGCGGATTCTACGGAACCATAGGTTACGGCAACGTTATCAAGAACTGCTGGATCATCAAGGACGTAAAGATTGGCAACTGCTGCTACATAAAGGGTGCCAGCAAGCTTAAGAACATAACCATCAACTCATCGGAGGTAGATCCAACCCAGATTGGTGAGAACGTGGTTCTGGTGAACGGTATCATAGGTTACGGATGCCGCATATTCTATTCCGTAATCGCTGTCCGCTTTGTGCTGGGCAGCCATTCAAACCTCAAGTACGGTGCACGCCTCATGAACTCGTTCATGGGCGACAACTCCACAATATCATGCTGTGAGGTGCTCCACAACCTGATTTTCCCGGCTCACGAGCAGCATCACAACAACTCGTTCCTGATTGCCAGCGTGGTCAAGGGTCAGTCAAACCTGGCTGCCGGCGCGACCATCGGCTCAAACCACAATTCACGTACCAACGATAACGAGATTGAGGCAGGACGTGGATTCTGGCCCGGTCTGTGCGTGAGCGTAAAGCACTCTTGCAAGTTCGCATCATTCACCATGCTGGCCAAGGGCGCTTATCCCGCCGAGATGATCAACCCGTTCCCGTTCGCACTCATCAGCAACGACGAGGTTCACGGCGAACTTCACGTAATGCCCGCATTCTCATGGCTTTACAACATGTTCGCAATGGCGCGCAACAACTGGAAGTACGCCACACGTGATACTCGCGTATTCAAGGTGCAGAACATTGAGTTCGATGCCTACGCACCAGACTCGATGGAGGAGGCCATCCAGGCCCGCAAACTGCTTGACAAGTGGACCGCAAAGGCATGGTTGCTCAAGGAGGGTAAGAACGTGGCCGATATGACCGATGACGCGCTCGTGGATATCGGCCATAAACTGCTTAACGGTGATCCTGAGAAGATTGCTGATCTGGAGGTTCTGGGCGAGGATATGGAGAAGTCACGCCGCAAGGTTGTGATACTGCATCCTTACAAGGCTTATCACGCTTACGGCGATATGCTGATTTACTATGCTGTCAAGAATATCGTGGCTTATCTGGAGGCTAATGACGATGCTACTTTCCAGAGTATCAGCCAGATGTTTGACGGTGACCGCGCCCGCGTATGGTTCAACCTGGGCGGCCAGCTCATGTCAATGGAGGATGTTGACCAGCTGCGTACCGATATCAAGGAGGGCGTGCTGAACACTTGGAAGGAGATACACCACCGCTACAACGAGATCTGGAAGAAATATCCCGTTGACAAACTGCGTCACGCCTATATGTCGCTCAAGCATATGCTTGGCGTCGACACTTTGTCGGTCGAAGACTGGAACAAGGCCCTGAACAAGGGTATCGACCTGCAGCAGTACATCTTTGACCAGGTTTATGAGACCCGTAAGAAGGATTATCAGAACAAGTTCCGCCAGGCAACCTTCCTGAGCGAGGATGAGATGATTGCCGCTTGGGGCAAACTGGATGACAACAGTTTCATCCAGAACCAGCGCAAGGAGCTTGAGGAGTTCACTGAGCGTGTACAGAGCGTTCGCAAACGGTTGAATTGAAAATTGAAAATTGAGAATTGAGAATTGAGAATTAATTTTTCAACGATATTTATATGAATCTTACAGACAAAAAGTACTCCCAGTACGCATTAGTACAGGAGATGATGGACACTGTTGAGACAGTAAAGAAATTTGATCCCGCCTGCACCAAGGATATTGCCGCCAAGGTTGCCAAGGCCGGGAAGGCATACTTCACCGGTGAGGGTTCAAGCCGAATCTTCCCCGCCAAGAACGCTCTGCGCAAGACCAAGCGCTGGGGCCTGGACCTGAATGCCCAGACCGACGGCTCATGGCAGTCACGCGAGTATGACCTGAGCAAGTTCGCCGTATTCTTGGCTTCAAACTCAGGCCGCACCAAGGAGGTAACTCTGCTGGCCAAGAAGTTGAAAGAGGAGGGCAATGCGCTGCGTTTTGGCCTTACCGCCAACCAGGATACCATACTCTCTACTTTCTGTGCCGAAACACACGTACTCAACTGCGGTTGGGAGCAGGCTGTAGCCGCCACCAAGAGCGTTGTGGAGCAGGCTCTCTACTACGAGTCGGTTCTGTGGAACATTGCAGGCAAGGACGTAAAGGCCGGTCTGGCTGCTCTGCCCGCACAGATTGAGAAGGCTCTGACTCTCCAGGTTCCCGCCGAGATTGTAGAGTGGGTAAAGAAGGCCGAGACCATATACTTTGCAGGTTACAATGACGGTGTGGCTGAGGAGCTTACCCTCAAGACCAATGAGATTACCCGCCGCAAGTCCGATTTCCTGGAGGGCACATACGCTCTGCACGGAATCGAGGAGGTAATGAAGGAGGGTGATATCATCTTCTGGGTTGATCCCATTGCCGATGAGTACGAGAAGATTCAGGAGTGCCTCATCAAGGGTGCCGGTGTAAAGGTCGTTGCAATTGCCGATCACGACACACCGTTCCCCACAATCAAGACTCCCGCCGCAGGTGATTTCAATCCTTACGTTTATCTGTGCGCAGGCTGGAACGTGCTGGTTGAGATAGGTATCGCAACCGGTATGGATCTGGATCATCCCAACCGTGC
>DBYT01000024.1:171-5408 GCA_002309915.1 Bacteroidales bacterium UBA1179 | reverse complement strand
AAAGTTTGATTCGTAATGAAATAGGGTCGACGTAGAGTCGGCCCTATTTTTTATTCAGCTGTCTGGCTGATATTTATCTCCAGACTTCTTTGTACCGCCTCCGCCTTGTTATTCGGCACAGAGATTGTTGCCGTTCTTTGAGCGCCCTCAGAGTTGGGCTTGACATTAATCAGAACCTGCTGTCCCTTAAGCTCAACCGACAGCCAGTCCCACTCAACGAACGTATATCCTGTAAGCGGATCATAGTCATCAGGCGCGGTTTTGATGCCTTTGCTATGTACAATCGAGTCAAGCTGGGCCGTAATAGGCTTGGCGAACAGCTGAATGGAATCATTCTTCCAGATCATATACAAAGTGGGGATTTCATAATCGTGCGTGATAGTATCGGCCCCGCCGAAAGCATTGTACTCCAACGTAACATAGGTATTGTCAAACTTATCACCTAGCAGAGTCCTGTTATCAGGTTGTTCTTTGTCACATGAAACGGCCATAAGAGCGGCCATCATAAAAAGCAAACATTTTGTCTTCATATTATTAGTATTTGGACCATTTGAGGCAAATATAGTAAATTTGTGACAATGAAAGAACTGTTCCGATACACAATTGCTGACGGAGTGGAGGCGTTCTCTACTGAGCGCGATGCAGTACTACCGTATTATGTTGTTCAGCCGCATCAGGTTCATGGTTGTGAGATACGTGAAGTACTTCGTGCCGATACCACTCGCGATGAACTTGAGGGGGTGGATGCTCTTGTGACCGATGTGCCTGGTGTGGCGATATCGGTCCGTACGGCCGATTGTATCCCGGTGCTGATGTATGATCCTGTGCATAAGGCAGTTGCGGCGGTTCATGACGGCTGGCGGGGTACGGTTCAGCGTTTGAGTCAGAAGGTGATTGCATTCATGCACGACAGGTACGGCACTTGTGCGGCCGATGTGTTGGCGGTTATCGGACCTGGTATCGGACCTGACAGTTTTCAGGTGGGGCAGGAGGTGGCCGATGCTTTTGCCGCTGCGGGATTTCCTATGGCGGAGATTCTTTCTGACCGTGGGCCTAAGGCTCCTACGGCCTCTGATCCTATGGCGGGCGGACTGCATATTGACCTGTGGCGCGCAAATGAGTGGCTTTTGCAGGAGGCAGGTGTGTCAGATATTCAGGTGGCCGGCATCTGCACGTATAAAAATAACGACCGCTACTTTTCCGCTCGCAGGGAGGGGACAAAGTGCGGTCGTATAATTAACTGTATCCGGCTTACTTAATCATCTTCCAGAGGGCGGCGGCTACGGTTGCACCGCACAGAGGAGCGACGATGAATATCCAGAGCTGGCTCAGGGCAGCACCGCCTGCAAATATGGCGGGACCTATGGAGCGGGCGGGGTTGACTGATGTGCCTGTGTATCGGATGCAAACCAGATGAACCAGCACCAGTGTCAGGCCGATTGCCAGTCCTGCAAAGTTTCCGGCACCCTTCTCAGAATCAGTTGTACCCAGAACTACCAGCACGAATACGCAGGTGAATACCAACTCGGCAACAAAGCCTACGCCGGTTGAGATGCCCTGCTGGCAAACGTTTTCACCAAGTCCGCCGGGTGTGATGGCAAAGAGGATTGCTGCGCCGATGATTGCGCCGATGATCTGGAAAACTACGTACCAGATAGCGTCCTTACCGCTCATGCGGCCCGACATCCATACGCCCAAAGTGATGGCGGGATTGATGTGGCAACCCGAAATGCCGCCGATGGCATAAGCCATTGCAACTACTGCAAGACCGAATGCAAGAGCCGTGCCGACTACACCGGGAACGCCGATGCCGGCAGGTGTGCAACCCAGGCTGACGGCTGCGCCGCAACCCATAAGAACCAGAACCATGGTTCCGATCATTTCTGCTAAGTACTTTTTCATAAATATCTTTTTTAGTTAGTAAATAGGTTTCATGTCATTGCCAGGCTGATGCGCTGGCGCTCCAGGTCTACGCTGAGGACCTTCACCATCACCTGCTGCTGTAAAGATACAACTTGTGTGGGATCTTTAATGAATTTTCCCGGAGCAAGTTGCGAGATGTGGATCAGTCCTTTAACGTGCACTCCTATATCTACAAACGCGCCGAAATTGGTAATATTGCTTATGATTCCGGGAAGTTCCATTCCGGCTTTTACGTCCTCAATGGTGTGGACCTCATTTGAGAACTCGAATTTCTTGAGCGGTCCGCGCGGGTCCCGGCCCGGCTTTTCAAGTTCTGCCATGATGTCGGTCAGGGTGGGGAGTCCAACCTTATCGGTCACGTATTTGTTGATATCGATTTTGGCGCGGAGTTCGGGGCTCTTCATGAGTTCCTGAACGGTGCACTTTAGATCCTTTGCCATACGCTCCACGATGCCGTAACTCTCAGGGTGTACGGCGCTGTTGTCCAGAGGCTGGTCGCTGTCCGGCACGCGCAGGAATCCGGCAGCCTGCTCAAACGCCTTGGCGCCCAGACGCGGAACCTTGAGCAGTTCCTTGCGGTTATGGAACGGCCCGTTTGCCGTGCGGTAATCCACGATATTCTGCGCCAACTGCGGCCCCAGACCGCTTATATATGTAAGAAGGTGCGTGCTGGCGGTGTTCAGGTTCACACCCACGCGGTTCACGCAACTGATCACCGTCTGATCCAGCGAGTGTTTCAGGTCGGTCTGATTCACATCCTTCTGATACTGGCCGACACCGATCGATGACGGATCAATCTTTACAAGTTCTGCCAGAGGATCCATAAGACGGCGGCCGATGGACACGGCACCGCGCACCGTCACGTCATAATCGGGGAACTCGTCACGTGCAGTCTTTGAGGCCGAATAGATTGACGCTCCGTCCTCATTTACGCTGAAAATCTGAACGTTTTTGGGCAGATGCAAATGCTCTACGAAATCCTTGGTCTCACGTCCTGCGGTTCCGTTGCCGATGGCTATGGCTTCTATCTTGTATTGTTCCACCAATGCCTGGATTTTTGCGGCCGCCTGACGCGCCTCGTTGTGGGGCGGGTGGGGGAATATGGCCTCGTTGTGAAGGAGGTTTCCCTGCTGGTCCAGGCAGACCACCTTACAGCCCGTACGGAATCCGGGGTCGATGCCCATAACCGCCTTCTGGCCTAGCGGAGAGGCCATCAGCAGCTGCTCCAGGTTACGTGCGAATATCCTTATAGCCTCAGCGTCAGCAAGTTCCTTCGACGATGCAGCGAACTCATTTTCGATTGACGGCTGCAAGCAGCCTGTAGTACGAATCCTCAACAGCCTCATCGACCAGCTGAGACACCTCGGATTTACCGCGGACATAGTGTCTGGAGAGTGATTCAACCGCCTTGTCATCCTCAATCTCTATCGATACGCGAAGCAGTCCCTCAGCCTCGCCGCGGCGCATGGCCAGCAGACGGTGCGATGCGCATCGGTTCAGGGGCTCGTTAAAGTCAAACCAGTCGCGGAACTTCTGGGCATCGGCCTCCTTGCTCTTGACCACCTTGCTGTAAATGCGGGCGGTGCGGCGGTATGCGTTGCGCACCTGGTTGCGCGTGCCCTCGTCCATTGAGACCTGCTCGGCGATTATGTCCATTGCACCCTGGAGCGCGTCATCAACCGTGGTTACACCTTTCTCCTTATTTATGTATTTCTTGGCCTCGCGGTCCAGCGGCACGTACTGGTTCTGCTTCATCACGAACTCGGCCAGCGGCTCCAGGCCTTTCTCGCGAGCGGCATCGGCACGGGTTTTTCTATGCGGCTTGTAAGGGGCGTAGATGTCCTCAAGTTCGGTTGAGTCCCAGCAGTGTTCTATGCGGTTTTTGAGTTCCGGAGTTAGTTTGTCAAGCCCCTCAATCGTGCTCAGGATGGTCTCCTTGCGCTTGGTCAGCGCCTCCAGCCGCTCCAGCGCATCGCTCACCTCGGTCACCTGGACCTCATCCATTCCGCCCGTGGATTCCTTGCGGTATCGGCTTATAAAAGGTATCGTGGCGCCGTTCTCCAGCAGCTTCAGCGTGTTCTCCACCTGATTCTCGCGCAGGCCGGTCTCGCGCACGATTATGCTTACGTATTCCTTGTTCATATGATTGTATTCTTTCAGCAAATATAGCACGTTTTCCGCAATTCCCACACGGGCTGCAGTGTGACCTTTCCCCCGGACCTTACCCCCTGACCTTACCCCCTGACCTTAGGGAGCCAGAACGCAGGTGGGGCCATTTCTCTCCCTAAGGTGAGCTGAAAATACGCTTTCCCGCGGGCTACCCGGTGACCTTAGGGAACTGTAACGCAGGTGTGGCCATTTTCTTCCCTAAGGTGAACGGAAAACACGCCCGTACCTGTGCTACCCCCTCACCTTGGGGAGCCACAATGCAGGTGCGAACGATTTCTTCCCTAAGGTTGGTGGGTGCGTGTGGTTGTTGATAATTTTTTGGCGGGTAAATTATAATATGTGGGGTGTTTTTATAACTTTGCCTACAGAGCGTCAAAGAGGCGCTTTACTGAAGTGGTGATACCTTGGAGAACACGCTTCGGGATTAGCTAATTTAATTACAGTCATATTATGGCAAAGAAAGAGATTGAGGGTGCGTCAGGCCCTCAGAATGCAGGCTTGAGCGAGAAACTCAAGGCGCTGCAGGCAGCAACTGACAAGATTGAGAAGAGCTTCGGTAAGGGCTCCATCATGAAACTGGGTGACGAGAGCGTTGAGAACGTCGATGTCATCCCCACCGGCTCCATCGGCCTTAACGCCGCACTTGGCGTAGGCGGTTATCCGCGCGGCCGAATAATCGAGATTTACGGTCCGGAATCATCAGGTAAGACCACTCTGGCCATTCACGCCATTGCCGAGGCCCAGAAGGCTGGCGGTATCGCTGCGTTCATTGACGCCGAGCATGCTTTTGACCGATTCTACGCCGCCAAACTGGGGGTCGATATCGACAACCTGTGGATTTCACAGCCCGATAACGGCGAGCAGGCCCTGGAGATTGCCGAGCAGCTGATCCGCTCATCGGCCATCGATATCATCGTAATTGACAGTGTTGCAGCACTTACCCCCAAGGCCGAGATCGAGGGCGATATGGGCGACAACAAGGTAGGTCTGCAGGCTCGTCTGATGAGCCAGGCTCTGCGCAAACTGACATCGACCATCAACAAGACCAACACTACCTGCATCTTTATCAACCAGTTACGTGAAAAGATAGGTATCATGTTCGGTAACCCCGAGACAACCACCGGCGGTAACGCGCTCAAGTTCTA
>DBYT01000024.1:0-157 GCA_002309915.1 Bacteroidales bacterium UBA1179 | reverse complement strand
GTGACCCAGCTCAAGGACGGCGACAGTGTGGTTGGTAACCAGGTTCGCGTAAAGGTGGTCAAGAACAAGGTTGCGCCTCCTTTCCGCAAGGCCGAGTTCGACATCATGTTCGGCGAGGGCATCAGCAAGAGCGGCGAGATTGTGGATCTGGGCGTTG
>DBYT01000005.1:1792-13341 GCA_002309915.1 Bacteroidales bacterium UBA1179 | reverse complement strand
ACTGATGGAAAGCAATTTTGCCAAGTTCAACCAGCTTAATATGGCTGAATTTGACGCAAAGATGGGCAACAAGGTGCTGACAGCAGATCTGGAAAAAAAATCACAGCAACTGGACCGGACGACGCTGATACTTACCATTCTTGTAACGGCAATACTGCTGGGGCTGCTGGCGTTCTCATACAGTCAGGTGATAGGTCTGAGACGCCGCAGGATACATGACCAGAAGATGATCAACGAACTGACCGCCGCCAACCGCAAGGCCGAGATTGCCAACGCCGCCAAGACGCGGTTCGTGCAGAACATGAGCCACGAGGTACGCACCCCGCTCAACGCCATAGTGGGTTTCTCGCAGTTGCTCTCACTCCCCGACGATTCGCTCACCCCAGAGGAGAAGCAGGAGTTCTCAAACCACATAATGAACAACACCAAGATTCTGATCATGCTGCTTGAGGATATCCTGAACACCACCGATATGGATAAGGGTGAATACAAGATTACGTATGATGAGGGTGAGGTTCATTTCATGTGCCGTGCCGCCATATCGAGTTCCGAGCACCGTCTGCACCCGGGTGTGGAGATGTTCTACGAGCCGGAGTCAGAGGAGCCGTTCACGTTCCGTACTGACCCGCAGCGTGTACAGCAGATCCTTATCAACCTTCTGACCAACGCCTGCAAGCATACCTCAAAAGGTAAGATAGTTCTGGCCAGTTCACTCACCGCCAAGCCCGGCTACGTGACATTCAGCGTGACAGATACCGGTCCGGGCGTTCCCGCCGATCAGGCTGAGGCCATATTTGACCGGTTCACCAAACTGAACAGCTTTGTCCAGGGTACGGGACTGGGACTGAGCATATGCCGCGAGATAGCTACCCTGATGGGTGCCAACGTATATCTTGACACCACTTATACAGGCGGCGGAGCCAGGTTCGTATTTGAAGTTCCGTGCACGGAACCAAAAAAAACGGGATCAGAATGACAATATGTTGAAATGTTGTTTACCTTTGCGCCCGAAATGAAAGCAATTAACGCATACTTCTATTACTTTTGGTTTACCAGACAATAGCCGGGTAATTTGTTGTATGCATACTAACGAACAAGATAACAGAGAGCCCGGATCAATGATTCGGGCTCTTTTTTGATACGTAAACAAACACATAAAACTATGATAGCAGTACTTAAAGCCGGAGTCTCAGAGACTCAAAAGAAAAACCTTATCAACTGGATCAAAGGCCAGGGAGTAGATGTTCATATCAGTGAAGGACAGTTCCAGACAGTAATAGGTCTGATTGGTGATACCAGCAAGATTGACCCCGACCTGCTGAGCGGACTTGACATCATAGAGTCAGTCACCCGTATCAGCGAGCCGTTCAAATGCGCCAACCGCCGTTTCCACCCCGCCGACACAATAGTAGAGATAGGTGAAGGTGAGAACAAGGTCAAGATTGGCGGCGGCAACTTTGCCATGATAGCCGGTCCCTGCTCAGTTGAGTCCGAGGAGCAAATCACCCAGATTGCACAGGCTGTTAAGGCATCGGGTGCAAAACTTCTGCGCGGCGGCGCATTCAAACCCAGAACTTCTCCCTACGATTTCCAGGGAATGGGGGCCGATGGCCTTGAACTGCTGCGTAAGGCCCGCAAGGCAACAGGTCTGCCCATAGTTACAGAGATTATGAGTGAAAAACACCTGGACCTCTTTGAGGATGTTGACCTTATCCAGGTTGGTGCCCGCAATATGCAGAACTTTGAGCTGCTCAAGACCCTGGGACGCACCCGCAAGCCCATCCTTCTTAAGCGCGGTCTTTCAAGCACCATCAAGGAGTGGCTCATGAGCGCCGAGTACATCATGGCCGGCGGCAACGAGAACATCATACTGTGCGAGCGCGGCATTCGCAGTTACGACACCTACACCCGCAACGTGCTTGACCTGAGTGCCATCCCCGTTGTAAAGGAACTGTCACACCTGCCCATCATAGTTGACCCCAGCCACGCCACAGGCAAGTCACGTCTGGTTCCCTCCATGAGTCTGGCAGCAGTTGCAGCCGGCGCCGACGGTCTTATCATCGAGGTTCACAACGATCCCACCCACGCGCTGTGCGACGGTGCTCAGTCACTTACTCCCGCACAGTTTGATGAGGTAGCACGTAAGGTGGTGGCACTTAAGCAAATCGTGTGAGTAATTGAGAATTGAGAATTGAGAATTGAGTATTTTTGTAACTCAAAGAAAGCAAGATGATTGTAGCAGTTGTAGGATTGGGTCTGATAGGCGGATCGCTGGCCAAGGCTTACAAGGAGGCCGGCTGGACGGTCTACGGTTATGACCTGAACGAGTCTGTAAGCTGTTTTGCACAGCTGGAAGGCACTCTGGATGCAGTGCTGGACAGCAGCAACATAAAGAAGTGTGACCTTATCCACATAGCAGTCACCCCCGATGCCGCATGCGGCTGGATAAACGCCCATGCTCCGGAGATTGCCAAGAGCACAATCGTGATCGATGACTGCGGAACCAAGCGCAAGATAGTGGAGTGCGGAATGAAAGCCGCAGCCAAGTACGGATTCACCTATGCAGGCGGTCACCCTATGGCCGGAACACACCTTTCGGGTTACAAGAACTCACGCGGTTCTATGTTCCAGAACGCATCGATGATTATCATCCCGCCCACGCATGATGACATCCAGCTGCTGGACCGTATAAAGCATCTGCTGGACCCCATGCAGTTAAAGCGCGTGGTATTCACCACCCCCGAGCAGCACGACAGCATGATCGCATTCACGTCACAGCTGGCCCACGTGGTCTCCAACGCCTACATCAAGAGCCCGTCGGCCCAGCAGCATAAGGGCTACAGCGCGGGCAGTTTCCGTGACCTTACGCGTGTGGCCTGGCTAAATGAGAATATGTGGACAGAACTGTTCCTTGAGAACAAGGACAACCTTCTGCGCGAGATACATACCCTGATTGACAACCTCACCCAGTACGCAAGTGCCATGGAGGCCGATGACGCCCAGACACTCTGCGCACTGTTGCGTGACGGACGCATAGCAAAGGAACTCTCAGAAAAGAACTGATATGGAAAAGATCACCGTTCACGCATCGGGCTCCTATGACATCCTTATAGACAAAGGGTGCCTGAGCGGCATAGGAAAGGCTGTTGCAGAGCGTTTCAAACCCTGCACCGTAGCTATCCTGAGCGACGACAAGGTTTTCCCGCTCTACGGCAAGACCGTAACTGATTCACTTGAGGCTGCCGGTTTCAAGACCGTAGCCCACGTGATTCCAAACGGAGAGCAGAGCAAGACCCTTGATAACGTGACCGCATTTATTGACTGTATGGTCAAGGCGCAGGTTACACGCACCGATATGGTGCTGGCGCTGGGCGGCGGTGTGGTTGGCGATATGGCCGGATTCGCAGCGGCTATCTACCTGCGCGGCATTCCGTACATTCAGGTACCCACTACCCTGCTGGCAGCCGTTGACTCATCAGTAGGCGGCAAGACGGCGGTCGATATAAGCGCCGGCAAGAACCTGGTGGGCGCATTCCACCAGCCCGCCCTGGTCTATCTGGACACTGAGAACCTTAAGACCCTTGACCCCTCGGTTTTGCGTGACGGCTTTGCCGAGGTTATCAAATACGGTATCATACTGGACAGCAAGCTGTTCGATACTGTTGCCACACCCAACAGCTTTGACCTTACCAAGGTGATTGCCCGCTGCATAGAGATAAAACGCGACGTCGTTGAGCAGGATGAATTTGACAAAGGTCTGCGCGGATTGCTCAACTTTGGCCACACATTCGGTCACGCCATAGAGAAACTGAGCGGCTTTACAATCACACATGGAAGCGCCGTTGCCCGCGGAATGATAATTGCCGCAAAGGTGGCCCGGGTTTACGGATTCACTGACTACACAGACACAATAACCAAAGTAGTAAAAGATTACGGTTTTGAGACCGCATGTCCTTTCAAGGCCGATGAGCTCTACAGCGTGATCCTGTCGGACAAGAAACGCAGCGGAGCCGATATCACACTTGTGCTGCCCAAGCAGATTGGCGCATGCACTCTGGAGAAAATGCCTGCCGGTCAGGTACTTGAACTGATGAAAAAAGCCGGATTATGATTCTAGAGGTATCGGGAGCAGTATCGGGAAACGTACAGGTGCCGCCTTCAAAATCGGTAGCCCACCGCATGCTCATATGCGCAGCGCTATCCGACGCGCCCTGCACAATTGTCTGCCAGAGCGTGAACCGCGATATGGAGGCAACCATGAATTGCCTTAACGCCCTTGGCGCAAACATCACATACGCTGACGGAAAGTTCAGCGTCCAGCCCATAACGGAGGTCCGCAAAGGTGCCACGCTGGACTGCGGCGAGAGCGGATCCACCCTGAGGTTCCTGCTGCCCGTAGCCGCCGCACTCGGGGCCGATGCCACATTCATCGGCCAGGGCCGTCTGCCGGAGCGCCCCCTCTCACCTCTTTATGAGGAGATGACGGCTCACGGAGTAAAGATGACCGAGAACGGCCGTATGCCCCTTAAGTGCAGTGGTAAACTGCCCGCCGGACTTTACACCATTGACGGCGGCATATCGTCCCAGTTCATATCGGGCCTGCTTATGGCTCTGCCGCTCACGGGCATACAGAGCAAGATTGCGGTTACCGGCAAGCAGGAGAGCTCATCATACATAGGACTTACACTGAACGCGCTCAGTCAGTTCGGAATTGACATACAGACTGTAACCGACGGTTACATCATACCAAGCGGTCAGGAGTTTACACCGGCCGATGCCCAGGTCAGCGTCGAGGGTGACTGGTCGGCTGCAGCATTCTGGATCACGGCAGGCGTGGCCGGCAGCAAACCTGTCACCTGCACCGGTCTGAACTACGAGTGCTCCGCCCAGGGTGACCGCCGTATCGTGGATGTGCTGCGCAGTATGGGTGCCGACATCACAACCACCGCCGGCACCATCACCGCCCGCCCGTCAAGCCTGACCGCGGCAAAGATTGACTGTGCCGATATCCCCGACCTGGTTCCCATCCTGGCTGTTGCAGCATCATCGGCCCAGGGAACTACCATTTTCGATAACATACGACGTCTCCGCATCAAGGAGAGTGACCGCGTGCAGTCCATCCTGCAACTGCTGGGTATGGCCGGAATATATGCGTTTGCATCGGACAATACCCTTACCGTTACCGGAGGTCCGGCTCGCAGTTGCGCCTATGACCCGTCAGGCGATCACCGCATGGCGATGTCGGCGGCGATACTTGCATCGGCCAAAGACGTAAAGATTACCATAAGCGATGCCGAGTGCACCGCCAAGTCATACCCCGCCTTCTTTGATGATTTCAACGCCTTAGGAGGCCAATTGAAAATTGAAAATTGAGAATTGAGAATTGAGAATTGATAGCCAATACCAAAGTTAAGATATGGACCTTACAGATTACAGAAAACAGATTGACGGAATTGATGATGAGATATGCCGTCTTTTCCAACAGAGAATGCAGGTGGTCAATACCATAGGCGAATACAAGAGAGAACACGACATACCGGTAAGCGCCGGATCACGCGAGCGTGAGGTGCTGGCCAGAGTTTCCAAGCAGTTGCCCGAGGACCTGGAGGATTTCGGACGCGTACTGTACCGTTCCATCTTTGACATAAGCAAGGCTTACGAGGCTATGTACAAGGAGAAGGAGTCCCCTCTCTACAAGGCCATCTCCACTCTTATCAATGCTGATCCCGCTCCGTTCCCCAAGCGCGCCGTGGTAGCCTGCCAGGGACGTGAGGGCGCATACTCCCAGATTGCCGCCGAGAAGCTGTTCGAGGTGCCTGAGATCATGTTCAACAACACATTTGAGGGTGTTATCCGCATGGTCACCGACGGTCTGTGCGAGTACGGCATACTGCCTATTGAGAACTCCACCGCAGGTTCGGTCAACGAGATCTATGACCTGCTGGTAAGATATAACGTACATATAGTACGCAGCACACGCGTACGCGTGGACCACCAGCTGCTGGCCGCCAAGGGAACCCGTTTCCAGGATATCAAGACCATCTACTCCCACCCGCAGGCCATCGGCCAGTGCTCACACTTCCTGGCTGCACTGAAGGATGTCGAGGTCATTCCGTTCGATAACACCGCCATGGCCGCCCAGAAGGTTGCCAAGGATCCCAACCGGACATCGGCCTCAATATCTTCAAAGAGTTGCGTGGACCTTTACAACATGGAGGTGCTGGCCGAGGATATCCAGAACTTTGACAGCAACCACACACGCTTTATCTGCATAGCCAAGAACGCACGCATCTATCCGGGTGCCAACCGCACCAGTATCATGATGGTGATGTCACACAAGCCCGGAACATTGTTCAGCGTTTTGAGCAAGTTCAACGCCACCGGTGCCAACCTTGTCAAACTGGAGTCACGTCCTATCCCGGGCCGCGACTTTGAGTTCATGTTCTACTTTGACATTGAGCTGTCCATCTATGACAAGAAGTTTGCGTCACTCATTTCCGAGTTGGACCATTGCGGCGAGCAGTTCAAGTATTTCGGAACATATCAGGAGATTATATAACTTTGCGGCATGAAAAAGATTCTTGTCATAAACGGTCCCAACCTGAACCTTCTGGGTCTGCGCGAGCCGGCCATTTACGGCAACCGTGACTTCAAGGCCCTTGAGGCTTTCATTCTGGAGAGCGGTCTGAACCTGGGTCTGCAGGTGGAGCTTTTCCAGTCAAACCATGAGGGCGCCATCGTGGATAAGATCCAGCAGGCTTACGGTGTGTTTGACGGTATCGTGATCAATCCGGCCGCCTATACCCATACCAGCGTGGCCATTCTGGATGCGCTCAAGGCAGTGGCCATCCCCACGGTCGAGGTTCACCTGAGCGATGTTGACTCACGCGAGGAGTTCCGTCGGCACTCATTTGTCTCTTTATATGCGTCAAAGGTCATAAAAGGCAAGGGATTTGACGGCTACAGAGAGGCTCTGGAGTACTTTTCTGCAAAATAATTGAAAAAATATCACGGTCCGGACCAACAAATCCGGACCTTTTGCGTCTATTAGGCAAAAGAATTACTTAAACATGATGAAAAAGTATCTGATTGCGGTAGTAGCAGCTTTGTTGGCAGTTCCCGCGTTTGCACAGGGAGAGAGACATTACGAATATGATGAATATGGCCAGGTAGGCCGCAAGGAAGGTTGGGCTCGCCGCTTTGCCCACAACTTCTACGACGCTCTTGTGGGTGCCGAATACTATGAGATAGTCGATGAGCAGGGCAACCAGTCAAACAAAAAGCCCGTAAGCAAGCAAGAGCAGAGAAATAATAATACTAAGACTTACCGCTATTACGGTCCCGGTCATACCCCCAGTTTCTATTTCGGCGTTAACCTGCTCACAACCGATGATCCCCGCGTTATGACTCCCGGTCTGCCGCAGAAACAGGGCAAAGGATTCGAGATTGGATTTGCCGTAGGACAGTGGGGCTACCACATGACCAGGAACATAGGTGTCAACACCGCTCTTTACATAACACGTTCACGTTACTGGATTGGTGACAACCAGTATCTGGACTATACACGTAGCATGCAGTCAGCCAACAAGGTTGATCTTTTCGACACCTTTGACAGCAAACCGGTCAAGCAGGGTTACCTGCGCTACTGGAGCCTGCGCGTGCCTATCTGTCTTGAGATCAGCTCGGCTTCCAGACGCGGACCGTTCATTGCCGTCGGCCCCGAGATAGAGTACCGTTTCGCTGATGTATCAAAGGTTGACCTGGTTGGCGAGGATGACCGCGTGACTGTTGCAGACGGCATCAACGTGAATCCCCTGGGTCTGAACGCAGTAGCCCGTATCGGCATCAACGATTTCGGAATCACAGCCCGCTACTCATTTACCAGCCTGTTCCTGGACGACGATCCCGTTCAGACTTACCCCTTCATGATTGGTATTAGCACATCATTCTGATACTCCGATATATTTGCACTCATCCCGGACTCCATGTTCGGGATGTTTTGTATTTTTGCGTACTATGCTTGAAATTAAGGAGGTCCTCACCGATAAGGACAAGAAAAAACTCTTCAGGTTCCCCATTGACCTGTATAGAGATTGCGATATGTACGTACCCGTGCTCATAGGTGATGAGATGGATACATTCAATCCCCAGAAGAACGGTGCTTACAGTTATGCCGACAGCCGTCTGTGGCTGGCTTACAGGGACGGTAAGATTGTGGGCCGCATTGGTGCCATACTCAACCGCGCCGCCAATGAGAAGGATAATGTAAAGCAGCTGCGTTTTACCCGCTTTGACTTTATCGATGACTTTGAGGTCTCGAAGGCGCTGTTTGATACTGTTGTGGCCTGGGCGCGTGAATTGGGCATGACCGAGGTTGTAGGTCCGCTGGGATTCTCCAACCTTGACAAGCAGGGCATGCTGGTGGACGGATTTGACCAGCTGGACATGTACATAACGCTCTACAACTACCCCTACTACATTGAGCATATGAAACGTCTGGGCCTGACCAAGAAGTGGGACTGGACCGAGACAAAGGTGATTGTTCCGGATCAGGTTCCGCCCAAGATGGACCAGATTGCCGAGATTTCCGAGAAGCGTTACGGCTACTCCATCAAGAAGTTCCGCAACATGAAGGAGGTGCGTCCATACGTGCGCAAGGCCATGGAGATTATCAACGTGGCATTTGCAAAACTGCACGGCGTGGTACCCCTGTCAGCCAAGCAGATTGAGAATATGGAGCATCTGATTGCCCTGGTAGGCCGGCCCGAGTATTCGCTTATGGTGCAGAACCAGGCGGGTGATCTGGTGGGATTCGGATTCATTGCTCCCTCCATAAGCCGCGGCATTCGCGCCAGCAAGGGCAAACTGGGATTGTTCTCGGCACTGAAAGTGCTCGGTGACCTGAATGATCACCGTCACATTGACTTCTACATGATTGGTGTCCGCCCCGAGGACCAGAAGAAAGGTGTGGAGTGCATAATCCTGCGCGAGGGCATCAAGGCCATCCAGTCACACGGAGGCATAGACTGCCAGACCGGCCCCATGCTCGAGGACAATGCCAACGTCCAGAACATCTGGAAGCACTTTGAGCACTATACCCACCGCCGTCGCCGCTGCTGGACCTTCCAAATTGAGAATTGAGAATTGAGAATTGAGAATTATAAAAAAGGTTCGGAAAAAATTCCGAGCCTTTTTTAATGTCGCGGGAATTAACGCAGGTTCTGCGTATTAATTCTCAATTCTCAATTCTCAATTCTCAATTTCTAAATGACCGTGATTCTGAAAGCGAACTCACTACTCTTTCCGGCCTCCAGCTTGTTGATATAATCACGGCCGGAGATGTCGCCGTCGTATCCTTGATAGTCACACCGGCCCATCCAGGGCTCTATGCACACGAACGGAGCGTTCTTGGCGGGCGGTGACCACAAGCCCCACACCGGAGCATCATCAGTCTGGACCGATATGTACGGATTGCAATCCTTGTCGTAGAGTATTACCTGATCCAACTGATACTCCTCCAGTACCAGAGCGTCATTTGCAAAAAGGCCCTGAGTGAGGGGCAGCATGGCGTCGCTGTCCAGTTCCATAAGGCCTGCGCTGTCGCTGCGGTAACCATCCTCTGTAAGTTGGCCTATTATGAGCCTGCTCAACGGTTCCTCGCCCTGAGTTAGGCGGAAATATCCGTGAATGGGATCGTCTTTATGGAAATCGCGGTAGTTGAATCCGGGATGTGCTCCTATCTGGTAATACATGGGCTCGCTGCCCGGTTTTTTTATACGCCACTCAATTATGAGGGTGTTGTCCTCAAGACGGTATGTGGCCTCCAGGCGGAACTTATACGGGAAGACCTTGAGTGACTGCTCATCGGACTCAAGACAGAGTACCAGGCTCTCCTTGTCGTGACAGAGTACCTTGAATTCGCGGTCGCGGGCGAATCCGTGCTGCGGCAGGCTGTAGGTCTTGTCCCCCACTCTGTACTCTCCTTTCCACACCTTGCCCACAATCGGGAAGAGCATGGGCGCATGTCGGCCCCAATAATCCTTTTGGGCGGTCCAGATGAGTTCCTCATTGGAGTCCTTTCTTTTCAGGCTGGTCAGTTCGGCGCCGTGCAGGTCAATATCGGCACTTATAAGGTCATTCTCAATAATCATAGGTTAAGTAATTATGCATACGCGAAGGTAACGGATTTGTATTATCTTTGTGCATTCAGCTAACCAAAAACAATCACAATGAAGAAAATCCTGCTTGCTGTGGCGTTGTTTGTATGCGCATTCTCATACGCCCAGCGAATGAACGTTCTTGAGGAGATTGAAGCCAATCCTCAGAAATCCTACGGAACTGATTACCCTTACACTTTCGATGCTCCGGCCCTGACCAAGGCGCCCAAGGGTTACAAACCTTTCTACATAAGCCATTACGCACGTCACGGCTCGCGCTATTATTGGAACAACTCGCTCTATCTGGAGTTGGACACCATTTTTACCGAGGCACACGATAAGCACCTTCTTACTGCCGATGGTGAGAAGTTTTATGAGCAGTACAAGGCGCTTTACCCCGAATTCATGGCCGGCATGGGCGAGCTTACCCGCGTGGGTTGGGACCAGCATCAGGCCATTGCCCGCAAGATGTATGAGAGTTTCCCCGAGGTGTTCAAGAAAGGCGGCACCATCCGGGCCATTTCGTCCACTACGGGCCGATGCATAATCAGCATGAGCGCATTCTGCCAGGCCATGGTGCAGTGCAACCCCAAGATCGATATCTACGAGCAGGCATCCAGAGCCACCCTGCCCGGTGTCAAGCCCGATGCCGATGACAATCCGTATAAGGTTAAGGCTCCCCGTGCCAGAGCTGAGCTGGATATGACCAATTTCAATCCCGAGACCCCGCAGGTGGCCTCTAACGATGAGATCGTGGCGCGTCTTTTTACCAGCACCGAGGGTCTGTCACGCAGTTCCCGCCGCATATACAGCAACCTCAAGAACCTCTACACCTCACTGCCAAGCATCGGCCATGAGGAGCTTCTGGTGGGACTTTTCAAACCTGAGGAACTGACCGCCGGCTGGGAGCGTTCCAACCTGAACTCATACCGCAACTGGTACAGGGACATCAACGTGATGAAACCCATCGTGCAGGACATTCTGGATCAGGCCAAGCTGGTCATTGACGGTGAGTGCAACGATATTGCATCCCTGCGTTTCGGCCATGACACCAACCTTGGACCGCTCAACATCGTGATGGGCATCAACATGCCCAAGGGCGGCGTGACCGATGCCAGCCAGCTCAAGTACTATTTCCAGGACTTCCAGATCGGCAAGGCCGGCAACCTGCAGTTCATCTTCTACAAGAGCAAGAAGAACCCCGAGATCCTGGTCAAGTGCCTCCAGAACGGCTATGAGGTGCAGCTCCCACTCGACACTGACTGCTATCCCTACTACAAATGGAGCGATTTCTACGCTTACTACAGCGCCGTCTGCGCCGAGTGAGCGTTTTCGCGGGGGTGCTTGTGGGACACTTTGGCGGGATTAGAGGTAATGGACGGTCTCGGCCAG
>DBYT01000005.1:0-1771 GCA_002309915.1 Bacteroidales bacterium UBA1179 | reverse complement strand
GCGGCATAACCGATGGGCATGAGCGCAACGGGCTTGATGTTGGGCGGAAGGTTGAACAGCTGGCGGGTGGCCTTGAAGTCAAAGCTGCATACCCAGCAGGAGCCGATACCCAGTTCCCATGCCTGGAGCATCATGTGCGTGAGCACGATGGTGGCATCCATCTCGCCGGCGGAGTGTCCCTCCTCCTCATGCTTGCGGTTTTTCCAGCAGATGTCCTCATCATAGCATACCAGCAGAGCCTGCGGAGCATGGAACATATAAGGTGTCACGCTGGCCATCTTGGCCACTGCATCAGGGCTCTGCAATACATAAATCACCTGCGGCTGGAAGTTCACGGCAGTAGGTGCCACGCGCCCTGCCTCAAGTATCTTTTCAAGTTTCTCGGGCTCCACCTTGCGGTCCGAGAACGAGCGCACCGAGTAGCGCGCCTTGCATAATTCAAGAAAATCTGTCATATTGTTTATCGGTTAATTACAGGATATTCAAAGTCATCAAACAGGGCCATACCGCCATCGGCATGGGTGTTGTAGCAGAATAGGCCTACGCGGGTGCCTTTCCAGAACCCGCTGCGCTGGCTGAACTCTGTGCCTACAGGCTTCAGTGAACCGCGGTCCGATCCGGCCAGGAACCGGAACTTGTTGGTCTGTGCATCGTATTCAAGGGCCAGACAGACGGTGCTGCCCACCTCAAAGTCATCGATATAAGTGGTGCGGTAGCCGCCGTCCTGGTACAGGCAGAGTCTGCCGTCACGCTCGGTCACTCCGATTGCGTAGAATGACTGGCCCATCGATGTCAGGCCGGCGCGGGCATCGGCCAGACGGTTTACATCGAGAGTTACCGATATCAGGCTCTTCCAGCCCATTATCTTCTGGGTGATGATGTTGTGCGCCATCATAAGGCTGGTGGAGCGCTGTGCCTTGATTGTGAGCCGTCCGGGATTCTCGGTTAGACTCCAGTATTCATTGTGCGGGTTATGGCAGAACTGCCACTGCGGGCTCAGGGTNNTTTCAAAGGAGTCCGATGTCTGCGGCACGTGCGGTCCTTTGGACTTTTTTACCTTGGGGACTGTCCATGAGGTTACCGGATTGCCCACGCCGTTGCCGTCCAGATCCACTCCCATTAGCGGCCAGCCGTCCTCCCAGCGCACGGGCTGCAGAAGTACCACGCGGCCCATGGGGTTGGTCTCCTGGAAATGGAAGAACCACCATTCGCCATTGGGGGTATCCACCAGCGCACCCTGATGCGGGCCGTTTATGTTTGTGGGGCCTTGTTCCAGCACCACCTTGCGCTCATACGGGCCGTACAGGTCCTTGGAACGGAGCACCGTCTGCCAGCCCTGGCCTACGCCGCCCTCGGGTATGATAAGGTAGTACCAGCCGTCCTTGCGCAGGAATTTGGTGCCCTCGGCCACCGGTCCGGTGTAGATGGTGTCGCCGTCATCCAGAAGTTCACGTCCGTCGGCACTCATACGGTGCAGTATGATGGGCCCGGCTCCGTGGGCGCTTCGGCCCAGATAGGCGTTGCCCTTGTCATCCCATACGGGACAGGGGTCCTCCCATTTGGGTACGTCCTTTACGTGGCAGAGCGGATCCCAGGGACCTTCCGGTTTCTTGGCCGATGTCATGAACAGGCCCTCATCGGGTGTGCAGAAATAGACCCAGAAACGGCCGCCGTGATAGCGGATGGAGGGAGCCCATGAGCCGCCGGAATAATGGCGGTTATCATCCCATCCCGGCAGGTCAAACCGGCTGTAGAGCTGTGTCAGGACAGT
>DBYT01000050.1:2934-3130 GCA_002309915.1 Bacteroidales bacterium UBA1179 | reverse complement strand
CGCCAGAATCCCTGATAGGGACTCATATGGTTCAGGGCCAGTTTCATCATCAACTGACCTGCAGCCAACAGAAGGCTCTGCAGCAATGAGTATGGTATTATCTTCCACATACCGGTTTCAACAGTGCGAATGAATAATGACGTCCCTCAACCACATTCACCACAAGAATGCCCTTGGAGCACTCTATGGCCTTGCC
>DBYT01000050.1:706-2905 GCA_002309915.1 Bacteroidales bacterium UBA1179 | reverse complement strand
TAGAATCCTATGGCCGATGACGAGAAGTTCACCCCGAACAGGGGCTTGTATCTTAACTGCGGGACACCCGGAAGCATTGCATCCAGGAATCCGTACCATGAATCGTTCTCAGCATTGCCGCTCATGCCCGTCATCACGGCGTCTATGCCGCCCGCGGTCATATCGGCCAAAACCTGCTTGAGAGTATCCTGAGAAGGTGAATCAAACAGTTTCACGCCATCCAGTGTGCAGTAAGCGTTGTCACCGCTCTCAGCCATGAGTACAGAAACCGCAGCCTCGCTGCATATTTCACCCTCCTTTACATGTCCTGCTTTGCGTACAAAACCGGAGAACACGGGTGACATCTCATCGTGGCTGCCCACCAGTGCCGATGCTATCCTGCCTATGCGGAACTGCATCCAGGCGTCATACAGGGCGCTGTCAAATGAGAATCCCTTCTGTGAGTATGTTGAGTTGTAGCCGTGGCATTTTGTATGAATTCCTATCAGCGATGATGCGGTATTGTGGGTGGACTGCATGAACTGGGTAGGTTTGAGCAGTTGCTCACCCTCACGTACCAGTGCATCCAGGAACAACTCCGTATTTTCAATGCTACCGAATCCCGTACCGGTAATAATGGCGTCAGGATTCTCTATTCCACCCTCCTGCAGTGCGGACAGTGATGTTGCAAGCGCACGCTTGAGCAGTTTGCCCATACGGCGGGCGTCACCGGCCGATATGAACTGCTTGAAATCAGGGTCAACGGCACGTACGTAATCCTCTGTGTAACTCAGGGGATTCTCCATCCACTCCTCAGAGAGCGGATTCTGGATTGATATCTGCTTGGCAGACAGAATTTTAACAGACTTCTTTTCCATAATCATTCCACTGCCGATATTACCAATGACGAATCATTTCCGCCAAATCCGAACGAGTTGCAGAGCACATGACGCAACCGGCAACCCTTATGCAGATCCATGTTAGGCACGATGCCGTTCTCCATAGGATGCTCAAAAGCGTAATTCACGGGGATGAAACCGTTCCTGAGCGCCAGAATGCATATAACAGTCTCTATTGCGCCCGATGCGCTGGTTGTATGACCTGTCATGGACTTGGTCGATGACACCGGCGGCAGTTCCTGGCCGAAAACACGCATCATAGCCTGGCTCTCGCTCTCGTCGTTATTGGGAGTTCCCGTACCGTGAGCGTTCACGTAATCTATATCCGACGGCTTTAAACCAGCCTCCTTAAGTGCTTTGCTCATAGCAAGATATGCACCTTCTCCATCAGGCGATGAGGCGGTCTGGTGAAAGGCGTCGCAGGCATTTCCGTAACCTGACAGACGTGCCAGGGCCTTGGCGTTTCTGGCTGCCGCATGACCGGCCTCCTCAAGCACCACAAATGCTGCACCCTCACCCAGGTTCAGACCTGCCCTACCCGCATCAAACGGACGGCACTGGCTGTGGTCCAGTATCATCAGTGAGTTGAAACCGTTCAAGTGGAACTTGGTTATGCATTCCGATCCTCCCGCCACAACGATATCGGCCTCACCCAGACGAATCATATCGGCAGCCATCTCAATGGCGTTTGCGGCCGATGAGCATGCTGTGGATATGGTGGTTATCATCTTGAAGCGGCCAAAACGGTCGGCAATCATCTCGGAGCACGAACCGCAGTCATGGGTGCTGATGTAAGCGTTACGGCTGTCATTCTCAATGAAATCCAGGTAATACTGCTCACTCTTATCCATACCGCCAACGGTAGTGCCGTTTACAAAACCGCACTCCTTAAGGTCATCACGACTGAGTCCGGCCTGCCCCAGAGCCTCATGCAGGGCAATCATTCCCATCAGTGCCGTACGGGTTGTGGGAGTACCGGGAGCAATACCCATAAGGCGCTCCATCTCCTCATCGGACAGTTTGACCTCACCTACGGGAAACTCCGTATGCTCAGTCTTGAGGTATTTGAGAGGCCCCACACCGGTACGTACCTGCAGAAGCGAATCAAGCACCTGTCCGCAATCCTGACCTATGGCACTGACAATGCCGCAGCCGGTTATCAGCACTGACCTGTTCTGAGACATTATCTGGTGCGGTTTTTCTGAATGTAGTCAGCCATCACGTTGATGGACTTGAATATCTCCTTGCCCTTGGCAGGATCCTGCAGCTTGATGCCGTAGTTCTTCTCCATGAGCACGATAAGTTCCAGTGCATCAATTGA
>DBYT01000050.1:0-687 GCA_002309915.1 Bacteroidales bacterium UBA1179 | reverse complement strand
AGGTTAAGCACCTCAATAATCTCCTGTTTAAGTTTAAGAATCAACTCTTCCATAATATCATTTGTTTAAGTTATTAATCATCAATTGCAATTGTCCAGCCAGCCACTCGGTATCGGACGCATCCTCCCGGCTTATCAAGGTCACAAAGACCTGGAAATCATCATTCATACGGCTGTCCACCCATCCGGCAAGTATGCTCTCAGTATCTGTATCCTGGAATGCGCAAGCCAGATGAAACGCCATCTGAGCGGCGTCAGGAGCCTCCAGAACGTAGAAAGATGTCTCACCGCGCCAATGGTTGCGTATGGCAATCTCACCTGTTACGATATTGGGCAGGGTGTATACGAATAGCGCCGGACTGGGATAATAATTATCCCCGTTCTGAATGGTTTCCTGATAATTCCGGTCGGCGCAAAGAGACGCGGTTGAGCCGAATAGCACTATGGCGCGGCTCCGGATGAACTCTTCGCTGCCACACCTGGGCTCACCTACTTTCTTGAGCAGCAACTCAGTAGCCACAAATCCGGCCTTGCTCAGGGTATCCATCTTGTAGAATTTGGGCCAATCACCTATATGAGTGCGATACAGCTCCGTCAGATTGGCATTACCCTGGTTCAGCACCACAAAGTCAAGTCCTTTCCTCTCCATACCTACTCCACGTATCTGTATAACAGGGCGGCATTGCTT
>DBYT01000128.1:17330-20770 GCA_002309915.1 Bacteroidales bacterium UBA1179 | reverse complement strand
GTGAGGCGTATCTGCGCGGGCTCGCCGGCGGTATGTATCTCCCGGCTGGCGGTCTCTACTCCGTCCTTGCGGGCCACGACCTTTACCGTGCCGGGCTCAAAGGTCACATTCCAGACTACATGCAGATGATTGGCATCCTTGGTGCGGGTGCCCTGTGACTTGCCGTTTATAAAGAGCTCAACCTCATCGGCATTGTTATAGTAGCACCACATGTCTATCTGCTCTCCGGGCTCCCAGTTCCAGTGTGGGAACAGATGCAGCACGGGGGTATCGGTCCACTCCGCCTGATAGAGATAATAGACATCCTTGGGGAATCCGGCCAGGTCAACTATGCCAAAGTATGAACTACGTGCGGGCCATCCGTACGGTGTGGGCTCGCCTATGTAGTCAAATCCGGTCCAGATGTACTGTCCTGCCACAAAGGGTTGACTGTTAAGGAATATCAGGTTCTCTTCATGATGGCTGCCCCACGGGGTGGCCACGTTGTCATATGCAGAGCATGAGAATGTGGGGTTGAAGTAGGGGCGGTCCCAGCGCACCGGGCGCGTCATCATCTGCCCGGACGGCATCTCATAGAATCCGCGTGTCATCAGGGCCGATACGCTCTCGGTTATGATGAAGGGCTTGCCGGGGAAAAGACGAGGTACTGACGGTACGTTCTGGTTATGGTAGTTGTAGCCTATCACGTCAATGGCGCCCGATCGGAATAGGTGGTTGCCGGGGCTGGGCTCATTGCAACCGGCAGTTACCGGACGGGTGGGGTCAAGTTCCTTGATTATACCTGCCAGACGGGCAGTGATAAGTGAGTTTACACTCATCTCACCCTCCTTGGCCAACTGGTCCTCGCTGTGTCCCATGTTAAGTATAAGGTTGGCCTGTTCAAGGCTCAGGGTATCTGCCTTGGCATCGGACCACTGCTCCAGTACCTCGTTTCCTATGCTCCACAGTACTATGCAGGGGTGATTGCGGTCACGTACCACAAGGTCGGTCAGGTCACGCTCATACCAATCGTCAAAGAACCGGGCGTAGTCGCGGTCGGTCTTGCGGCGGCGCCACATGTCAAAAGCCTCGTCCATTACCAGGAATCCCATGCGGTCGCACAGGTCAAGCAGTATGGGTGATGGCGGATTATGCGAGCAGCGTATGCCGTTGCAGCCCATCTCTTTGAGTATCTGCAGTTGGCGCTCTATGGCACGCTCGTTTGTTGCTGCGCCCAGACAGCCCAGATCGTGGTGGTTGCAGACTCCGTTTATGCGTACATGCTCACCGTTCAGGTAGAACCCGCTGTCGGCGCGGAACTCTATGGTGCGGATTCCGAACGGGGTCTCATAACGGTCCACTCTCTTGCCGTCCACTAATATCTCAGTGACAAGGGTGTAGAGATAGGGCTTTTCCAGACTCCAAAGTACGGGATTGCTCACCTTAATGTCCAACTGGGGTTTGGCTCCTCCGCTGGCGTTTAGGCGTTGCGGATTGCTCTCTATTGTGGATACTTTCTTGCCTTTTGCGTTGACTATTGTGTGGCGTACGGTTGCCATCACAGTGGTGTAACCCAGATTTCGGGCATCGGCCTCGATATGTACCATTGCTGTTCCGTCAGAGTTTACGGTTGATGTTACATATGTGCCCCATTGGGGTATATGAACGGGATTGGTCTTTACTATCCTTACATCACGGTATATTCCGCAGCCTGAGTACCAGCGGCTGTTGGGCTGGTCGGAGTTATCAACCTTTACGGCTATCACATTATCTCCGTTCCAGTTGATGTATGGTGTCAGGTCATAACTGAATGATATGTATCCGTAGGGGCGTGTGCCCAGCAGGTGTCCGTTTAAATAGACCGAGCTGTTCATATAGACTCCGTCAAACTCTATGCTGAACACCTGGGCTTTATCCTTTTGGGAAACGGTAAATGTCTTGCGGTACCAGCCAATGCCACCCGGCAGTGCGCCGCCGCCTGTACCGGATGGGTTATGCTCGTCAAAATCTCCCTCGATGGCCCAGTCATGCGGCACATCAAGAGTGCGCCAGCCGCTGTCATCGAACTCAATATCAGCGGGATTACTGTCGGTTTCAAGATTAAGGCAGAACTTCCAATCTTTGTTGAAATTCAATACCTCCCTTGCGCTGAGACCGGTAGAGCAAAGGGCCAACAGGATAATAAGTACATGTTTTAGGCGTTCCATAAAGGCAAAGATAAACTGAAAATGCATATCTTCGCGTTCAGTTATGGAGAAGTTTCTGGCCAGACGACTGTACGGTAGGGACGAGGGCGTAAGAGGTGGCTCACGCCCCGCTATTATTATAGCTACTACAGGCATTGCGGTGGGTCTGACCGTTATGATCCTTACTTTTGCCATCACCCGCGGATTCAAGAGTCAGATACGTGACAAGGTTATGGGATTCTCCCAGCATATCACCGTGACAAATTCACGCGTGGGAATGGGTGTGGTCGAAGATCCCGTCACATGCAACGATGCAGCCATGAACGCCCTGCTGGAGCAGGAACTGGTGGAGCGGGTGCAGCCATACATAAACAAACCCTGTATCATACGTACCGATGAGGCTTTTCACGGTTTTATGCTCAAGGGCATCGGCCCGGAGTATGACCGTACATTCCTGAACCAATACATGTTGCGCGGCGGTTTCCCGCAGCCGCAGGACTCGGTGGGTAACAACTGGATTGTGCTTTCACGCAACATAGCCGATATGCTTGGGCTTGATGTGGGCTCCAGGGCCGATGTCTATTTCATGCAGAGTCAGGTGCGGATCCGCCGTCTGACGGTTACGGGTATCTATGAGACAGGTTTCCTGGAGTATGACCGTATGTTCGGCATTTCGGAGTTACGGCTGCTGCAGCGTCTCAATGATTGGGAGTCTTATGAATACAGCGGACTGGAGATAGGTCTGGTTGATGTGAACAAGGTGGAGGACGGATACTTCCAGGTTCGTGAGATCATAAATGACCTGGAGGACCTTACGGGCGAGGATTATCTGGTGCGTACGCTTTACGATACGCATTCGGGACTGTTCGCATGGCTTGAGGTCCTGGACCTGAACGTGTGGATTATCCTGGCTCTAATGCTTGGTATCGCAGGATTCACCATGATTTCCGGTCTGCTCATTATCATTTTTGAGCGTACGGCCACAATCGGTATGCTCAAGTCCATGGGCGCGTCCAACAAGACTGTCAGGAAGATTTTCCTGCGTCTGGCTTCATACATTATCCTTAAGGGAATGCTGATAGGTGATGCGGTTGGAATTACAATCTGTCTTATCCAGCACTGGTTCCATCTGTTCCCGCTTGATCCGGCCAACTACTATCTGGACAGCGTACCTATGCAATTGGGAGCAGGATGGCTCATCATTCTCAATGTCACCATGTTCCTGCTCTCCATGCTGATGATGCTGCTTCCCAGTGCAGTCATCTCAAGGATAGT
>DBYT01000128.1:184-17292 GCA_002309915.1 Bacteroidales bacterium UBA1179 | reverse complement strand
TCACGCGCTGCGGCCATATCGGCCATAAAGTCGGGGCTGGTATGCATTCGTGCCAGACAGGCTGCGCCCAGCATTCTTGATGCATCCACATCACTCTGCCAGTGATATCCCAATATCACGCGGCTCTGTCCCCATTCATATCCAAGCAGCAGTATGGCATCCTGTGCGGCGGGATTGATCTCGGCCAGGATAAGGGCCATTCCCCATCCGCGTACCGTATGGCCCGATGGGTATGAGCCTGTAGGATGCTCACGATCCTCGCTGGCAGGCAGTCCTGATGGCTCGTTGTAATAATTGTAGGGTCTGGGGCGCATGTATGCTGCCTTGGGGCGTGTAGCACTTGCCTGGAAGGTGGGGACTGCACGGTTCAGCAGACGCATTATGGCAGGAGTGGTCTCGCGGGATATTTTCATGCCGAACGGCTCGCTGAAATAGGCCGCCATTTCGGATGCGGTGTTGACGGCGTGGTTCTGAGCCTGTTTGAGCCTGAGAGTGTCAAGACGCTGTTCCTTGCCCCATTCATACTGTGAAACGTCATATGCGAACTGGGTTGAGTTGGTGTCAGGCGGTGCCGGCAGAAAGAGTACCGCATTGGGTAGGGAATCGGCACTGAAATAGGAGGTGGGGCGTCTGTATTGCGCCTGAACGCAGACTGAAATCAGTAAAATGGCAGCTGATACGACAAATGACTTTCTCATAATAGTTCTGTAGGTTAAGCAGTGCAAATATAACAACAAAAAAAATACCGGTGCCTTGTCAGGGACACCGGTATTTCAAAAGGTCGGGCGGACTTACTTGATAATCTTCTTTCTGCCCTTGATTATGATTCCGTTCTCAGCGTCGTCCTCAATCTTGCGACCCTGCAGGTCAAACATCATATCGTCTGAATCAGCATTGATTACAGAGATACCGGTTGTCTGTGAACCTACAGTGAGCTGGAGAGGATTGCTGGGTGTGCCGATGATATCGTCGTTCCTGTAGTCAACGCTCTGCTCTATGTTGTAGAACTGTCCGTTGATTACGGCTACGGCTCTCAGCTGGCTCTGTTTGTCACCGGGAACAGTCATGTAAACCATTCCGTTCTCATCAGTGAACTCAGCCTGACGGCACTGACCCTCAGCGAATATTCCGAGTTCAGCATTCTTGGCCGGCTGACCGTTATAGAGAACCTTGGCAATTACAACCATGTTGCCTGAGAACTCATGATAGTCAACAGGATCGAATGAAGACTGGGCAGCGGATGACCTTCCGGGTGCACGACGCGGTGAGGTAGTCACTGACGGATAACTGAACTGACGCTCAGCATCGGTGGTGCTCATTATCATGTAACCGTGTCCGGGCTCCAGAGTCTTGAGTGAACCGTTCCACTCAAAGTTGTCATAGTATGCAACTCCGCTCTGTCCCTTGATGATATCACCGTTCTGAGGATTCATGCCGGCCAGAGCATCGGTAACGGATATTACCTGGCTGCCATAGTAACCAACCCAGTTCCAACCGCGAACGATTGTGATCTTCTGGTTCTCTGAACTGATACGGCTTCCTATCAGGCTGAAGTCCTGATCGGCAGACATCTTGACTGAGTACATGCGGCTGTTGGAGAGTTCCTTCATTGAACCGGCCCAGATGCCGTTCTCATGCATGATGAATCCTTCCTGCTGACTCTGACCCTTTACCATTACCAGGTCATCGGCTACGCTGCCGAATACTGACTTGACGTTCATGTCATCAGACTTGACATAGAGTGAGAACCAGTTCCAGCCCTTCTTGAGTTCTGTGGTCTGCTCAATCCTGTCAACGGCGGTCAGAGTGGTGGGAGTATCATATCTGCCTATGAGGTCAAGAGCATTGAATCCGATTGTCTCGCTGGTCTCGACGATAGGATAGATTGTTCCGGTTGAAGCATCGTATGCGCGGAAGGTTACCTTCTTGTCTGCATCGGTGCTGTTACCGTAGATATCCATTGTTACATAATATGTGTCATAGCGCTTCTTGTACTCGGGATGTGCCACACCGCGGCATACTCCGTCAATGAAGGCGGCTACGAGGTCGTTCGCATCATCGGCTGTTGATCCCGGCATCTTGAGTACGCTGATCAGGCTCATTGGCATCTCGTAGTCATTAGCCCTTACGTTCCAAGAGGGAACATCGCCTGTTACGGTTACACTGACGGTGAGAGGTGTCTCAATACCGTTGTTACCCTTCAGGTAGACAGTCTCCTCATAGTGGCCGATAGGCGTTGACTCGCTTACGGTGAAGGTGATGCGTGTCTCGGCTGTGGGGTTGGTTACACCGTAGTCGGCACTTGCCTCAAGCCATGAAGGCATTCCGGAGATTGACCACAACTGCTGTACACCGCCCTTGTTGACGATTGTGGCAGTGGCCGATGTCTGATCCTTGACATGAGTTGTCATATTAAGGTCATCCTCCTTCCACTCCAACTCATTGCGGTTTACGAATACCGTCCAGTTGACAGGCTCCGAGTAGTTGCCGTTGGCATCACGCAGGTCACGTACCGTCAGGTTCAGGTAGCAGCCCTCGATGATAGCGGGATCCTCATCGATGGAGAGAACTATCTTGGTGTCGGATGCGGTGTAGTCATAACTTACATTGGTCTCAATCTGCTTGTTGCGCAGAGCGGGAGCCTCGGTAGCATAACTGATCTGACCATCTGTTGTGAGCTGAGCCTGGAACTTGCCTCCGGCAAGATCAGTGGCATAGCCCTTGGTTATGATCTGATTGCCGCTGTCCAGACCCTTGGTCTCGAACGGATAGTAGGCTACAAGACCCTCCTCGCTGCCGGTGAGACGAATCTTGCGCTTGGTGCTAATCTGAGTGGCGTCAAGTGTGGCGTTCCATACACGTACCTCATCAATATTACCGATAAAGTAGTTGCTGTATGTGTAACCGACGTTTGCCCTTGTGCGTTTTGCACCGACAACCATATTGTCAGTGGCAATGCTTCCAAGGTTCTGTGCGCTGGTGCTTATGGTACGCTCGCCATCAACATAGACAGCAGCTGAACCTATGCGGAGCACGTTAAGTGCAATATGATGCCATGTGTTGTCTGCCAGTGATGCTGAACTTGCATCAAATTTATTCTCATCGGATGTAAGTTTAAGCAATCCGTTCTCAAGAGAGAGGCCTACGCCTGCAGCCTGAATGAGCTGAGCTGTGCCTGTGCTCTGTGATGTACGCATCCAGAATTCAACCAAGTAGTCATCACCGGGAGTGTGGGGTGACTCCGAGAGGTTGAGCAGGAGAGCGGAGCTGCCGTCCAGCTGGACTGACAGGTTCTCGTTGTTGAGATACCATGACTCATCGGCCATAACCATGTGGCGTGCCCTTGAGAAGTCGGTGATCTCTGTGCCTTCGCCCTCATTCATCTTCCAGTAACCTGCCAGATGACGTGTTGAAGGATTCTTGGTCTTGCTACGGTCAACAAGAGCAGTGGTGATGTCACGGGCAGTATCCCAGAGCAGAAGCTCGTGGATGGCACCGTTCATACCCTTACCTACAGCAAGCTGTCCGTTACCGGAATACTCCTTGATGTCATAAGCGGTGATAATGTTTTCAGTTCCGCTTTCATCGGCCTTGGCTGCGATCAGCTTGTAGCTGTTTCCGTTCTTGGCGAATGAGAGTGTCAGGAATATCCACTTGCCTGTGGGCAGTGCTACGTTTGACTTGTATGGAGTTCCGGCAATGTCAACGACCAGTTTGTTGTCCGATGTTACTCCAACAGTGAACTTGGTGTTACCGTTACCATGGCTCAGGATGGTACCTGCACCGTCAATCTTAACCCACATGTCAAATGAGAACTCCTTACCGGCCAGATTGATGTCTGCCTCTGTGGCTGCAGTCAGGTCACTGCCCGACATACGCAGTGCGGTCTCGTGGTCAATGGTGGCGCCGTTCAGTACACCGGTCAGGATAAAGTTGCCGGTCTTGGTGAGTTCACCGTTCATGAAGGGCTCATTGAATGTGATGCTCAGTTCATCGCCTATGCTCAGTATACCGTCGGCGGGCTCAGGCTGACCGAGCGGACGCGGACGCTGCATATCCTTGGTGAGTGCTATCTCCTGGCTGTACTTGTAAACCTCATCCATACCGAATGTGCTTACGGATACAACGCGGAACGTGTAATCACCGTCCGAGAATGAAGCCATGGGGAGCTTATAGGTAACGACACCGCCGCTGGGCAGTTTCTCCTGATTGCCGGTAGGATTCCCCAGCACATACTCTTTGAACTGTGTCCAGTTGGCGCTGCCCTGCTTCTTGTACTGCAGGCGGAATGCCTTCAGGCCAAGATAGTTGGGATCAAAGTCCTTGAATGAGACATTCAGGTCAGTACCGGTGGTAGAGTTGATCAGAGTGTTGTCCAACTGCATGGTTACGTCCGATGATGACGGAACGAAGTGGGCCGATACCTTAACGGTGTCAGCAATCACATCCCAAGTGCTGGTAGGATCAAACTGACTCTGTGATGCCAGTACAATCTCAATGTCGTTATAGTCAAGTATACTCAGGTTGGTCTGCTTGAGCTGGAGTGCCTTGGTGACAACCTGACCGGCAGGAACCTTGATTATACGGCTGTCAGTTACAGGCTTTCCGTCAATCATCAGGTTGGCGCCGTTCTCATTGGTCTCATCATTTACCAACAGACGGTAGTAAACGTCCTCATCAATCTCAGACTCGTTTGACAGACGCAGGGTGTAGTTGGCTGTACCACCCGAAGGAATATCGGTAAGTTCGTTTATGTCAACTGCAATCTTGGGCACCTCAATCTGCATGGTGGCATCCATGATAACGGTTCCCGGCTGATAGTACTTGGTAACTACCTTGCCCTCATACGGGTTGCAGGTCTGACCGCCGCGGGTGCGGAAGATAGGTCCGTATGAACCGTAATCGAATACGTCAACTGAGATAGCGTCATCATCGCCCTCCTCAGAGAGTGTGAATGAGTATGTGGTGCTTGAACCTTCTCCGTTCTCATCAACCTGATGTGTACCTCCCGTGGTCTCATCCTGGATGGTGGTCTCGACGCCGAATCCCTTTACTTCAAATCCGAATGAGTTGTTTATGGTAATACCGGCTGCAACCTTCCATTCCCAGCTGGTTGTCTTGGTTGAATCCACCTGGATGGAGTAGGATACATCACTACCTGAATCGAATGAGTAGTTGCGGGTATTCTTGGCGCGGTTCTCGTATGCCTTAACCTTCTCTTCCTCATTCTTGGCCAGATAGGTCTTCCAGTTCTCCAACTGCTGCATGATCCAGATTACACTGTCGGCAAAGTTCTCGTCAATATCCTGGGGAACAAGGAATTTGTAGGTTCCTGTCTTACCGAATTTCGGGTCATCGGGTTCAAGGGTCGTAATATATCTGGGTCTGGTGCGACCGGGAGCGACCTGATCGGTTGTAAGATACTCCTGCTCACTTACTGTCTCCAGTTTGCTGTCAAGCATTAACTGATAGTTGGGGAACAGGACGTTCTCGATATAGTTCAGGGTGTAACTGAACAGAGTACCGAATTCAAGTCCGGTAGTCATGATGTCCTCAAGTGCGATATGGATGGTACCGTCGGCCTCGCGCTTGAAGTCCAGGTTACGTGCCTTACCGAATATGATGTTGGTTGACTGTCCGATGAACACGTCACCCTGAGCACCTACATATTCTGGATCGCTTGATGTGGAGAAGGCCTGGGTGATGGTTGTGGTTGTCTCCATCTTTGTGGAACTCTCACCCTCACTCTCCATTTTTGCACCTATTTCCAGGTCATCCTTAGCCTCAAGTACAGTGATGTCACCTACACCGGGAGTACCGGCTATGATCTCTGTATGAAGTCCGAAACGGTGCTTGAATGAAACTGAGGCGTTCTCTGTAAAGGTGGTACCCTTAACAGAAGATGATGTGGTAATGCTACCGGTGCTCCACTCTGCATGTGAGTTTGTTCCGGGGGGATCACGCAGGATCATAAGCAATTTGTCAGGACCTGCAGTGATAAAGTTGTTACCCGTAGCAAGAGTTCCAAGGATAATACCCTTCATACCGTTGCCGCTCCACTGATATGGACGTCCTTCGATGTCGTAGTTCATGGAGATGGTACGTGTAAAGTCGCCTGATATGTTGGGCAGTCCGGCCTTCCACTCATACCTGGCTGTACCGAGACTGTCAAGTGTGAGCTGGTTGCTCTTGAGCTCAACAACCTGTCCGGCCTGGACCGCATTACCCTGACTGGTTACGCCGTCTTCAACATATACGCTCTGGCTTGCAGACAGTGCATTGTTGATGGTAACAATGTTTCCGATAAGAGGAACCTTATCGGTGACGATGTTGTTCTTGTCATCCTGATTGGTATAGAGCTCATAGCCCTCCAGGTTGAATACATAGTTGTCCTCCTTGATGAACAGAGGGGCACCGTATTTATAGGTAACGTTGCCGTTCTCGACACTGTAGATGTCGTTAAGGGTAACAGTCTCTTCACCTGCAACGAATGAATAGGTGTCTATACCGAACGATCCGTCCTCATGATCCTGCTGCTTAACTGTGAACTGAGGCTCGCTGTGATATATCTGCTTGTACAGATTGTCATAGGTGTACAGTTCATATGAACCGTCATCATGATAAAGGGTATCACAGGTCTGACGGGTAGTATTGGTCATGTCAACGGTGACACTGTTGTCCAGGAGAGACTGCTGTGTCTTAACCACCTTGATGCTGTTGATGGCATATTCAAGAGGCGGCAGCATTGCAGAGAACTCACCTGTCTTTGCGTCAGAGTTAATATAGATGGTGTTGCAGAACGGTTTGGTTGCACCGAACCAGGAATCGCTGGCTATAACCTGGGTGGCTGATGGGGCAACACGTGTAACCGTATCAACCTCATACCAGTATGCCGTGCTGTCTTTGTTATACTTTTTGTAAGAGTTGAGGCTGTAATCGGTGTTGAGCGGTGAAAGCTGGAGCTGTGATACACCTATGTTGTTGGTGCTGAGTCCGAATCCTACAGACTTGTCACCCTGGATGCTACCGCCGACTACGCGACCGGTGAAGTTAACCAGAGTATTGTCATAGAACTCCAGGTTCTTGATCTCCTGATTGAAAGTATGCTTTGTACCTGCCTTGGCGGGATAGCGTCCGTCAAGAGCAAAGGTGTGACCGTTCTTTTCGGCAACAATGTAGTGGTCACCGATAGGTACGCTGATGGTGTATTCACCTCTTTCATTGGTGGTGATGACATCACCGTCCATTGTGCAGGTTACACCGTCAACCCTGAAGCTGACGCCGTCAACGGGGTAGGTGGTGTTCTCGTAGTAAACAGTACCGCTTACCGGGAATGATGAAACGTCATCAAAGTCAACACCGCTGTGAATGAGTGAAGACTGGCTTACGAAACGTGTTTGTGAACTGGGTGAGAACTGGTGAATTCCCAGAGACGGGATGACGCTGTATGAAGTACCGTCGCCAACGAAAGGCACGCCACGGATGGTGAAGTTTCCGTTAACATCGGTGTAAGTCATCAGACTCAGCTGCTCCTCAAGAGGAATGATGTTGGTTGAGTATGCGGCAACAGTTGTCTTTGCGTGACGCTCGTTTGAAATACCGTTGGTCTTGGAGTAGTCATATGCAAGGGTTTGTACTGACAGACCCTCATCAAAAGGATAATAGATGGCAAGTCCGTCCTCATTGCCGGCCAGCGGATGGTTGTAGTTACGCTTAACCTCCTTTTCAGACAAAGCCTTTGTGAAGAAGCGGAATTCGTCGGCATAACCGCGGAAGTTGTTGTCAGAACCGTCTCCTGATCCGGCAGTGCCGAAGATATCCAGCTTGTTGGTGGTCATGGGGTCATTGCCGTTTTTCTTGCTCCAGTCAATTACAGCACCCTTCTTGACAACATCTGTCATCACTGTGTCTTTTGTGAAACAGTAGAGAGTGATGTTCTTGGCGGTTTGGTCGTGTACCAATGTGATCTGGCTCCACTCATCGGCGGGAATCTGGAACTTGCTTGTTTCGAAACTGCCGTTCAGCCATGTGCGCAGGTTGTAAGCCTTGGTGTCTGCATCGTATTGAAGTCCCATAAAGAAGACATGGAGAACGTGCAGCAGATTGTAGACCTGCTTGTTGGGATCATTCATCTCAGATGATTTCGGGTTGATATACATCTGAACCGAGAAATCCTTGTTGAACAGCTTCTGTATGGTGGTGGAGTCACTCTTATAGAAAAGACCTGCGTCAGTACCGGTGAACAGAAGTGAATGTGTTCCGGTGGTACTGATGTCACCGTCTCCGTTCTGAGGCTTGAGAGTAACCTTGGCTCCCTCGACTGCAGTGCCGGTTCCGTATGTAAGGCGGCCGCTTACAACACCTGTTGAGTAGGTGAAACCGTCGGTTGTCTTTGAAGAGTAGGTCATCTGGTTGCCGTTATTCAATGTCTCTACGATTGCAACCTTATACTCATTATAGGTACCGGTAAGGACAGTGTTGTCATCGTAGCTGTAATTAGAGCCTGTTCCTGATGTTGAATAGACCGGAACCCAGTCCTTTTCATCTGTTGAACCCAGAGGACGACGGTAAACTACGTAACTGGTTTCGTTGAAACCTACCTGCTTGGCTTTCCAGGTGAGTTTTACCATGTTGTTGTAAGCTCCGCGGGTTGCAGTGAATGATGTGAGCGATGTTCCGTTCAGAGTTACCGGGTTGGACTCTTTCGCATAGTCGGTCTCCAACAGGTTGATACTCAGCTTGTAGGTGTAAGCATGGTTACCTGCAAGTTCAAAGTTGTCTGTGTGCTTACCGCTTGTGGTCTTGTCACTGTTGATTGTAAATGTCTCCAGATCAGTCCAGGTCTCACCGCCATCGTCGGATCTCGTAAGCTTGAGCTGATAAGGCTTGCTGCCACTGGCATCCTTAATGTTGTTGTGGTTCCAGTTGAGTTGGATCTTGTTGTCTTTGGTAACTTCGGCGGTGAATCCGGTAATGTTCCATGTGCGGTCAACCGTAGCCTCCTTGGTTCCTGTCAACTTGGTGTACACGGTTCCGTTGGGCGCATCCTTGGGTATGAATGCAACCTTGTAAGTATATTGTTTGTTGTATTCAGGAACATTATTGTCGTCGTAATGGTCTGTGCCGTAACTCAGTTTGCTGGCTATCTCGGTGTTGTCCCTGAATACGCTCCAGGTTCCTTCCGTACTGCGGCTGTTTGATGTCTCTTTGTTCCAGGATACATGTACAGACTTGCTCCAGGTGTCCGGCTCGGCTCCTACGTTGGTGGGTTTGACAAAGCCGGGTACGTTGAGGTTGTACCAGCGATATATGGTGATCAACTCGTTGTCGGCCGATAATTCCGTAAAGTACTGGACTGCAACAGTTGATCCGTTGGCCTGATTGGCGTCACTGCGGGTATAAGTGTTTGTCTGATTTGAGTATGAATCAGAAGTGTATGACTTAACGCCTGACAGCCTGTTCTGAGGGACAAAGCCGCTGGGGGCGGAGCCTTCGGATGTCTTGTAGAAACCTACCTTTGTGGTGATTCTGCTGTCGAGTGTTCCGTTCAGAGATACTGTATTGTAATTGATCATTCTGGCTGTAGGTGTACCTGCGCCCCAAGGACTTGATAATGCATTGGTAGTCCATGTATTGTCAACCCAGTATGAACCTTCACCGTTGATTTTCCATTTACCTCTGATTCTTACAGTGTGTGTGGCACCTACCTCCATCTGGCCCATGTAGATGCACATACGGACTGCGAATTTGCGTTGTTTGCTTGTCTTGACTTGCTCGTAGGGATTGTAGAATCGCACAACATAGGTTATTCCGTCATAGGTATTTGTGTATCTTGTTCCCCACCATCCGTCAACTTTAGCGGCTTCGTTGCTGGCTCCTGTTCCGTTACCGGTCTCGTCGGTGTCCGGCCATGCAAGCTCCCAGTCGGGCGAACAGATATAATGGCCGTCCACCCATATGGCGGGACCTTTATGGACTCCGTCACCTGAATCATGGAGAAAGAAGCTGTTGCTTCCATTTGTCCAGTCATAATAAATCAAGTCAAAAGTGATGTAGGGATGACCCAGTTTGGGTTGATCCATAATCTCACAATGCTGCTCGAATCTGATCGAAGCCTGAAGCTGGCCGGTCATTCCGAACAGACACAAGAGTAACAATGGCAATAATCTGCGCCATCGTTCCGGTCCTTTGTTTTTTTTCATTTGTTTGTTGATTGATTAGGTTATAAGAACTATTAATTGATTACTGCAAATAGATATAAATTAATAACTGAGCATAGGACAGATTTGGAAAAGAATAGGTCAAATCCGGAGAAATATCAGGATTGCCGATAATTATGCAAAATGCTTACATTATGATGTTCGGCCGGCCCTTCGGAAATCGGTCGGTGACATTCCGTACTCATTAAAGAAAATCCGGTTGAATGTGCGCCTGTTACTGAAACCGGTAGCCAGGGCTATCTGCTCAACGGGATCATCGTTCTGGGCAAGCATTACGGTAGCGCTGCTGAGACGGTACATGTTAACGAACTGCAGGAATGTCTTTCCGTCGGAGCCTTCGCGTATGGCATCTGCTATGTAGTGCTCGTTGGTGGCCAGTTTCTCAGCCAGTCCGGCGCGTGTCAGGTCGGGGTTGGAGTAGAGCCTGTCAGTTGACATGAGGTTGCATATCCTGTTGTAGAGAGCTATCTCCTTGGATTCGGGTGCGTATTTATCGGACTCTGAATCAGTTCCAGTCTTAGTATTCCGGTTTTTTATGAGTTCATACAGTTTGCGGTTCTTGATAAGAGTCTCTCTCCATTTGTAACTGAAGAATATGCAGAACATCACTACGCTTAATCCGATTACCAGATACAGATGTGCCCGGGATTCGGCTTTCTCCCGGGCCAGAATCTCCTGTTGGTGAGCCAGGGTCTCCTCCTGCAGATGATATGCGGTGGCCAGTTCTGCCATCTGCTGGCGTGTGTTGCGGTTTGCAATGGAATCCTTGATTATGTAGGCACGCTGCAGATAGTCAAATGCTCTGGCTTTGTCATGACGCTCCAGAGCACCTACTACGCGTATCTCAAGGGCGGTGATAAAGTTTGTGCTTATGGTGTCCCTGATCATGGAGCCACTTATATCCATGGCTTTCTCGAATTTGTCCCATTGGCCAAGGTGAAGATATGCCGTACTCATCATGTTTTCGCAGTCGGGTGTCTTGCTCCAGTCTGTGAGACGCATCTGAGCCTCGGAACGTTCAGCCTCCGCTCTCAGTCCCATGCGGGCATATGCGACAGTGCGGAATGCCAGTGTCTGTCCTTTTGCGAAATCAATGAAGTCGGACGGATCGTAATTGTCGTCCATTCCGCCGAAACGTTCCGTGTTCTTTTCAAACTCCTCAATACGGTTAAGCGCAAGAATACTCAGGTCAACCATCTCCTGGAACATGTCATTCTCAACATAGATATGCTGGAGCTGCTTGGTTACCGAATGGAATGCGTTGACTCCGGGATATGTATCCAGCTTTATGAGTTCGTCAATGGTCTCCTTCAGTTTGTCTATTCCCTCCTTGACCTGACCGGTACGTGCCATGGAACAGGCTATCATGCCCGCCATATCGCCAACCTCATCGGGCATATCCAGGGCGTGTGCCAGGCGCGAAGCCTCGGTGGCGTACTGAATCAGCTGAACTTCATTACCGTTGCAGTATTCTATTGTTGCCAGCAGATCATACATGCGCTGCAGGGCAACACTGTCGGAGCCGGCCTCCGGACCGTTCACGAAATCCAGACAGATGCGTTTTGATTCACTCAGGTCCCTGAATCCGCCGTAATAGGTTACGGCTTTGAGATATTCACCCCTTGCCGCTGTTATGTTACCTACGGTTACGGCTGAATCAATCATTATGAGCGCGCGCTCCGGATCGGTGCGGTGGCGGCTCATGGCAGCACCTTCTGTGTAAATTGATTTGAGATCCGATGAAACGGGTTCTGATTTCTGGGGATTGTCAGAGCAGCTTACTGTCACAGCAAACCATAGTAATGGCACAATCCAAGCGTCCTTTCTAATTTTGAGCATTTACGGAAATGAACTATTTGTCAGTTTTTTTAAGCATTGCAAAGATAATTAAAATGCACGATAAACCGAAAAGAATATTTATCTTCGTAACCATATAAAAGAGATTGTTACCGATGGTTGTAATTATTGGAATCCTTTGTGCTCTGGTGGGCCTGCTGGCCGGTTTTCTGATGGGTACCGGTAAGGCCAAAAAAGAGTGGCAGACACATACCCGGGAGCTTGTTGACGCCCGTCAGAAGGCATGTGATGACATGATCGCCGCTCAGGACAAGCGCCATGCCGAGGCCTTTGCCGCGCAGCAGGCCAAGTTTGACGAGACAATAGCCAAAGTATCGGCACAGATGAAGGCCGATACTGCCGACCTGCTCAAGAAACGCCAGGAGGAGTTTGCCGCCTCAAGCAATACCAGCATCGGTCAGATAGTGAATCCCCTCAAGGAGACCATTGACCGCATGAAGGAGGCTATGAAGGAGAATACCATCAAACAGACATCCATAAGCAGTGAAATAAAGACCCAGGCCGAGAACATGATGCGCCAGAGTGCCGCCGCCAAGGAGAGTGCCGATGAACTTACTCGTGTGTTCCGTCATGCCGGCCGCGTGCAGGGTAACTGGGGTGAGATAATCCTGGATGAACTGCTTGAGTCTCAGGGCCTGACCAAGGGTGTTCACTATGAATTGCAGTCATCAATCCGTGATGCGGCCGGTGATGTGGTACGCACCGAGGATGACCGCAGCATGCGTCCCGATGTGATTCTGCACCTTGATCAGAAACGTGACGTTATCATTGACTCCAAGGTATCGCTGACCGCATTCATGGATTATGTGAATGCAGAGGATGAGGCTGACCGCCAGAAATATTTGAAGGCTCATGTGGAAAGTATCCAGAAACATGTCAAGGAACTGGCGGGCAAGGACTATTCATCATATGTCAAGCCTCCCAAGGTAAGGATGGACTATGTGATAATGTTCGTGCCCAATACCGGTGCCCTGTGGGCCGCAGTGGGCGCCCAGCCTGATCTGTGGCGTAACGCTATGGAGAAGAACGTCTATATAGCCGACGAGCAGACCCTGTTTGCCGCCCTGCGTATCATCAACATGACATGGACTCAGATAGCACAGGCCCAGAACCACGAGAAGGTTTATGAACTGGCCAATGAGATGATGGACCGTGTGGGGCAGTTCATGGACCGTTACAAGGCTATAGGCAAGGCTCTTGAGAATGCCGGGAAGGCATATGAGGCAGGCGAGAAGAAACTCCTGCCCGGCGGTCAGAGCATAATTCAGACCTGCGGCAAACTGCAGAAACTGGGAGCCAAGCAGAGCTCCCGCAATCCTATCCCGCAACTGCAGGATGCTGATATTGAGGCCGATGAGACCGAACTCCCGGAGCCATCTGAGTCCGACGAGTGAACAATAGGGTTTTTCCCCTGATCTTTTAGGGAATTTACCTTACACGGGTAAACTATCCTCTCTATCTTCGCATCGGATATAAACCAAAACACTTATGAAAAAGTTGATGTTTCTGATGCTTGCCATCGTGTTGCCGTTTACAGTTGTGGACGCAAAGAAGAATAAGCAGAATATGCTTGTGTGGGGTGAAGTCGTTACGGCCGATGACGGTAACGGTTATCTGACCATGTACAAGAACTCTCCCGCCGAGATTACCGCACAGTTCCATTTTATATATAAGGACAGGAGCAAGTCAGTGATGTATGACCTGTTCATGCCCGATACCGTGGCCGAACTGCATGATCCGGTACCGGTAGAGAAACCTGTAAAGGAGGTTGTGGTTGACAATATTGTTTACAGTGCCCGCGATGCCGAGGGTAAGAAATACTCAACCAGCGACCCTGATGATCCTGTGCTGGCGATGTTGCTGGTTGATTTGTTTGATTTCTACCATGACCTGTTCTGGTACGATGTGGCGCATCGCGCACGTTACTATGACGGTCGTCATTATGACAACTGGACTCCTTCAAATTCCAGCCGTTACAATACTGCCCATAAGAGCAGCAGCCGTCCCAAGGCTCCGGATGTAGATCTGACTGAGGTCGATGATGCCGCTCTGCTGGTAGGTGCCGTAGCCGTTGCGGCTGCATCGGCCGGAATGATTGTGGGAGTGGTTAAGAACTGGAATGTTCCCGATGAGCGTTTCCCCTATGTATCAATATCTCCGCAGGTACAGTATTTCGTACAGTCCGGAACCATGCGTGACGTGGTTCAGTTCAAGTGCCGTTTCGGCAACCGCGGCGGTCTCTCATTCCTGGCCGACCTGGGCTTCAGCACCGGTTCCATGAATGAAAACAATATGTTTGATCCCGGATTCACATGTAGCGCCGGTATGGGTCTTGACATAGGTGCATTCTCACTCTCATTCCGCGGCAAACCTGCCTTTGGACGTTACGATGAGAACTTCCTGACCTGCCAGGCTACATATGACATATTCCTTACCGATCACTTCGGCATAGATATCAGCGCGGGAGCAGGAATCCTGTCCCACGATGATAAACTCTACTGGGATTATCCCGTCTCTCTTGGAGTTATGTGGAAATTCTGATCAGAACTCTCCTTGTTCAGCTCCCGGCAGCGGACGGCAGTTGTACTGTGAAGACATTGCCTCTCCGTAAGCGCCGGCGCTCATGAGTGCTATCAGATCACCACGGTGAACTTCTGGTAGCATCTCATCTTTTCCGAATATATCGGATGATTCGCAGATGGGACCTACCACATCGTACTTCTGGAGCGGACCGTTTGAGCTCAGGTTCACGATCTTGTGATGCGCTCCGTACAGGGCGGGGCGGATGAGTTCGGTGAAACCTGCGTCTACAATGGCGAATTTCTTGATTGTGCCCTGCTTGACGTAGAGAACCTTGGTAATAAGACGTCCGCACTGTGCCACTACGGCGCGGCCCAACTCAAAGTGGAGCTGCTGTCCGGGACGCAGTTTGAGTTCGTTGCGGAATATGTCAAAGTACTCCCTGAAGTTTGGAACGGGATTCTGCTCAGGGTTGACATAATCAACACCCAGGCCGCCGCCTACATTGATGCTGTTGAGTTTGATTCCCTCTTTTTCCAGCATATCCTGCAGGTCATTTGCCTTCTGGCAGAGCAGATGGAACGGCTCCATGTCAAGGATCTGTGAACCTATGTGGAAGTGCAGACCCTCAAAGAAGAAACAGGGATTCTGCTGTGCCTTGCGGATGATGGGCAGGAGCATGGGTATCTCTATGCCAAACTTGTTCTCTGCCTTTCCGGTGGTTATGTTCTTGTGTGTGTGGGCATCGACATCGGGATTGACACGCAGGGCAATATGTGCAGTCTTGCCCAGAGCAGCGCAACGCTCGGCTATCACATCCAGTTCAGCCTCTGATTCAACGTTGAAACACAGGATACCTGCATTAAGCGCCAGGTCAATCTCCCAATCGGCTTTGCCTACACCGGCGAATACTATAGATGATGCGGGGAAACCGTTGTCCAGGGCAGCCTGGATCTCACCGCCGCTTACGCAGTCAATTCCCAGACCGTACTCGTTGATGTGCTTGAGCAGCAGGGGATTGGCATTTGCCTTGATGGCGTAGTGTACGTGCCAGTCGGGGTTGCCTCCAACACATTCCTCTATTGACTTGAGGGTATCTTGAAGTATCCTCAGGTCATACTGGTAGTATGGTGTGCGCATCTTTACTTATTGTTGAAGAGTACGTCGCTCAAACGCTGCAGGGCAGCTTTCTTATCACTCTCCTTGATCAGGAAGGATATGTTGTAGTTGCTTCCGCCGTATGAAATCATACGTACGGGGATATCGGCCAGGGCGTCCATGGCGCGTGACTCGAATCCCAGGTTCTCCCATACCATGTCACCTACTACGCATACGATGCACATTCCGCTGTCAACGGTTACGGTACCGTATTTCTTGAGTTCCGATACAATCTCCTCCAGGTGCTTGGTGTTGTCAATTGACATAGATACACCAACCTCGGATGTGCAGATCATGTCGATTGATGTGCGGTAGGTCTCGAACACCTCGAATACCTTCTTGAGGAAGCCGTGTGCCAGCAGCATTCGGCTTGACTTTATCTTGATGGCGGTGATGTTTTCCTTGGCGGCAACGGCTGCTATGCGGCCGGGCTCCGAGCGGTTGTCAATCAGTGTGCCGGGAGCAGAGGGCTCCATGGTGTTGAGCAGACGTACGGGTATGTTGGCTGCCTTGGCAGGCTGAATGCAGGTGGGGTGGAGTATCTTGGCTCCAAAGTATGCCAACTCGGCTGCCTCCTCAAAGTGAAGGTGGCGTACGGGCTGGGTCTTGTCAACTACACGGGGATCGTTGTTGTGCATGCCGTCAATATCGGTCCAGATCTGAATCTCATCGGCCTTGATGGCGGCACCCAGGATGGATGCGGTGTAGTCGCTGCCTCCGCGCTGCAGGTTGTCGATGTCACCCTGATCGTTGCGGCAGATAAAGCCTTGGGTGATATAGATCTGCATGCCTGGAACAGACTTGAGTTGTTCCGATGCCTTCTCGGATATGAACTGCATGTCGGGCTCGGCGTCGGCGTTGGTCTTCATGAAATCAAGTGCCGGCAGCAATGCGGCCTTGATGCCCTGCTCCTTGAGGTAGCAGGTGACCATGTATGTTGAGATAAGCTCTCCCTGAGCCAGTATTATCTTCTCTTCCTTCTCTGAGAAACCGTCAATGTAGAATGACTGGAGATAGTTGAACTTCTCCTCCAGGAACTTCTGGAGTTCATCCTGATTCTCCTTCTTGTCCAGGAGTTCGGGTACGTGGGCGTAGTACTTGGCACGCAGACGGTTGATTACATCGTCTGCACCTGTCTTGTTGCCTCCGTAGAGGTATTGGGCAATCTCTACCAGTGAGTTGGTTGTGCCTGACATGGCTGAAAGGACTACCAGTTTCTGCTGTCCGTCTTCGGTGACCAGGCGGCTCACTTCTTTCATTCGCTGCGGAGTTCCAACTGATGTTCCGCCGAATTTCAATACTTTCATGTTATTACTGTTTTTCTGAGTTTTCGTCTTCGTCCTGCTGAGATAC
>DBYT01000128.1:0-137 GCA_002309915.1 Bacteroidales bacterium UBA1179 | reverse complement strand
GGGAACTCCTGGATCCATTGCAGGTTGTGGGTAATCATGAGGATGGTTGTGCCGCTCTGTCCCACTTTGTGGAGAATCTCCATGATCTGGTGGCCTGTCTCGGGGTCCAGATTGCCGGTGGGCTCATCGGCCAGTAT
>DBYT01000146.1 GCA_002309915.1 Bacteroidales bacterium UBA1179 | reverse complement strand
CATTTTAGGTCGATGTCATCGGACCGGAGCAATATGCCCGCCAGCAGCCCGGCATCGGGACATATCTTGAGCATCTCTTTAACAAGACGATCCTCAAACATTGTATAGTAAAGCTGATCTTCCATCAGTAAATCAGTATATGAGTTTGGTGATGAGGGTGGCTACAATGGTGCTGGTAATCACGCTCACCAGGCCCGGCATCATGAACGAGTGGTTGAGCAGGTATTTGCCGATGCGGGTGGTGCCGGAACGGTCAAAGGTTACCGTTGCGATATCGGACGGATAGTTGGGGATGAAGAAATAACCGTAGACCGATGGCAACACGCCCAGAAGTACCGGGCCGGGAATGCCCAGCGAGTAGGCCAGAGGCAGCATGGCAACCACAACGGCACCCTGGCTGTTGACCAGCACGGATACCGTGAAGAATGCCAGCGCCATGGCCCAGGGATACTTGCTCACAATACCCTGCAGACCTTCCTGCATCTGAGGCAGGTAATTGCCGAAGTATGTATCGGCCAGCCATGCAATTCCGTAAATGGCAATTACGGCAACCATACCTGACTGCCAAACGTTGCCTGTGACTGCCTGGCGCGGATTGGCCTTGGCAAATATGATCATGAATGCGGCGGCCGATATCATCACAATCTGGATGATGATGTTCATGCCAATGGGTTTGCCGTTTACCGTGGGACGGATATCGTGGCCTATTATCTGGAAGAATGAGTAAAGCGTGATGACCAGAAGTGCGCCCAGAAAGATGTAAACTGATATCTTGGCGCTCTTGGTAACCTCCTTGTCGAGTACTGATGCGGTCTCGCCGTACATGTACTTGTACATTTTGGGGTTGGCCTTGCGCTCCTGGAATACGGGATCCTTGTCCAGGTCCTTGCCGCGTTTGTAAGAGCAGAGGGCGGCAGCCATCAGTCCGCACAAGCATGCCGGGATGGTAACTGCAATTACCTGTAAGTTATTAATATCAAATCCGTTATCGTTGCTTATTATTACAAACGATGCCACCGCGGCGGCTATCGGCGAGCAGGTTATACCCACCTGTGATGCGACCGATGCAACACCGCAGGGACGCTCCGGACGTATGCCTTTTTTCAGGGAAATATCGCAGATGATGGGCATCAGGGTATAGACCACGTGACCTGTTCCAACCAGAACCGTAAGGAAGAATGTGCATAGTGGAGCCAGGAAGGTGATATGCTCGGGATGCTTTCTCAACAGCTTCTCGGCAATCTGGATGAGCCAGTCCATACCGCCTGCGGCCTGCATGATTCCGGCGCAGGTGACGGCTGCTATAATTATGTAAATGACATCGGTTGGCGGATTGCCCGGTTTCATGCCGAAACCCAGAACCAGAATGGCCAGACCTATTCCCGATATGGCACCCAGTGCAAGGCTGCCGTAGCGTGAACCTACATAAAGTGCTGCCAGGACTATGAGCAGCTGCAAGATCATAACAAAAGTCATAAGCGGATATGTTTTTATTTAATACCTAACAATTTATGGACGGCGGGACGGATTGGGGGAACGGGATAACCCATTATCTTCTCTACGCAAAGTATGCGTAGCAGGGCGTAGGGGAGAATCTGCTTGTTGAACTCTTCAACATCTGTATCGGGTCCCATATAGTTTTTAATGAAAAGATTCCAGAACGGGACCGATACATCCTTTGTAATATGGTAGAGTTCCATCTCAACTTCATTGGGGATGAAACAGCATTGCAGATAGATTATACCCAGGTCAAACATAGGGCTTCCGGTGCTGAATTCACTCAGGTCAATAAGGTACTTTCGGCCTTGCTCATCAAAAATCACATTACCTATGTGCAGGTCACCGTGCAGGGCGGTGTCGGCATCGGGCCTGGAGTCTATGAAACTTAAAATACCATTCCTCTCTTGATCGGTAAGGAACGGATTCTCCCTGATGTATTGACTGCTCTGGTCCTTGAATGTGGGGAAGAGTCCGGGCGGGGGTGTGGTGGAGTGCAGTTGCTTGCAGATGGCGGCAAATTCGGCGGCATACTGTTCAATATTTTCCGGGTGGATGCTCAGTGCACGGGCGTACGACAGCTTGCCGTGAATGCGCTTGAACTGGATTGCTACGCGGTTATCGGCCGTACGTATCAACTGGCCGGGTTCGGGGCAGGGCAGTCCCAGATTGTACACTTTACAGGCCTTTTCATACTCATCTAGCCCCATCTTCTCCAAATCGGTGGAGTAGAGTTTGAGCAGGATATCGGGGTCGTCCTTTTTAATATAACTCTCACCGAGCTTTCCGCCTCCGGATAGCTCATAGTCCTTCAGGTCAATAATAATTGGTTCCATATTAAAAGCAAACTTACAAAATATTTGTGTATTTTTGTGTATGGCTTTAAAAGTAAGAGGACTATTTGGAACGATATTCGTTTTGTCGCTGCTTCTGTCTGTTGCAGCTTGCCGGCAGACTGTCACCCAGGAAGTAGTGGAGGGAGGGGAGATATTCTATCCCGGGTGTGTCGTTCCCGATGAGATTCTGGAAAGAGACGGTATAGATTCTTTCTTTGTCTGCATGGAAATCCCCGATTCCGTATTCAGTTTCATGAAGGGCCGTTCCTATAAGGAGGGTTGCACCGTTTCCCGCAATGATTTACGCTATCTGATTGTCCTGCACCGTAACCTGGAGGGTCAGGCTGTTGTGGGTGAACTGGTCGTGAATAAGAAAATATCGGCCGATATCCTTGAAATCATGCGTGAACTTTATGAGGCGTCATATCCCATTGAGCAGATGCGTCTGGTGGATTATTACGAGGGTAATGATGAACAGTCTATGGCTGCCAACAACTCATCGGCCTTCAACTGGCGTACCCAGACGGGCTCATCGGCCAAGATTTCAAAACATGCTACGGGAATGGCGATAGACATAAATCCCCTTTACAATCCTTATTACAGATTCCCATATGTCAATGAAACGGTTTCGCCTGGCGGAGATCTTTATATGGACAGGATGTGGGAATTTCCGTTCAAGATTGATGAGGATGAGGACTGTTACCGCATCTTTACAGAGCATGGTTTCAAGTGGGGCGGTAGCTGGAACTCACTCAGAGACTATCAGCATTTCGAAAAATAGTATTACCTTTGCGGTCGAGTAGCGGGAAGTGTCCGCTACAAGTGTGCTTGGAACCACTATAAAAACAAGTAAAATGACCGTAAAAACAAATTCTGCAGGACAGCAGGGGCTGTCCGTCACGTTCGTGGTGTTGGCAGTGACATTCTGCGTCTGCCTTATTACATCAAATCTTTTTGTGCCAAGACTTTGGCGAGTTGGTAACACTTGGATGCAGCTCTCAGGTGCTGTAGTCATTTTCCCTATCTCTTACATAATCAATGACCTGCTGACCGAGGTTTACGGTTACCGCAAGGCCATGAAGGTTATCTGGATGGGTTTTGCCATGAGTGCGTTCGTGGCTCTGGCTGCAGGTCTGGTAAGTATACTGCCTGCTCCCATCGATCCTGAGAACCAGGCTGTGGCCGACAGTTTCAACCATCTGTTCGGACTTATTCCGCGTACAACCGCCGCATCTCTGCTGGCATTCATTCTGGGATCTCACATGAACGCATGGGTGCTGTCCAGCATGAAAATTGCTACCAAGGGTAAGGGTTTCGGCTGGCGTGCCGTAGTATCCAGCATAGTCGGTGAGTTATCGGACTCCGTAATCTTCTATCCGCTCGCGTTCATCGGCTCAATGCCTTTCAAGACTATCCTGTCAATAATCGTAACCCAGGTTACCGTCAAGACTCTGTATGAGGTGATTATCCTGCCTGTGACAGCCTTGATTTCACGCAAACTCAAGGAGAAAGAGGGTATAGACACCTTTGACTACGATATCAAGTACAATCCGTTCAAGATCAAAACTTTAGAATAATATGTCCGAAGACAGAAAACAGGAGGGCCTTTCCGCCCTTGGTCACAAGACCGCATATTCAACTGATTATAATCCCGATGTCCTGGAGGCATTTGAGAATCTCAATAAGGAGAATGACTATTGGGTGCGTTTTAACTGCCCCGAGTTTACAGCCCTGTGCCCTATAACCGGACAGCCTGACTTTGCCGAGATACGTATCAGTTATATCCCTGACGTGAAGATGGTTGAGAGCAAGTCACTCAAACTCTATCTGCACAGTTTCCGCAATCACGGCGGATTCCACGAGGACTGCGTGAACCGCATCATGAAGGACCTTATCAAGCTGATGGATCCCAAGTACATTGAGGTGACAGGCTTCTTTGTTCCGCGCGGCGGCATATCAATCTATCCGTACGCCAACTACGGCCGAAAGGGCACCAAGTACGAGGCTCTTGCCGAGAAGAGAATGGAGACCCATGAGTAAGACCGATTTTGTACTGAACTGGTTGGAGGAGCACGGGATTGAGTATCAGGTGCACTACCATCCGCCGTTGCCTACCATCGAGGAGGCGCTGGCGTATTGGAAGAACATTGACTCAACCCACTGCAAGAACCTTTTCTTTCGCAACCATAAGGGCAACCGCCACTATATGGCAAGTTTTGAGTGTCATAAGAATCTGGATATTCACGGGCTGGAGCATATAGTACGTCAGGGTAAGCTGAGTTTTGCCAGCCCCGAGCGTATGGACCGATGTCTGGGCGTGGCTCCCGGATCAGTTTGTGCATACGGCCTTATAAACGACATGAATCTGGCGGAGCATCCCGCAATCATATCGGCCGATGGCTCCCGCGACTTTGGCTGGGTAAAGGAGGGTGTGAACCCCAAAGAACTCTTTGACAACGGCCACCGCGTTAAATACTTCCTGGACGCAGACCTCAAGACCGCAGAACACGTATCATTCCATCCCTGCGAGAATACTGCCAGCGTTGTTGTATCGAACGCCGGTTTCCTTCGCTTCCTGGAAATCTGGGGCGGTGAGGTAGAGTGGATTACTGTTTGAGGTATTTGCGGTACATCTCGGCAAGCTCATCGGGAGTGACACCGAGGGTGCGGGCGGTCTCGAAGAACTCGGCGGCCTGCGTTGAGATGAAGGCCTCGCGGCGGCGCGCCAGGATGGTCTGGACGGCATCATCGGCCAC
>DBYT01000122.1:9022-19318 GCA_002309915.1 Bacteroidales bacterium UBA1179 | reverse complement strand
CTGCTGGGACTGCATTTCTTCCTGGCTCCAAGTTTCAGGATATGGCAGTTGATTACATACATGTTCCTTCATGAAGGATTCCAGCACATATTCTTCAACATGTTCGCCGTCTGGATGTTCGGACGCATCATGGAATTCCAGTGGGGATCAAAAAAGTTCCTGCTGTTCTATCTGCTCTGCGGCATAGGCGCAGGACTCACTCAGGAACTCTGCCAGTTTGTACATTACGGCCTGGTTTATTCCCATTATGAGGTCGTAGCAATAGGCAACGGAATGACAATGCCCATGCTGCAGTATCTGGACCGCATTCTTACCGTAGGAGCATCGGGCGCAGTATACGGAATTCTGCTGGGTTACGGAATGACCTTCCCTGACAACCAGCTGTTCATAATACCCTTCCCGTTCCCCATCAAGGCCAAGTGGCTGGTTGTAGGTTATGTCATTCTGGAACTTGGCCTTGGCATCAGAGGCAGCGCTGCAGATAACGTTGCCCACTTTGCGCATCTGGGCGGAATGCTTACCGGATTCCTTATCCTGCTCTATTGGAAGCACAAGGAACGTAAGGACAACCATATCAAATTCACCTGGTGATGAGTCTGCTTGACGAACTGATATCCAAATTCCGCTCCGGCGACATAGTGACACGCCTGGTGTTCATCAACTGCGCCGTATTCCTGGCCATGCTACTGATGGATATCAACTTCACCCTGTTTTCTTTCGGTGAGGACCGATATGCATACATCGTGTGCAACTACCCATGGAGCCCCTATCTGCTTATCAGAAGACCTTGGAGTATTGTAACATCACTTTTTGCCAGTTGGGGCCTGTGGCACCTCATATTCAACATGATTATCCTGTACTGGCTGGGAAACGTGTTCATGCGGTACTTTACATCAAACAACCTGCGTGGACTTTATATACTGGGCGGAATTGCAGGAATGGTCGTTTTCACCGGCTTATTCATGCTGTTCCCGTCACTTCAGCTAAAAGACTGGACAGGCAGCGTCCCGCTCTGCTCGGCCTGCATCCTGGCCATCTGCACAGCCCTGGCATTCCGTGTACCCGACACAACCGAGCCCATACCGCTCATCGGCCCGGTCAAGATAAAATACATTGTCATTGTAATTGGCATCATAGACGTGGCAATGCTGCCTCATGTCAATCCGGCCACAGACCTGATTCACCTGGGTGCCGCAGCTGTAGGTTGGGCATTCCATTACCTGCTCCGCAAGGGAAAGGATATAACCACCCCTGTTACAGCAGTTGCAGTCTGGCTGGATAAACTTCTCAGCAAAAAATGAAGTTTTTAGGAAAACTGTTGGCATATCCTCTTCTGGCTGTCAATCTACTGATTGCACTGCTCCTTATATTCAGTTGCTACGGTTCAATGGCAGCACCCATAGGAAAGTGGCCCTTTGCCTCACTATCCGGATTGGCGTTTCCGTTCCTTTATTCTCTGAATCTGGTGTTCCTGATTCTGTGGCTGCTCACATGGAAAAAAGGTGCGCTTGTGCCACTGGCAACCATACTGATTTGTCTGATTCCCACATTACGGTATTTCCCCCTGCATCTGTTCAAGTCACATGATGTAAAGGAACCGTATTTATCCGTAATATCCTACAATACAGAAGGACTTGGCATAGACGACAACAAGGACTGGACGCTAAACAACCCTGTACTGAATTATATCCTGAAACTTGATGCCGATATGGTATTCATCCAGGAGGCACCACGTGATATCATCAACAAGGCATCACGTGACAGGAAAGTAACTTCCATCTACCCGTACGTAGGAGTATCAGCAGCCTCTTCGAGCGAGGCCTATTTTTCAAAGTATCCTGTTGCAGGCAGTGAAACCATAAACTTTGAGAACTCCGGAAACGGCTGTCTGTATCTAAGAATCCTTGTTGGCAGTGATACTATGGCCGTATATAACTGCCATCTTCAGTCCAACAAGCTTAATGACACCGAGATTTCGGAATATCATAAATTCATAAAGAACCCTACCGACAGCACACACTACAAGGCATCCAAGAAGGTACTCAAGAACCTTCTTGAATCAACCTCACAGAGAGCCAGACAGGCGCGAATGATTGCAGACCGCGCCCGTAAAGAGACAGCAAAATACATTATTGTGTGCGGAGACTTCAATGACACCCCGCTCTCATACTCCCATCATGTGTTCAACCGTTTCATGACCGATGCATACGCCAAATCCGGCGTTGGAATGGGCATAACATACCATGAGTACAAACTGTACTATCGCATAGACCATATCTTCTGCAGCAGAAACATCACCCCCTTACACACCCGGATAGACCGCACCCAGAAGGACAGTGACCACTATCCAGTCATCAGCAAAATCCGATTGGAATAGAAACTCACTCAAGGTTTATCTCCAGATGCAGAATATACCTTTCTCCGGCAGACGGAATATATTGAGGCTCCGTCCTGGCTCCCCACGCATCGTTGCCGCCCACGCCTATTATCTCTGAGTCCAGATTGATGTTCAGATAGTCACGCTCGGGCAGTTCATATCCGTGACGCGCATTCTCCAGATCATCCTCGGAGTAATTCCAGATTCTTGCATTGAATCCTTTTGGAGGTCTTACAAATCCCAAGTCGGTAATGCTCAGTGAGGGCAGTCCGGAACCGGTCAACAGGAGTTTGTCAACGTCTGACCTGTTGGAGTTGTCCTGAGGATAGACATAATCCGTCATATACTCATCTACAGGTAACGTGTACTCTCCGTACAATGCACCCAGTTTGCGGTCAGGATAGTTCTCCCAAGGGCCGCGTCCAGTCCAGGAGACGTTGTCATAGCCCGAAGGCACTCTCATCCTTAATCCGAACTTTGGCATGGATTCCACCCTGACGCTGTCAGGGGTATAATACATAAATACTTCCACTTGGTCCTTGGTGTCCAAATCAAGGTAGTATGTCATTTCCAGTGTGGCGCCCACCGGAAGAGCATATGTAAATTCGCAGATCAGTGTACCCTGCTGCTTACGGTTACGCTTGTCCTTGTACAGAGAGAACTTACTGGACAGGAGTTTGCGGTCCGATGCCGCCGAGCGCCAGACTCCCATACTCCTCTCATAGTCATTACGCAGCTGGTTGTCATTGGCAGGTTTCCAGAAATAGGGTTCAATCGGTCCGGCCAGGACCTCCCTGCCCTGATAATTCCAGCCGACAAGGGCGCCCAGACTATCAAAAGAATAGCCTCCACTCTCAAGATATTTCAACGCTTTAGCGGATTTAATTTCTTTGCCTTCCATTATAAAAACACGGGCTTTAAAATCAACGATATGTACAAACTGGTCATAAGCCACTGTATAGCCTTTATCGGCCCATAATACAGAGTGTGGCAATGATGCACATACTGTCATGGCGTTTTTCCAGGAATTCCCATTACTATGCTCCGGTATAGTCAAAATGCCGTTTTCATCGGGCTTGGAAAGCTGTATCATATCTGATTCACCACCCCTGTAACTGTAATCAAAGAACCGGACACTGTAATCATACTCATTGATGGATGTGAACCAATCCCTATTGACAACCCTTACATGAGTGTCATCAATCTTTTCAAAGTGCAGAGGCTGGTATATGTGCTTGACCTCATAGTAGTGCGGATGCGGGGTGCGGTCGGGAGCCAACAGGCCGTTTATCACAAAAGCCCCGTCATTTGGCATATCGCCGAAATCACCTCCGTAGGCCCAGAATTCACCCTCCTCAAGTTTCAGACCGCTGCCTTTGTATTTGAGCGGTGAGCCGTCAATGGGTTTGGCAATACCCTGATCCACCCAGTCCCAGATGGCAGCTCCGGCAATGCTGGGATCGGAATAAATAACATCCCAATACTCCGTTAGGTTACCGCCTGAGTTACCCATCATATGGGCATACTCACGCATTATGAACGGACGGTCCGATACCCTCTCTGCCACCTGTTTAAGCCGTGAGGGCGACAGATAGCTGTCATCATAAAGGTCCGATACCGAAAGGTCCGTATCGCAGAACACCAGACGAGTGGAATCAAGTTCATCCACCTTGTCGCGCATGGCACGCATATTGACACCGGCCCCACCCTCGTTTCCAAGAGACCAGAAAAGTATGGACGGGTGGTTAAAATCCCTTTTCACCAGTGATTCCGCCCGGTCCACATGGGCTTTCATCCACTGCGGGTCATTACCCATCTGGCGGTTACGCAGACCAAATCCGTGTGACTCCTGGCAGGCCTCATCCATAACGTAGAGTCCGTAGCGGTCACAGAGCTCGTAAAGTATCGGTGAATCGGGGTAATGTGATGTGCGGAGCATATTGATGTTGGCCTGTTTCATGAGTTTTATGTCAAGCTCGGTCGTCTGTGGATCCACATAGTGTCCTGTACGCGGATGATGGTCATGACGGTTCACGCCGCGCAGTTTGACGGGCTGGTCATTGATGTACATTATCTCTCCACGTTTTTCAATACGCCGTACACCGGTATTCTGAGTAAAGCTCTCGACAAGGTTTCCTTTGGCATCCAGCAACTCTATCAGGCACTCATACAGGTTAGGCTTTTCAGCCGACCATACCATGGGATGCTCCAGAATACCTGTCATATTCAGGGATACCGTATCACCTGCCTTTATGGATTTGGAGGCATCGGACAGGATCTGATTTACCGCCTTTCCATCGGTATTATTTCCTTTGAGAGAAAATCTTACCGACATCTCATCTGACTTTATGCGGGCGGTATTTGCCAACTGCACATCGACATTGATTGCAGCGCTGCCGAAATCGGCCGATGGAATGAGCGAAATCCGGTAATCTGATATATGCTGCAGAGGGCGTTTCCACATTTTGACCGAACGGAAAATGCCGCTCAGACGCCAGAAATCCTGGTCCTCAATGTAAGAACCGTCACACCAGCGATAGACCTCCACTGCCAAATTGTTCTCACCCTCCTTGAGGTAACCTGAAATATCAAACTCGGCAGGCGACATGCTGTTCTGGCTGTAGCCCACCTTCTGTCCGTTCACCCAGACATAGAAAGCCGAACTTACCGCCTCAAACTCCAGTATCCAGTTGTGGGATTTGATATCGGAGGCATTGAAAAAAGTAACGTAACTGCCCACCGGATTACGGTTCTCATATGCGGTCCAAGCGCGGTCATTGGTACGGGTCACGTATGGCGGCTCCCGGCGGAACGGATAGCGGGAATTGGTGTAGATTGGAGTACCGAATCCCTGCATCTGCCAGTCACAAGGCACATGTATATCGTCCCAACCGCTTACGTCATAACCGGGCTCATAGAAACCCTCGGGACGACTGTCGGGATCGGGTGACCAACGGAATTTCCAGGTCCCGTCCAGGTATGTAATCTCAGGATTGGTACTTTGGGTTGAAGGATTACCCAACGTAACGTGATACGGAAGTTTATTGATACCTATAACGTCCGGATTCTCCCAGTCCGGCAGGTTCTGAGCTGCGCCAAAAACTGACATCAGCAGCAATAAAGGGGTTAGAACTATTCTCATAATGTCACAAAGATATCCCTTTTGGCTTGCAGACCAAAAAAAAACTCTATATTTGCACCCTTGAAATTTTACGCACACGTGCACAAATAATTAATAACACAATAAAACAGTATGCAAAACAAAGGATTCGTAAAGATTTTTGCGATAGCACTGACACTGGTTTGTCTGTTCTATCTCTCCTTTACATTCAAGACCCGCAGCATTGAGAACAAAGCTGCCCAGAGCCAGGATGAACAGGCCTATCTTGACTCTGTAATGAACAAAAAGGTCTGGCTGGGTATCTATTCATACAAAGAGTGCCGTGAGATGCAGATCGGTCTTGGTCTGGACCTCAAGGGCGGTATGAACGTCATTCTGGAGGTTTCGATACCCGATGTGGTTAAGGCTCTTGCCGCTAACAGTCAGGATCCCGTATTCCTGCAGACCCTTGACGCAGCCAAGAAGCGTTCAGTAAGCAGTCAGGACAACTTCGTGGACATTTTCGCTCAGGAGTATGCCAAGATTGCCGGTCCCGATGCCAAGTTGAGCGCATTCTTCGCCACTTCAAACCTCAAGGAGAAAATCAATTCACAGACTTCAAATGAAGAGATCATAGTTGTCCTCAAGGAAGAGGTTGACGCTGCAGTAGGCAACTCATTCAACGTACTGCGCACACGTATCGACCGCTTCGGTGTAGCACAGCCCAACATTCAGGAACTTGCCGGAAAGCAGGGCCGTATCATGGTTGAGCTCCCCGGTATCAAGGAGCCCGAGCGTGTTCGTAAGCTCCTCCAGGGTTCAGCAAACCTGGAGTTCTGGGAGACCTACAAGACATCTGAGATTCAGGATGTTCTCACCCGCATAGATTCACGTCTGGCACAGAAGTATGCCGATGAGAATCCCGATGAGGTTGCCGAGGCTCCGGCTCAGGAGGAGACAGCAACTGCCGAGAATGACCTGGCAGGACAGCTTCTTGATGTTGAAAACGCTGAAACCGAGAAGGCAAACGCAGCTCAGCGCGAGGCTTTGCGTAAGAGCAATCCTCTGCTGTCACGCCTCATGGCTTATCCTTACGGCGACAGTTGGGTAGCAGGTGTTGCTCACTACTCAGATACAGCCGAGATCAACCGTATGCTTGCTTCAGCAGAGGCTAAGGCTATCATCCCGCGTGACCTCAAGTTCCTGTGGGGTGTATCACCTATGGACGGTACTGAATCATATTTTGAACTTTACAACATTAAGAGCGACAACAAGAACGGTCAGGCAGACCTCACCGGTGATGTAGTCACTGACTCAAAGGCTGATTTCCAGCAGAACGGCCGTCCTTGCGTAAGCATGACCATGAACACCGAGGGTGCACGTAAGTGGGCTATTCTTACCCGCCAGAACGTAAACCGCGGTATCGCAATCGTACTTGACGGTTATGTTTACAGTGCTCCTAACGTAAACGGCGAAATTTCAGGCGGTCGCTCTGAGATTACCGGTAACTTCACCGTTGAGCAGACTCAGGACCTTGCCAACGTACTTAAGTCAGGTAAGATGCCCGCTCCTGCCAGAATCGTTCAGGAGGACATCGTAGGACCTTCACTCGGTCAGGAGTCAATCCAGAAGGGATTCACCTCATTCATCATAGCATTCATCATCCTGATGATCTATATGTGCTGCATCTACGGATTCATTCCGGGTATGATAGCAAACGGTGCACTTCTGCTCAACTTCTTCTTCACTCTGGGTATCCTTACCTCATTCCAGGCTGCTCTGACAATGTCAGGTATCGCCGGTATCGTTCTTACCCTGGGTATGGCTGTCGATGCCAACGTGCTTATCTACGAGCGCACCAAGGAGGAGCTCAAGAGCGGCAAGAGCGTTCAGTCAGCTCTCTCTGACGGTTACAAGAACGCCTTCTCAGCTATCTTCGACTCTAACTTCACATCAATCATAACAGGTATCATCCTGTTCAACTTCGGTACCGGTCCTATCCGCGGATTCGCTACCACACTGATCATCGGTATCATCTGCTCATTCTTCACAGCCGTGTTCCTGACACGTATCGTTTACGAGCACTTCCTGGGTAAGGGTAAGCTCCAGAACCTGACCTTCACCACCGGAATGTCCAAGAACCTGATGCAGAACACTGCCGTCAAGTTCATGGAGTCAGCCAAGACATCATTCACAATTTTCGGTGCCATTGCCATCATCTGCATTGCATTCCTTGCAACCCGCGGACTCAGCAAGAGTATCGACTTTACCGGTGGCCGTAACTTCGTTGTTCAGTTTGAGGAGCCCGTTGAGCCCGAGGAGGTTCGCGATATTCTCCAGAACGTTATTACCGAGGACAATGTCCAGGCAATCGCTCTGGGTACCGATCACAAGACCATCCGTATCTCAACCAACTACCGCATTGACGAGGAGTCCGAGAACATAGATTCAGAGATTGAGGAGTTCCTCTTCACATCTCTCAAGTCAGCCGGCAAGCTCAGCTCAGACCTGACACTGGCTACATTCATCGATCGTGAGAACCGTGACGGCGGCTCAATCATCAGTTCACAGAAGGTTGGTCCTTCAATCGCCGAGGATATCACACGCGGTGCTATCATCTCAGTGATCCTGGCTCTGATCGCCATCTTCCTGTACATCCTGATCCGTTTCCGCAACGTAGCTTATTCAGTAGGTGCCATATTCGCCCTCTGCTTCGATACACTTATTATTATAGGTATGTATTCCATCTGCTGGGGCATAATGCCGTTCTCACTTGAGATCGACCAGACATTCATCGGTGCCGTGCTGACCGCTATCGGTTACTCAATCAACGATAAGGTGGTTATCTTTGACCGTATCCGTGAGTTCACCGGTCTGTACACCAAGCGTAACCGCAAGCAGTTGTTTGACGATGCCCTGAACACCACTCTGGCACGTACCATCAACACATCAGTAAGTACATTGATCGTGCTGTTGGCTATCTTCTTCCTGGGCGGTGACAGCATCCGCAGCTTTGCATTCGCAATGATCCTGGGTGTTGTATTCGGCACATGCTCATCACTGTTCGTAGCTGCTCCTACAGCTTACCTGGTTATGAAGAAAACCAAGAAGGAAAAGGAGGAGATCGCTGCAGCAAAAGCATAAGGAACAATATTCCCCAAATGACCGGGGTCCGACAATTCGGACTCCGGTTATTTTTTCCCTCAAAAATCACTTACAATTCCATGAAATGACGATATTTGTATCTACCTAATCACAATTGCAAATGAGAAGAAAACTTATTTCAGTGGTATTGTCGGCAATGGTTCTAATGCCGATATCGGCCCAGACCGTAAACACAGACTCCATCAAGGCACAGATGAACAAGATTGAGATTACCAATCAGGGAATGAAACAGGTAATCGAGAACTATAAGAAGGGCGTTATCAAAGGTGACCTTGAATCCAAGACTCTGCTGGGCCTGGAATGCATCTCAGGCAAGTATGTCAAACCCGACGCAACAATGGGTCTTGTCCTTCTTGAGGAAGCAGCCAATCAGAATTACGTTGACGCTCAGTACGATCTTGGCAACCTGTACTACGGCCTCTGGGTAAAAAAGCCCAACAACGATACCTATTTCTCACAGGGAGTGAAATGGCTCCGCAAGTCAGTACGCGCGGCCGATAACCGCTCAGTCTTACTGCTGTCACGTTTCTACTACGACTACGGCATTTACAAGAATGAGATATCATACATAGACGGCAGTATAAAACTGCTCGAAACATACCCTGAAGTCGCAGAGGTAAGTACCAAGGAAGAGCAGGTTCTCAATGCCCAGGCTCTGCTGGGTACGGCCCATCTGAGCAAATGGCGTATGGAGAGAGACACGACAGCCCTGCGTGATGCCAAGAAATGGTATCGTACACTGCTCAAGTCAAATCTGCATTTCCCCAACTTCACTCAGTATATAGATTCCATGCAGATTGTCCTGAGTATGGGAGTTCCCATGAGAATTGACCCGCAGCCCACAGCCCAGGAGATTGAGGAATCACAGAATACCGGCGGAATGGGAGGATTCCCCGGCGGTGGATTCGGAGGATTCGGCGGCGGCCGTCCCGGAGGCGGTATGCCCGGAGGTCAGCCGCAAGGCCCGCAAAGACCTCAGGCCAAGTTCCTGGGAGGAGGTCAGGCCATGCAGCAGTTCATACGCTCCAATACCCTATATCCTGAGAACCTCAAGAGCCAGAAAATCAACGGCAGGTCAACAATATCATTCACTGTTGATACTGACGGCTCCATCATCTATCCTTTGGTATCCAACCACGCAGTTGTCAACGACGTAGAGATATTCATCATGGATCAGGAGGCTCTGCGTACCATTATGATCATGCCTGACTGGATTCCGGCCGATGAGGACGGCAAACCTGTCCAGGCTCAGCACTCTGCTACCGTCAACTTCGGTTCTGGAGGAGGCCGCGGCGGATTCGGATTCTGAATAATTTCTGTATATAATCTTGTATATATGCGGTATTTTTATAAAATGCCGCATATTTTTGTACATATTGTATACTAAATAGGTTTAAAACTGAATAATAAACGGAATATTCTTGTAATTTTGCGCCGTTTTGAAATGTATAATCAAAAATCACTATACAAAAGCTATGACAGTAAAAGAATTGGATCAGGTTGTTGTCCGCTTCTCTGGTGACTCCGGTGACGGAATGCAGTTGGCCGGCAACATCTTCTCTACTGTTTCGGCTACGGTCGGAAACAGCATCAGTACCTTCCCCGATTATCCTGCCGATATCCGCGCCCCGCAAGGCTCTCTTACCGGCGTTTC
>DBYT01000122.1:0-8952 GCA_002309915.1 Bacteroidales bacterium UBA1179 | reverse complement strand
CTGCCGCTCTCAAGACACAGCTCAAGTATGCCAAGAAGGACGCCACCATTATCATTGATACAGACGCTTTCAAGAAGGCAGACCTTGAGAAAGCCGCTTTCCAGACAGAGGATCCGCTCGCAGAGCTGGGCGTTGATCCCGACCGCGTAATAGCATGCCCTCTTACCCAGATGGTAAAGGACGCTCTTGCAGACAGCGGTATGGAAGCCAAGGCAGTTCTCAAGTGCCGCAATATGTTCGCTCTCGGTCTGGTATGCTGGCTCTTCAGCCGCGACCTCGAGATCGCTTTCAACTATCTGCGTGACAAGTTCGCCAAGAAACCTGAACTGGCCGAGGCCAACATCAAGGTTATCCAGGCCGGCTATGACTACGGTCACAACACTCACAGCAGTGCCATGAACGTATACCGCATTGAGTCCAAGCAGAAAGAGCCCGGCCGTTACATGGATATCACAGGTAACAAGGCTACCGCATACGGCTTCATCGCCGCTGCCGAGAAGGCCGGCCTCAAGCTCTACCTGGGTTCATATCCTATCACTCCTGCAACCGATGTTCTGCATGAGCTCTCCAAGCACAAGTCACTGGGTGTAACCACCGTTCAGTGCGAGGATGAGATTGCAGGCTGCTCATCGGCCGTAGGTGCATCATTTGCCGGTGCTCTTGCAGTAACTTCAACATCAGGTCCCGGTATCTGCCTTAAGTCAGAGGCCATGAACCTGGCTGTCATCATGGAGCTTCCGCTCGTTGTTCTGGATGTTCAGCGCGGCGGTCCTGCCACCGGACTTCCCACCAAGTCAGAGCAGACAGACCTGCTGCAGGTACTGTTTGGCCGTAACGGTGAGAGCCCCATGCCTGTAATTGCAGCCACATCACCTGTTGACTGCTTCGATGCAGCATATCAGGCCAGCAAGATGGCTCTTGAGCACATGACTCCGGTTGTACTGCTGACCGATGCATTCGTAGCCAACGGTTCGGCCGCTTTCAAACTGCCCAACCTGGCCGATTATCCCGCCATCAATCCTCCTTATGTTCCTGAGGAACTCAAGGGTACATGGACTCCTTACATGCGTGCTGAGAACGGCACCCGTTACTGGGCTGTTCCCGGTCGTGAGGGATTCACACATATCCTGGGTGGTCTGGAGAAGGATAACAAGACCGGCGCCATCAGCACCAATCCTGAGAACCATGACCTGATGACACGTCTGCGCAAGCAGAAGATTGACAACATCCAGGTTCCTGATCTGGAAGTAATAGGTGATGTCGATGATGCCGACCTGCTGATTGTAGGTTTCGGCGGAACATACGGACATCTGCGTGCCGCTATGGATGAGCTCAGGGCTCAGGGCAAGAAGGTAGCCCACGCTCACTTCAAGTTCATCAACCCGCTGCCCAAGAATGCCGCTCAGGTACTTACCAAGTACAAGAAGGTGGTTGTAGCCGAGCAGAACATGGGTCAGCTTGCAGCATTCCTGCGCATGAAAGTAGACGGACTTGTTCCCTATCAGTTCAATCAGGTAAAGGGTCAGCCGTTCGTTGTAAACGAGTTGGTTAACGCCTTCAATGAAATCCTTAACAAGTAAAACAGAATGACTATGGAATATACAGCACAAGATTTCAAGAAGGGACAGCCCCGTTGGTGCCCCGGATGCGGTGACCACTTCTTCCTGGCATCGCTGCACAAGGCTATGGCCGAAATCGGAGTCGCTCCATACAATACCGCAGTAATATCAGGTATCGGTTGCTCAAGCCGTCTGCCTCACTATATGGCAACCTACGGCATGAACACCATCCACGGACGTGCCGCTGCAATCGCTACCGGTTGCAAGGTTGCCAACCCTGACCTGACCGTATGGCAGATCTCAGGTGACGGTGACGGCCTGGCTATCGGCGGTAACCACTTCATTCACGCCAACCGCCGTAACATCAACCTCAATATGATTCTGCTCAACAACCGTATCTACGGTCTTACCAAGGGTCAGTACTCACCTACTTCTCCCCGCGGTTTCGTTAGCAAGTCAAGCCCCTACGGCACCGTTGAGGATCCGTTCCGTCCGGCAGAGCTCTGCTTTGGTGCACGCGGTCACTTCTTTGCCCGCGCCGTTGCCACCGATGCTCCCGGTACTGTCGATATCCTCAAGGCCGCATACAACCACAAGGGTGCATCGGTCTGCGAGATCCTGCAGAACTGCGTAATCTTCAATAACGGAACACACGATGCAGTATATAATAAGGAGGGCCGCGCCAAGAACGCCATCTACGTAAAGCACGGTGAGCCCCTGGTATTCGGTGAGAACAACGAGTTCGGACTTATGCAGGAGGGATTCGGCCTCAAGGTTGTAAAGATTGGTGAGAACGGCATCACCCTGAAGGATATCCTTGTACACGATGCCCACTGCCAGGACAACACCCTGCAGCTCAAGCTTGCCCTGATGGGTGACGGCGACGGATTCCCCGTAGCTCTGGGCGTTATCCGCGATGTCGAGGCTCCCACCTACGACGATGCAGTAACCGCACAGATTGAGGAGGTCAAGGCCGCCAAGAAGTACCACAACTTTGCAGAACTCCTTGAAACCAACGACATCTGGGAAGTAAAGTAAAGAATCACTCTTCAAACAAAAAAAGGATGGCCAAAATGGTCATCCTTTTTTGTTTTTCCACAAAACGAAAAAAAATTTCAAAAAATAGTTGAACTATAGTTGGATTATAAAAATAATGTTGTATGTTTGCATCGTCAACTATGAGTGAACTATAGTTTATTGCAATAAAAGATATGAAAAAGTTAAGTAAGAAAGAACTGGAAATCATGGAGTTGTTCTGGAAAAACGGAGCAATGACCACCAGCGAGGTCCGGGAACTTATGCCGGAGCCCAAGCCGCACATCAACACGGTATCAACTCAGGTTCGTATGCTGGAAAGCAACGGATTCCTGGACCACCGCAAGGAGGGAACGGGTTACCGCTACTTCTATAAGATTGAGTGGCAGGATTACAATGAGACTTTCAACGGTAATCCCGAGACCAAGTGTCTGGACAACTCGTACATCAAGCATGTATCGGCCCTGGTCAAGGATGACAAGATTACGGTGGATGAATTACGTGAACTTATTAATCTGATTGATTCCGAAAACTAAATAACAGTCCTAAGCAATGATTGCATTTCTCTTATATCAGCTAAAGGTGGCCGTGATTGCGGCTGTATTCTACCTAATATACAGACTAACCTTAAGCAAGCAGACATTCCTCGGCTTTAACCGCGCTATGCTGCTTCTGATAGTAGCACTTGCCTTCATTCTCCCTGTTTGCCGCGTCCATAATGAATCTTTGGTTAATGACGTGAGGAGTATGTTTCACATCACTCCTGTAAGTACCATGACAACGAACACCACAACCTTACAGTCTCTCTCCGATGAGACAGTTACAGCAGGAGGATCAGTGGCCGGTCAAGAGGCATCGGCCCTGATTCCCGCTGAAGAGAATCCCCTGCCGGACGTAGTGGAAAAAGAGCCTATGAGCACAGGCCGTCTGGTTTCCATTATCCTGTTTGCCGTCTGGTGTGCCGGATTCATCTATGTGTCGGCCAGTAAAATGATATCACTGCGCGCAGTACGCAAAGTGATCAGGAGTGGCCGATACGCAGACCGCCAGGACGAGTGTGATGTGATTGAGAACGATTACATATCACAGCCTATGAACTGGATGAGTTATGTGATGATGCCGCACGAGTGGCTCCAGAAGGAAAATGCCGCCGTATGGAAACATGAGATGTCACATGCTCACAAGGCTCATTCACTCGACCTGTTGCTGCTGGACCTGATGCAGGTGTTCCAGTGGTTCAATCCTGTAATGTTCCTGTTGCAGAAGGAACTTGAAATGATCCATGAATATCAGGCTGACCGCGCTGTGCTGGAATCCGGGGCCGATGCCCGCCAGTACAAGCTCATGCTGGTCCAGGCCGTGGCCGAGAGCCGCGGATATGCCATGACAAGCTGGCTGAGACAAACCAACCTTAAAAAACGTATAGATATGATGCAAAGAAAAGAATCTAACGGATGGAACAGACTCAGAGCTCTGTTCATCCCCTTGTTTGCAACCCTGTTTGCATTAGCCAACACCGCAATGAGTGTTGCACAAGACAAGAACTTCCATTGGCCTGCCTTTGAAGACGGCAAGACATGGATTTACCCTGACGGATCTGCAAAGGTCCAGACTTTTGACGGTGTAACGGCCAACATGAAGGCCGATGAGGTTCCTGATTACCTGGCCAACTACAAGCGTGTAAAGACAACCCGTATGACCCTGCGTTATATGGAGCCCGTTCAGGACCTGAGCACTGTTTACCCGCTCGCACGCAAGATGGCCGACAAGGGCATCCACATCAATGTGGCCAACAACGACGAGATGCTTACCCGCATGACCATGCCCGAGTTCCGCTGCCCCGCAATCTATGACCTGGGAGGAGGCCTGTTCAAGTTTGAGATGAACTGTGAGAATGAGGACAACTCAAGCATTCAGACAATAGCCAGAATGCTGACTACAGCACTGTCAGGTTTTCTACCGGACTCCCTGGCAGAGAAGATCCAAGACAACAACAACCCCTCTGTAACGGGAGACCTCAGCCTCATGCTGGACTGGGTGGATGTGTTTGACGGTCACGGCATTGCCATATTCCCCAAGGATATGACCACATCGCAGGTGGACAGAATATCAAAGGCCGCTTTCAAGCGCGGAATAGACCAGGTATCGTTGGTTACAGATACCATAGATCACGTGTATAACATGGTGACCATTATCCCCAAGAACTATAGTTTTGAGAAAGAATTCGGTAATATCGATGCCTTTGAAGCCGTCCATAAACTGCTTGACAAACAAGTCGGGGATTATGAGGAAAAGGGCCTGGTCATAGAGAATCCCAAGATATTCTATGATCCGCTGAATGCAGGTCACAGCATCAGGGAAGTCATCAACACTCCCGATGAACTGATTCTTGTGGCTGGTTATACACGTCCACAGTATCAGTGGGTGATAGGTTATAAGGATGCCGAGATAGAGGTGAACGGAGTCCGTTACAAGGCCACAAAGACAGAAGGCATGGAAGGATTCGAGGACAACTATTTCTGGAGCCCCGCCACAATGGGTATCTTTGTACAGACACTGCATTTCCCGCCCATCCCCAAGGACGTGAAGACAATAGACTTCTACGACTGCAGCCCCACCAACACCAAGAAGATGATCCAGGTAACCCAGGATGACTCCTTTATGAACGATGTCCGTACCATTGACCTTCTTGTAAGCGAGAACCTCAAGACCACCCATGTCAATGACGATGTCAAGGATTATTTCCGTGCAGACCGTGTAGACTTCTTCAAGGACAAGACCGTGATCAACTGCCTTATGCACACCCACGCCGCACACTCGGTACCCGGTCATGTAGGCAATGACTTTACACTGACCCTGGGTAACGGTAAGGTAATCAAGGCAAAGGGAATCGAGGGTGTTCCGGCCGATAAGGACTTTGACCGTCACGGTGACTGGATCAGGACACCGTTCCAGGTTGTATTCCCTGTCATAACAGAAGATGAGTGGAATTCAGGAGACGGAAAGAATGTACTCAAAGGCTCTGTAATGCACGAGCCCATGACTCTCAATCTTAACGCCGAAGGCCCCAAAATCAATCTAACCGATATCTTTAAACCCCTCAAATCATTGGAGAAGGGTGAGTACACCGCTTCAGTGATAAAAAATGAAAAGATGACATTGCAAGGTGTGGATCTGGGATGGATGCCAAAAGAGTCTTATGACAGCGTATCATTTATTGTAAAAGGAAACGGTGATATCGTTATCTCCGGCGACAAGACCGGACATATCGCCGATGGCACCTATATTCTCAAGGTCGGTCAGGAAATTGAAAGGAACGGACTCCCATGTTCGGCCGTAGAACTGGTTTCATCCAAAACCACCATCAAGTTGGAGGCACACTCTTTCTCACTGTCCGATAAACTGTCATCAATCATATTCTACTCCCCCACCGTCATCGACGGAGTTGAAGTCCCCGCCGATGCCGATGTCTGGCAATTAGCCCTAGCTCCCAAACAGTAAAAGGTGAAACAATAAAGGCGGTCCTCAAAACCGCCTTTATTTGTACCCTCGCTGGGAATCGAACCCGTTTGCGAAAGCAAACTAAAACAATTTATAAATGGCGAAGCCATCCCGCCTGGAAGGCGGCCTTTCGCGTTAGCGAAATAAAAAAAGGTCCAGTTTCCTAAACTTTAAATTTGGGTTTCACTAAAAATAAAATGAGTGATAAAGTCAGCCTTATCACTCATTCTTCCTGTACCCTCGCTGGGAATCGAACCCAAATTTAAAGTTTAGGAAACTTCCGTTCTATCCATTGAACTACAAGGGCAAAACAGGTATTTCACCTATTCGGCCGCGAAGATAGTGCTTTTTTACGTAAGTTTGCCAAAAATCAAATGATGAGTATGAGAACTATCCTTAAAAAATCCATTCCACTGACTGTTATAGCATTAGTGCTTATCCTTTCTGCAGCCAAGAAAGCCGATAAACCCAGTTATCCCATAGGTAACGTACCTTTTACACAAGTCAAGGTGGCACCCGAGACATTCTGGGGTGACCGCATCCGCCAGAGCCGCGAGGTTACCATCCCGCTGGCATTCAGCAAGTGTGAGGAGACTGACCGATACACCAACTTTGAGCACGCCGCCGCCAAGATGGCCGAGACCGCCCGCGGCGACAACAGCAGCAACTACCGCCCCACCCAGTTCCCGTTTGATGACACCGATGTCTATAAGACCATCGAGGGTGCCAGCTACCTGCTGCAGACCTACCCTGACAAGAAGTTGGAAGCATATATTGACAGCGTGCTGGATATAGTGGCCGCCGCACAGGAGCCCGATGGCTATCTCTACACCGCCCGCACCATGAACCCCGCCCATCCGCATGATTGGTCAGGGCCCACCCGCTGGAGTGCCGAGGAGAGCGGCAGCCATGAGCTCTATAACCTGGGGCACATGGTAGAGGGTGCCATAGCCCACTATCAGGCCACCGGAAGCCGCAAGTTCCTGGATATTGCTATAAAATATGCAGACTGCGTATGCCGTGAGATTGGTTACGGAGAGGGTCAGAAGGTAATAGTACCCGGACATCAGATTGCCGAGATGGCTCTTGCCAAGCTCTATCTGGTAACTGGTGACAAGAAATATCTTGACGAGGCAAAACTGTTCCTGGACAACAAGGGCAAGACCGCCCGCAAGGACACATATGACCAGTCACACAAACCCGTCATAGAGCAGGATGAGGCCGTAGGTCATGCCGTCCGCGCCGGTTACATGTACTCCGGTATGGCCGATGTGGCCGCACTCACGGGCGATAAGTCATACATAGACGCCATAGACCGCATATGGGAGAACATGGTTGGCAAGAAGATGTACCTGACCGGTGGCATCGGCTCAACAGGAGGCATAGAAGGATTTACCCAGAACTATGACCTGCCTAACATGAACGGTTACTGTGAGACTTGCGCAGCCATTGCCAATGTCTATACAAATTATCGTCTTTTCCTGCTGCACGGCGATGCCAAGTACATGGATGTGCTGGAGCGTGCCCTTTATAATGGTGTGATAAGCGGCGTGAGTCTGGACGGAGGCGGATTCTTCTATCCCAACCCGCTTGAGAGCCATGGACAGCATCAGCGCCAGGCTTGGTTCGGCTGTGCCTGCTGCCCCAGCAACATATGCCGTTTCATCCCGTCGGTTCCCGGTTACGTATATGCCGTAAAGGACAACAAGCTGTTTGTAAACCTCTTTATGTCCAACACCCTTGCCACCAAGGTGGGCGGCAAGAACGTTCAGATAACCCAGTCTACCGAGTATCCCTGGAACGGCGATATAAAGATTACCGTCGATAAGACTCCCGGCCAGTTCTGTCTGAACATCCGCATACCCGGATGGGTACGCAATGAGGTTGTTCCAACCGACCTTTACCGCTACTCGGACGGCAAAACCCCGGGATACACCGTTCAGGTTAACGGAGAGGCTGTAGAAGCCACACTCCAAAACGGATATTTCGGCATTGACCGCAAATGGAAGAAGGGAGATGTGGTAAGCATCCACTTTGATATGGAGCCCCGCATAGTTACAGCTCACCGTCAGGTGGCCGAGGACCGCGGCAAGATTGCCGTTGAGCGCGGCCCGCTGGTGTATTGCGCCGAATGGGCCGATAATGACTTCAACGTATTGAGCACATCACTCCCCGCAAACTCCGATTTCAAGGTAATACCCTTCAAAATGAATGTAGAGGGACGCGCCTACGCCATGAATGCCCTTGAGACCACGGCCTATGACAACTATACAGGCAATGTGGCCCGCGCCAATCAGGTCAAGCTCCGCCTAATCCCCTACTACGCATGGGCACACCGCGGTAACGGCAACATGGAGGTGTGGATGACACGCTACAATCCGCCGGCCCAGGCTGCACAGGCTCCTGCCGCTCCGCAGGTACCCGAGCCCACAGCCGTAATCAACCTTTGGCCCAACGGTGCACCTACCGATAACGGACTTACAGGCCCCGAGAGGGTTATGGATATGCATGTATCCAACGTCACTCAGCCCACGCTCAGCATCTGGGCTGCCCCCAACCCCAACGGACTGGCAGTCATTGCCTGCCCGGGCGGTGGTTACACCGATGTATGGAACGGGTCCGAGGGCAACAACATGGCACAGTGGTACATGGATCAGGGCATAACCCTGGCCGTGCTCAAGTACCGTCTGCCCAACGGCCACACCGAGGTTCCGCTGGATGACCTGCATGAGGCCATGCGTCTGCTCAAGGCCGATGCCGATAAATACGGTATCAAAAAGATAGGCGTTCAGGGATGCTCCGCAGGCGGACATCTGGCAGCCACAGCCGCCACCCACTACAACGGTCCGGAACAGCG
>DBYT01000068.1:2052-6095 GCA_002309915.1 Bacteroidales bacterium UBA1179 | reverse complement strand
CCTGACCGACGCGGAATAGATGTGGCGCTCATGTACCGCCGCAGTTACTTCCGCCTTCTGGCGCAGGAGTCATTGAGTGTCAACCTGAAACCTTACGGTGGGGGCGCCACACGCGACATACTGCATGTTACGGGTGTACTTGAAAACCACGACACCATCGACGTCTATGTATGCCACTGGCCCAGCCGTTACGGCGGAGTGGAGCAGAGCGAGCCCCTGCGCATGAGTGCGGCACGCAGGGTACGGGCATCGGTCGACAGTATATTTAACGTACGCCGCAAACCGTATATAATTATTATGGGTGATCTGAATGAAGGCCCCGAAGACCCTGCCGTCCGTGACGTCCTTAAGGCCAGGCCCTTTTCAAGAGGTGCCGATGACAGATGTCTGGTGACCGTGATGGATGCGTTGGATGGAGGCAGCTACAAGTATGACGGAGAGTGGGACAAATATGACCAGTTTATTGTATCGGGCTCTTTTACCAACGGGCTGGGTTGCACCGAGCTGTCAGGCGCCGGGATCATGGATTTGCCGTTCCTGCTTACGGACGATGACAGCTTTGGCGGTCAGAAACCCTTTCGCACATACAACGGACGCCGCTACCAGGGTGGATATTCGGACCATCTTCCGGTCAAAATCAGGATAGGATTCTGATAATTGTCGGAAATTAATCCTATATTTGGGGACCTTAAACGAACCGAATACTTAAACCTAAAAACTTACAATAGTATTATGAAGAGTATCAAATCATTAGTGATGACTGTCGCAGTCCTGGCAGTCGTTCCCGCAATGGCTCAGAAATCAATTCCTCTGGTATATGACCAGGAATTCGCAGGAGCCAAGTATCCCGCTCCGGCTTTCCCTTCAGTTGATGAGGCAACAAATCTGGAGACCCTGCCCAACCCGTTTGAGTTCTCAAACAGCAAGAAGCAGGTCAAGAAGTTCAAGGATTGGGAGAAGCGTCGTGCCGAGATCGTACGCGAACTCCAGCACTATGAGATCGGTGAGAAGCCTATGATAGGTAAGGAGAATATCGAGGCATCTCTTGAAAACAATACACTGACCGTTAAGGTAACCCGCAACGGCGAGACTCTGGAGATTTCAGCCAGAATCAACTACCCCGAGGGTGACGGCCCGTTCCCCCTCATGATCGGTGCATCAAACAACAGCCTGCCCCGCCAGTTCTTCAGCGAGCGTAAAATCGCTACCATGAACTTCAGCGAGCGTCAGGTAAACAGCTACTCACAGATGGGCGGCTTTGGCGGCGGTGAGAAGAAAGACGGCCGCGGCACATACAATTTTGACCGTCTCTATCCCGAACTGGTTGACAACGGTGCATATTCAGAGTGGACATGGGGTGTAAGCCGCCTCATTGACGGTCTGGAGATTGTCGGTGCTGCCAGCAAGATCGATATGAAGCACATCGGTATCACCGGTTGCTCATATGCCGGTAAGATGGCCCTCTGGTCAGGTGCACTGGATGAGCGTATCGCTCTTACCATCGCTCAGGAGCCCGGTGGCGGCGGTGCTGCCGCATGGCGTGTATCACAGACTCTTGGCAATGTAGAGAATCTGGGTAACACTGATGACCACTGGTTCATGAAGTCCATGTGGGACTGGAAGGAGGATAACGTTACAAAGCTTCCCTATGACCACCACGAACTCTGCGCTCTGGTTTGCCCCCGTGCCCTCCTGGTACTTGGCAACACCGATTACGAGTGGCTGGCCGATGAGGCCGGATACGTATCATGCGTAGCCGCCCGTGAGGTATGGAAGAAGTTCGGAATCGAGGACCGTATGGGATTCTCAATCCAGGGCAAGCACGGTCACTGCCAGCTGCCCCAGAGCCAGTATCCTGAGGTTGAGGCCTTCATCGACAAGTTCCTGCTTGGCAAGGAGGACGCCAACACCATCATCATGCATGTTGACGAGACTCTCAAAGACAAAGAGGTTCAGAAGTGGATCCCCTGGGCACAGGTGGACTTCAAATAAAAAAATGACCGCTCAGTTGAGCGGTCTTTTTTTCATTTATTGTGGCAGGTTCTCTACGTAATCTTTGATTGCTATTGCTGCGGCCCTGGCGTCGTTTACTGAATCCCAGATTGACATGGGACGCTTGCAGGTACCGGCTGCAAACAGACCGGGTTTGCCGGTGTCGTTGTCGTAGAGATGAGGGGCGACAGTCTTGATGAATCCGTATTCTCCGCTTATTCCGCAGGCCTGACCAAGGGCCTTGGTGCCGCATGAGGCCTCCATGCCGACCATGAGTACCAGAAGGTCAGTGGTCATCTTAAGGGGAAGTCCCATCAGGGTATCCTCGCTCTTGAGCTGGACACGTCCGTCAAATGTGGCGGCAGCCTCCGATATTCGGCCGCGTACAAAGCTGATGCCGTACTTTTCCTGAGCCATGCGGTACATCTCCTCAAAGCCCTGGCCCCACATTCTGAGGTCCATATAGAAGACCGATGCCTCACACTTGGGCAGCTGCTTGCATACCTCAATAGCCTGCTTTACGGCTGTCACGCAGCATATCTTGGAGCAGTAGTGGTTGCCGCTCTTCTCGTCGCGTGAGCCTACGCACTGCAGGAATGTGATGCGCTTGGGCTCGTCGCCGTTGGCGTTGGTAATCTTACCGTGCTTGATCATCTGCTCCATGTCGAGTGATGTGATCACACCCTTGTAGATGCCGTAACCAAGCTCCTCCTTGCGGTGGGCGTCAAATACCTGATAGCCTGTGGCAACCAGAACGGCATCGGCCACGTATGTCTGGCCCTTGGCATCGATGAGTTTCCACTCGGTGCCCTGCCATTTGATATCGGCAATGTCGATACCAAAGGCCGATGTAATGCCGTCAGTGAGCAGTTTGCCGCTCAGGTCATCGGCTATCTCCTGCGCAGCCTGGAAGTTGGGGAAAAGGAAAGCCTTGTCCTGCAGGTTCTTGAGCGGAGTCTCTGATTTTTCAAAAAGAGTTACCTCAATACCGTTCTTGGCCAGTACTGATGCGGCCTCTATGCCGGCGGGGCCGGCTCCTATTATTGCGACTTTTCTCATAATCAAACTTAGACTAAAAGGTTCTCGGGTTTCTCGGGAGCACGCAGTATCTTGCCGTCGGCTGCTCTGTACTTGGCCTTGGGATCATACGGTATGCCTATCTTGTCAAGCAGGCGCTCTGCCTGTACCTGATGAATCTGCAGGCCCAGTTCCCACGGGTCATAACCCAGCAGAAGGCCGGCCATCTCCTCATATGTGAGTACGGGTATGCCGTAACCCTCACGGTCATAGGTCTTGTGCTCCATCTCGGCTATGGTGTACTGCCAGCGGTCCAGGAACATGGAGCATCCGGGACAGTTGGAGACAATGAAATCAGGCTCGTAGGGCTCCATGGACTCCAGTTTCTTCTTGGTGTTGGATACCGAGTAACCGCGGTTCTCCTGAACCAGGTACTGGCGGAATCCGAATCCGCAGCAGTGACGGCGCTCGGGATAATCCACAACCTCACCGCCCCAGGCCTCAATCATACCGGCCAGAACGTAGGGGAACTCAGCCTTACCCACACCCTTGTCGGGGAATATCTTGGCATAGTGGCAGCCTATGTGCTCCACAACCTTAAGCGGTTTGCCGGTAAAGCGGTTTACCAGGCGGTAGGGCATCTTCTCTGCCAGTTCATTGCGGAAATGATATATTACGTCCGATGGGTGGGCTATGTTCTTGGGTATGTTGAACTCGCGCTTGCAGGCCTTGTAGAGGTTCTCGCGGGTCTTCTCAAGAAGCTCGGGATGCTCCTGCCACATGTGGCACATCTCGGTGAAGACGCCGAATGATGTTACGCATGAGGGCACGTAGTTCTCATAGCCGTGCTCGGTCATGAGTGAGAACAGACGGGCCACCACGGTCATGGTTGTCTCAAGGGGTACCAGGTCAGTATGGTATCCTATGCCGGTGCAGGTGTGCTGACGGAAATCATCAAAGATGTCCTTGTTCAACTCTTCACGGAGCATACGCAGGAATGCAGTCTCGGAACCTGGGAAAAAGGTCTGACGGAT
>DBYT01000068.1:766-1896 GCA_002309915.1 Bacteroidales bacterium UBA1179 | reverse complement strand
GGGCAGGCGGTTGCTATGGCATCGACCGGCTTGCTGGTAAGATTCTCAAGCGATGCGTTCCTTATTTTGGTCTGCTGCTCAATGCTGAGTTTGGTATCGCCCAGATTGAATCCGCAGCATACGCTCTTTTCACGCTGATAGCGGGTTTTCTGCAGATTGGTCACGGCACTGAGTACATTGCGCGGCTCATCATAGATTCCGCAGCCGCGGCCCAGCTCACACGGGTCATGATATGATACCTTGCGGTCATCGTGACGAACCTTTAACCGGCCCTGTTTGATGAGCATATCGATATACTCGGTATGGTGGACAACCGGAATGTTCAGGTTATACTCCTTCTTGAATGACTGGTAGCAGATAGGGCAGGAGGTTACCAGCATGGTTGCCCCCGATTTCTCTATCAGGTCCGTGTTCTTGCGGCGCAACTCGGCAGCCTGGGTGGTAAATCCCTGCTGCTGCAGCGGACGGCCGCAGCATATGGTGGCCAGCTTGTCCATGTACCAGTATTTCTGGTCGGCAGCGGTGAATATGCGCTCCATTGACTCGGTGATGCCCGGAGTAAGATGTGACATACATCCTCCAAAGTATGCTACTCGACCTATGGCGTTGAACGGAGTCTGTTTCTTGTCCAGATATACGTAATTGCCGGTAGTATCGATGGCACCCTTGGCGCGTGTCTGACGGCGCAGGGCGCTCAGGTCTATGCCGACGGGGCAGTCGACCGTGCATCGGTCACACATAAGACAGTTGTCGGCAATCATACGGATACGGCTTCCGCGCTCCTGGTTACGGATGCTGCGGATAAGATATACAGACTGTATCTCGTGATTTTCAAGCACACGGTCTATGGGGCAGCCTGATATGCAGACACCGCAACGTGAGCAGGCGTTGAGTTCAAACAGTGTGTAGCCGGTCTTGCCGGTCTCCTCACGTACACCAATCTTACGGAAATAAATAAGGAGCAGTTCCGTGAAGATATGCATGTAGCGGGTGAACGGCATGGTTACAAAGAACACTCCCAGCATAAGCGAGTAGAGCATCCAGACCGATGTCTCCATGCCGCGTACAATCATGGGGTCGAACAGGTTACCCACCGCCTGGGTAAAGAATCCGCCGTTGCCGTACAGACA
>DBYT01000068.1:175-718 GCA_002309915.1 Bacteroidales bacterium UBA1179 | reverse complement strand
GTCTATGATGGTGTGCTTGGTGGTGCGGCGCATTCCCAGTATCTTGGACCAGAATATCTTGATGATGGCCATGGTCAGGCCCAGGAACACGTACAGAAGAAGTGCGTCCATCAGGTTGGAGTAGGCCTTATGCTGACGGAACGATGCCGGTGCCTTATGTACGAAATAGCGGTAGAATATACCTACGTAGAAGGGGCGGTGATAGTGGATTCGGGCTATGCCGTCCTCGGTCTCAACACGGTAACGGCGCTGGTTCAGGAACTCAGGGTCCTTGTTCTGGCCGGTGTTGTAGATATGCCAGCCGTTCTGATGCTGCAGTTCATGTACGGCCTCGATTGACTGCTCATGCTGCATGGTGTAGAAAGCGTCGCGACTCTCTATGGCACCCACTACTATAAGCAGGAACCAACCCAGGGCGTATGCCTGGTGCATGATACCCAGCAGCAGGTTCTTTTTGAGAATGCGTACATGGAGCAATCCCTCACGTATCATCTCCCAGATGGCGGGGAATATCTTCCAGGAGTACCAGTTGCTGCGTATTAC
>DBYT01000068.1:0-152 GCA_002309915.1 Bacteroidales bacterium UBA1179 | reverse complement strand
ATCCAGCGTATGTACTTGTAGATGATGATGGCAAACAGCAGTACCGTACCTATCAGGAACGGTATCACAAAGTCATTATACGGATATGCGTGTATCTTCATGGCTCCTTACTGTTTAGTCTCGTCAAGGATCTGACGCATATTGATAATGAG
>DBYT01000145.1:3441-3631 GCA_002309915.1 Bacteroidales bacterium UBA1179 | reverse complement strand
TAACACACACACTTTCAACCCAGGGCGTGAGCAACACCATCGTTAAGGTGAATGACCTGGAGGCTCTTGAGGCAGCCATCCGCCCCAACACCAAGGCAATCTATGCCGAGACTTTCGGTAACCCCAACAGCGATGTTACCAATCTGGAGGCTGTAGCAGCCATTGCTCACAAGCACGGCATCGTATTTAT
>DBYT01000145.1:3153-3356 GCA_002309915.1 Bacteroidales bacterium UBA1179 | reverse complement strand
GGTTCATCACTGGGTGGCGTTATCGTTGACGGTGGTACATTCAATTGGAAGGCCAACCCCGACAAGTATCCCACACTTGCCAAGCCCGATCCCTCATACCACGGTGCAGTATTTGCCGATGTAGCCGGTGCAGCCGCATTCGTAACCCGTATCCGCGCCGTCATCCTGCGTGATACCGGTGCTGCCATCAGCCCCTTCAACGC
>DBYT01000145.1:0-3081 GCA_002309915.1 Bacteroidales bacterium UBA1179 | reverse complement strand
TGGCTAAGAACCCCAAGGTTGCCAAGGTTAACCATCCTTCACTGCCCGGTCATCCCGATCATGAACTCTATAAGAAGTATTTCCCGAACGGCGGCGGTTCAATCTTCACATTTGAGATCAACGGCACTCAGGAGGATACCTGGAAGTTCATTGACTCACTGCAGATTTTCTCACTGCTGGCCAACGTGGCCGATGTAAAGAGCCTTGTTATACATCCTTACACCACCACACACTCTCAGATGACTTCAAAGGAGCTGGCCGAGCAGCACATCACCCCCACGACAGTACGTCTTTCAATAGGTGTTGAGCATATTGATGATATCATTGCTGATCTTGATCAGGCTTTTGCCAAAATATGATAATAAAAACAAGTTGTTTTAAGTTTTAGCTAATTTTGCCGGTGTATTCACAGTCCCTTGATTGGGGCTGTGGATATTTCGGTTTTATAATAATCAGTCCGGTTATGCCTCTTAAATTACCCGACAAACTGCCTGCGATAGAGATTCTCAAAGGGGAGAATATCTTTGTTATGGACACCAGCCGTGCCACGAGCCAGGACATTCGTCCGCTGCGTATTGTGGTGCTCAACCTTATGCCCATCAAGATTACCACCGAGACAGATCTGATACGTCTGCTCTCCAATACACCTCTGCAGATTGAGCTCAAGTTGATGAAACTGCGCAGTCATACATCAAAGAATACCCCTGTAGAACATATGAAGGTTTTCTATGAGACGTTTGAGAGCATGCGTGACCAGAAGTTTGACGGATTCATTGTGACCGGTGCCCCGCTTGAGCAGATGGAGTTTGAGGAGGTGTCTTATTGGGATGAGCTCAAGGAGATCTTTGACTGGGCACGCACCCATGTGACATCGACCTTGTATATATGCTGGGCCGCACAGGCCGCGATGTATCATTTCTACGGTGTTCCCAAATACCCGCTGCCTGAAAAGAAGTTCGGCATATTCAAGCATACCACAATTGATGAGCCGTTGCCCATATTCCGCGGTTTTGACGATGAGTTCTATGCCCCGCACAGCCGTCACTCGGAGGTACGCAGGGAGGATATCCTGAAACATCCCGAACTCAAGCTCCTGTCAGAGTCCGATGAGGCCGGCGTCTTTATGGTATCGGCCCGCGGCGGTAGGGAGATATTCATAACTGGTCATATGGAGTATTCCCCGTATACCCTTGACAATGAGTACAAACGGGACCTTGCCAAGGGACTCCCCATTGAGATGCCCAAGCACTATTATAAGGATGATGATCCTGCCAAGGGACCCAGAGACCGCTGGCGCGCACATGCCAATCTGTTCTACGCAAATTGGCTCAATTACTACGTTTACCAGGAAACTCCGTATAATTTGCAGGATATCGGTTAACAAATCCGGGACTCTTTCGTCTTTATGGTGTAATAGGTAAAACAAAAACTAAAACACTATAAAAATGAAAACAAGATCATTCCTGATTTACGCCCTGAGCGCGTTGCTGTATTCATGCAACCTTGTTGATGCCCAGGTGGTGTGGCTCTCAACCAAGAACCCTGATTTTACGAACTGTGACCGTGAGGACCGTGATGTCAAGCCGTTTGACGGTATCTCAAATGCATGTCCCTTTGATGTGTACTACGAGCAGTCCGATGAAAGATATGTAATTGTTGAGGGTGATGAAGAACTCTTCGACCGTCTGCATACTGATGTAAGGCGCGGAGTACTTGAGATCTCGATCGATCCGGCCCGTTACCGTAACGTACGTCTGAGAGTAAGGGTGGGTTCACCTGAGATCAATCAGCTGACAATGGCCGGAAGCGGCAGTATCATATGTAAGTCAGACATAATTACAGAAGGTGATATGAACCTTAAAGTAGCTGGAAGCGGTGACCTTATAACCGAGAAGATTGTATGTGCTGACCTGACAACATCAGTTACAGGTTCAGGATACCTTAAAGCCGGCCGTATTGAAGCACTGGATGTAAATGTGAATGTTTCAGGAAGCGGTGACTGGTATTCACCCCGCATCAAGGCCGATAACCTGTCAGTAGCAGTAGCCGGTTCTGGCGATATAGATATAGTGAATGTGGATATTGACGATCATCTGTCTGCCAGCGTAGCCGGTAGCGGTGATATTAAAGCAAGCGGACATGCCCGCAATGTAACAGCCAAAGTAGCCGGCTCAGGTGATATCTCCGGACGTATTTCATACGATCATATCACGAAAGTCAAGGCCGGATCAGGAGATATCGATTGGTAATAGAATAAAAAGGATAAAGGATAAAGTTAACAATCGATATAAACGGCTGGCGGAAATCCGTCAGCCGTTTTTATATTCAATATTCAAATACTCCGTATTCGCTGTGGATGGTCAGGTGCGTGTGATCGGACTGTTCTATGCGTCCTATGATCTGCGCGTCTATACCGAATGATTTGCTTATGTCAATTACCTGCTGGGCATATTCCTTAGGCAGATAAACCTCAAACCGGTGACCGCAGTTGAATACCTTGTACATCTCCTTCCACTCGGTCTTGCTCTGCTCCTGGATGGTGCGGAACAGCGGCGGGATGGGGAATAGGTTATCCTTGATTACGTGTACACCCTCAACAAAGTGCAGGATCTTGGTCTGTGCACCGCCTGAGCAGTGTACCATACCGTGAATCTGCGGGCGCAGGGCATCGAGCAGTTTCTTTACCACGGGTGCGTAGGTGCGGGTGGGAGAGAGTACCAGTTTGCCTGCATCCAGGGGTGAGTCCTTGACAGCATCGGTAAGGTTCAGACCGCCTGAGTAAACCAGTTCCTCGGGAACTGCGTGGTCATATGTCTCAGGATACTTCTTGGCTATATCCTTGCCGAATACGTCGTGACGGGCGCTGGTAAGACCGTTGCTGCCCATACCGCCGTTGTACTCCTTCTCGTATGTGGCTTGACCGAACGATGCAAGACCAACAATCACGTCACCCGGACGGATATTGGCGTTGTTGATTACGTCACTGCGTTTCATACGGCAGGTAACGGTGCTGTCCACGATGATGGTACGTACCAGGTCACCTACATCGGCAGTCTCACCGCCTGTGGCATATGCACCTAC
>DBYT01000138.1:1248-14858 GCA_002309915.1 Bacteroidales bacterium UBA1179 | reverse complement strand
CAAGGCCGGCAAATAACCGCTATTGTGTCATTTCCAATTTGTAATAAACGCAGTCTGAATCTCTGTAGAACTCACGGGCACCCCAACGCATCCAGTACCCGTGAGTTTTTAATTGGTGCATTACGGGAATGAAGATGAAGTCGTAGTTGGCCTTTAATTCCGGCATGATTTCCATAATCATGTCATAGTTGAGACGTGTGCCGCGGTAATCTTCACGTACTATGAATGAGAACACTGCCGTATAACGCTGACTGTTCAGTTTGGAAAGAAGTTCAGGATTATCCTTTTGAATCTGAGCAGTTTCCTCTTCAATTCGGTAATCGCTCATATTGAGCAGTCCTATCACATCGCCATTATCGTCCGTTGCCTTGACGCTTAGCGGCCAGTTGAAATGCAGGTCACGCACCCAGGTCTCGACCTCAGCACGGTCAAAACCATATTGGCGCACCATCCACTCTACGGTGAGCGGCGCATCGGCTATAGTCATTCTATGCAATGTGTACGACATTGAAACTCAACAACATTTCAGGGTGATACGAGAGTTTTGCCTTACGTAAACCTTCAAGTCCCATATCCTCCTCACGGTTCACAAAGATATAGTTTTCCGGCAGATGAGCGCAGAACTGCTGGTTGATGACGCTGAAAGCACCTTCAACATCACGGTCCGCTTTCTCCATGCAGACATCGAAAGTGTCATCGGTTACGGCCGATCCATACGTGAATGCCACCATGCGGCCATCCACATAAATGCTGCCACCCAGCATTCCCAGTTCATCCCAATGAGCAAAAGTGGTCTCCATCACATCATGCTCAACCTTTATTGTATCACCCCATGAGGGGTTCTCATGCTCCTTCTCATCCTGCCACAGCGTAACCACCTTGCGGCAGTCATCAAACAGGTCTGGTGTAAGGGGCCGATACTCATAACCCGGATAGAGGGCATTGAAACGGTTTACATGGTTCCGTTTTGCTTTGAGTTTCCCCCCTTGGAGCAAAGCCAGATCATCACGCTTATAAATGTAATCATATTGGTCACGTTCAGATTTTACATCAACAATGATGCCCTCTAGACAGGCATTCTGCCGGAGCTGAAGGGCCGCATCATCCTCAAGCCCCAACAGGATAAGATTATGGCTGCTATCATCGCAGAGCGCCTTAAGCAGTTCACATGACGGAACTCCCTGCATACAGAGCATGTACGCACGTTGTCCGTCATGACTGAATCGCAGCACTACAGCATCGTCCAGCACACAAACCTCGGTTCCGAACCACGATTGCCAACCCACAAGATTGGCAAAGGTGAAGTTGCAGTTCCTGCGCCCTGACTGAAGGGTGATTGCCTGCACTGCCTGACGGTCAGCTACTGTCAGCCTATGGAAATCAAGCTTCATCAGGTTTTGCGGAACTGTCAAGTTTTTCAATGATATCATCCAGCATCCCGAATAGTACCGGTACGGTCTCGGGTGTTACGCTCTTGCAGATAACAGCACTGCCAACCTTCATGGGGACATCGGCCAGAAGATTCTGCAGATTACGTCCCTTATCTGTCAGTGTCACTATTACCTGACGTGCATCCTGAGAGCCCTTACCGCGCATGAGAATGCCCTGAGACTCCATGCGTTTAAGCAGCGGAGTGACAGTGTTCGTTTCCAGCATGAGACGTTTGGCTATATCATTTACCGGCTGCGCATCGTTCTCCCACAGGACCATCAGTACCAGATACTGCGGATAGGTCAATCCGTGCTCCGAGAGCAACGGATGATAAGCCTGCGTGAGAAGACGCGATGCGGTGTACAGCCTGAAACAGAGCTGGTTTTCCAGTTTGAACTGTTCTTTCATTTAAGGAATTCAATTATGTCCTTTTCAATATCATTGGGAGTTACGGTCGGTGCGTAACGCTTTATCTCTGTGCAGTCACGGTTAATCAGGAATTTGGTGAAGTTCCACAGGATATCACTCTCCTTCTCTACGCTCTTGCTTAAGGTCTTGAGCATCTTTTGTGCTGCCTTTGCCTTGAGACCTTTATATTCCTCCTTGGGAGCGACTTCTTTAAGGTATGTAAATACCGGATGCTCCGATGCACCGTTCACATCAGTCTTTTTCATGAGCGGGAAAGTCACCCCGTGATTGAGACGGCAGAATTCCTCTATCTCAGTATCACTTCCGGGCTCCTGATGTGCAAACTGGTCACACGGGAAACCTATTACAACCAGCCCCTTATCCTTATATTTCTGATAAAGAGCCTCCAATCCGTCATACTGAGGAGTGAAACCGCATTTTGATGCTGTATTCACAACCATGATAACCTGTCCCTTATACTGGGAAAAATCCATCTCTACACCTCTGTTGTTCAGTGCCTTGTAATCATAAATCCTTTTCATATCATTATTGTTTTGTTATTTATATCGTTTGCGATACAAAAGTAAGACATTTATTTTATATCGCAAGCGACATTTCAAAAAAATTCAATTTTTTTTAATTCCCAATAGATAATAAGTAAGTTTGCACCATAAAACACATATTAATTACGACCTCATTATGAAGAAAGTTTTCTCAATGGTGCTCATGGCACTTGCAGTTGTATCAGCAACCGCTCAGACTAAAAAAGTATCAATTCTTGGAGACTCATACTCTACATTCCAGGGAGTAAACCCCGAGGGTTACAACCCGTTCTATCCCAATGACCGCAATGATGTCACTGAGGTTTCACAGACATGGTGGGACCTTTACATCAAGGCCAAGGGTTATGAACTGGATAAGAATGACTCATGGGGCGGCTCAACCATCTGCGGTACCGGTTACGGACGCATGGATGCTTCACGCAACAACTTCATCTCACGTGTTGACAAACTGGGTAATCCCGATATCATATTCGTATTTGGAGGCACCAATGATGCATGGGCAAGAGTTCCCATGGGTGAATACCAGTATTCAGACTGGACCAAGGATGACTGCAAGAGTTTCCGTCCTGCCCTGGCCTGCCTGCTGGACATGCTTAAGAAGCAGTATCCCAAGGCTGAGATATACTCAATCCTGAACTCCGAGCTCAATGAGGATGTCAACCAGTCAATGCGCGATGTCTGCAAGCATTACAATGTACAGCTCATTGAACTTCATGACATCGAGAAACAGAACGGCCACCCGTCAATAAACGGCATGAAGGCCATCTGCGACCAGTTGCTTGAAGCAATCAAATAAACAGCGAAGATGAAATAATCAGGGGACGGTTTCAAGCCGTCCCCTTTGTTTATGCATATGAGTGCATACCACCCAGCAGGAGGTTCACTCCGAAATATGTAATCAGAACCGTAAGGAATGCCAGGATGGCATAAATGTGAAAGAACCTGGGCCTGTTAAAACGCGACAGTGTGCCGCTGTGAAGCATTGCTGCATATACAAGCATCGTAATCAGAGCCCATGTCTCTTTTGGATCCCAAGACCAATAACTGCCCCATGAAATATTGGCCCAGTATGCACCTATGAATGTACCTGTAGTCAGGATAAATACTGCGGGATATAGTATTGTAAGGCTTACGTCACGCAGCATAGCCCGGGCATCACTGTTACGCCTTATAAGGCCTACGACTCCAATCAATGCAGTAAGTCCGAACAACGTGTAGGAAACCATCATGCAAAGCACATGTATGCCCAGCAGCGGAGAGCGCAGCACCGGAACCAGATTACCCTCCGGACCTGTGTGTGAAATTGTAGCCACCAGGATTGAGAATCCGGCCAGGACAAAGCCTAACGGCTGTATGACCGGCAAACGTTTGCGTAACAGCACCATAGCCACTGTCACCAGCCAGGCCATGAGCATCATTACAGAGTATGTCCCTACAAACGGGCCGTGTCCGAACTTGTACCAGTTACGGCCAATCACATAGGTCAGGAAACCGAACAGAATTACATTCAGAACCAGCAAAACTATCCTTACAGGCTTGGAGAATCCCTGACCGCGTGCCTTCAGTGCAATGCGGAAACCTGAATTCTTTTGGAAGAAAAAGCCTATCAAAGAGAGCAACAGGAGGATATAACCCGCATATGTAACCCCTACTCCCCAAGGATCATGGCTTACAGCCAGTACGCTGCCGCGAAGGTCATCGTCATAACTTGACTGGTAGAATCGGTATCCGTCATACTTCAGTATGTTGTTCATGGATATGGTATACTCCTTTTCCACATCGCTGCGACTGTCCTTCATCACAACCTTGCTTATGTAATCGGACGGATCGTGTGATCCCGGGTAGTATTCAATCTCAAACTCCTTCAGTTGCAGGCTGAACGGCAGTTTCTGGCGCATACCCTGGTCCGATGCCCACTCGCTTGTAACCAATCCGCGACGAAGTTCCATCATGCCGCTCTTGCCGGTAAGCATGGTGATAAGGGCGCCAGCCAGAATCAGCACAAACGCTATGTGCAGAAAGAATGTGGCGGGCTTACGGATAGTTCCGCGACGTATCAGGAGCCATACTCCAGATATCGCAGAAATGGCCCACAGTATTATAAAGACCAGACTGTGATAGACGATGCTTAAAGCCTTGTCTGTACCGTACAGTTTTTCAATAATGGTAGCGGCCGCCATCATAAGAATGACGGCTGCCGCACTACCAATAACAGTATATTTAAGAATCTTTTCTGTTTTCACACGGCTAATTTAGATAGAATTAATGAATTCCACAACCGCATCACGATCCTCCTTGGGCAGGTTGTAGAACTTTTCGGTGCACCAGTATGCATCACTTTCCTTGCTGTAACCATGCCACATTATAGCCTCTATAACGTTACGGGCACGGTTGTCATGCAGACGGTCTTCGGCTCCGGTATTGTCTCGTGAAAGACCGCGACCCCAAAGCGGAGTCGTGCGGCACCAGCTTCCGTGAATGCCGTTTATCATATACAGACGATGCTGAATCATATCTGTATAGGGAAATATGGTCTGTTCCTTATACTGCGGCAGTTCCTTATCGGCATATACGGCCGGTTTCCAGTAGTTATCCTCCTTTGTCTTCCATGAGGCACGGTGGCAACTGGCACAACCTATGCGGTTGAACACCTCCTTACCCTTCTGGACCTCCTCACGGTTCAGGTTACGGGCACGCGGGATTGAGAGACCGCGGTGCCATACCATGAAGTTATAGTACTGGTCATCATTCATCTCGGGCGTAAAGTTGTGCCACTCGTTGTCAAACTGGTTCGTACTCGGATCAAGTAAGTGCAGCACAGCATCTTTAATACCTTCTTCGGTTCCGTCGGCATAGTAAGGTGATGTAGGATCGGCTTTGATGGCAGCTATCACCTGTGCGTTCTCGGACATAGCCTTGGCCCAAGCTGCAGTAGTGTAAAGTTTCGGGCGGTCGCTGCGCGATACATTGGTTATGTTCCATATAGCGTTGGCACCTGCACCATCCTGTAACGATGCCCGGGTCATTGCATATGTGAAACGTTTGAGCATCTTGGTGCCTGCAGGTGCGGGAGTTCCGTCGGCAAACTGTCCCTCGGCCAGAGTGTACCATGCGGTAGGTGCAAAGTCATTGGCCTCCTTATCCCAGAAAGCGGGGTTAAGTTCAGCATGAGCTGCCTCCTTGCGATACTGCTCACGGATGCTGTCCTGCGGTATCGCATCAAGCAGTCCTGAACCGATGATACCGATGGTTGATTCCAGACGGAATGCTACAGCACCTGTCTCATACGGTGTAGGACTGGTATTGAAGGCACTCTCCGGGATAGTCAGTTCCGGATAGATAAGGCTGTACTCCTCGCCGTCAGGGAATGTCATGGGCAGTCCGCTCGCCATTTCGGTCACAGGAAGCCACTGGATATCGATCTGCTCCTCGTCAATGGGAGGCAGGAACGGATAAGTAGCCTTAGTCTGAGGCATACCTGTAACTTCACTTACGTACGGACCGTCATCGCTGTTCTGTCCGTCAACAGGATGGTAGATAACCAACAGATAACCGTTACCGAACTCGGCACGGTACTGTGACTGACGTTTGCCGTGACCATAGCCCGGATGGCAGTCCAGACATGACGAACGTACATAAGCGGGACCCAGTCCCTTGAACGGAGCCGTTGAGGTAGTGTACTTGCGCTCAAAAGCAGCCTCACCCATATTGAATGCCATCATGAGTCCCTGACGTTCAACAGACGGAGTCTCATACTCATAGCATCCTGCTGTCACATTCGTGGTAGTTCCCAGTTCACCGCCGGGATACCATTCATCGGCACTGAAATTACCCACAGCCTGGCCAACGTACTTGGCATCGGGTTCACGGGTATTTACCTTCTCCTTAATACCGCTATTGCCGTCGGTACATCCGACGGCAACGGTCAACCCTAGCAATAGGGCGCTAAATCCTTTTATGTTCATATCACATTACTGTTTAACAATCCACTCGGCAGCCTTGTTAAGCTCTTCATCAAGTTCGTTGATCACGTCCATAGCTTCCTGTACTGAGTTGTCTCGATAGATATCAACGAATGCACCCTTGGCCTGACATGCCTTGAGGGCAGTTACCGAAGCATTCAGCTTGTCCTGCAGAGCCTGGGCACCTTCATACTTGTGATTCTTCAGTACATTGATTATGGAATTGCTCTGGGCTTCATTGACATTTGCCTTGCCGTAGAGAGAATACTGAATACTGAGTATGTTGTCAATGAAATCCTGGAATGACTTCTTGCTGTAAGGAGATTCGATGTAGTTTACATCCTCACCGCTGTGAGCGTTACCCATCTTTACGTTGGCAACCTCATTGCAGATATTTGAGCAACCGGCTACAAGAATTGAAGCCATAGTCTCCTGCCATGTTGCATAAGTGCTTCCGGCTTTGGCTGCTCCCAGCATATTCTCGCCGTAGGTCTTGTCTGATCCTGTCATTGAAACCGGAACTTCAAGTTCCTCGCAACGCTCCTTATAAGCCTGGGGAGCATCGGGATTCCATGAAACGATAAGACGATAGCAGTTGTCACGAAGGTCACCGGCCACTGCTGTAGCATATATGAGTTCCTGAGCACCGGTTACGGTCTTACCGCTGAATGCCTCATCATCCTCATTACCGCGCAGAGCTTCTACAGTGCGGTTTCCTCCGTCGCGGAACAGGATGAACTCAATTCCGTGGAATCCCAGCAGCTCGGCACCCAGTTTGGCCGATGCATAAGCGATACCGTCCTCACCCTCAAGGGCTGCAACCTGCTCCGAGTTGCTCAGAGCGGTAGCAAGAGCCTCTACATCAAGAGGCCATGTGTCAATGTGCGGGTCAATTCCGAAATCTGTGGCTGCACCGTAAAGGAAAGCCTCTGACTCCTCCCATGACTGACGGGCCTGCAGGAACTTTGCACAGATGGCATCAATCTCAGCCTGACTGATTGCATCTACACCTTTATCGGCTGCATCGGCAAGCAGGTTATACAGTTCGTCTGATTCCTTAGCCAGATCATTATAGGTGGAATATACCACTCCGGGAACATACTGCTCTACGGCAGCCTTGATGTCATTGTCAAGTGTGACAGAGTTTTCACCTTTCTTCTCATCATCACAGGCAGTAAGTGCTATTGCTGCTACTGCCATTCCTAAAACCAGTTTCTTGTTCATTGTTATTTGTAATTATTTGAAAAATCCCATGTATGCTATGCCTATCGATACCGACGGCTCGTTATTGTAACGCTCGTTGCGGAAACGCTCAGAGAACTCGGCCTTGACTGCAATCTGCGGTACAGGCAGCCAGTTGATGCCGGCAGCAATCCTGTGTACATCGGTAAAGGTGTAGTCCTGCTGGTCCGATGCGGGCATATACGGATCATAGTATTCGTATCGGCCGAAGAGATAGAGTTTTTCATCGGCCCTGCCAAGTATGTCGTAACCGGCCTCACCTCCGTAAGTTACTGCAGACTGCCCTACCGGTGTCTTCTTGTACGGAGCGTTGTTTGATGTCATATTACGCTTGATGGTGCTTATTGTGACAGCATCACCCACATGACCGTAATCAGCGTTTCCGCGTACAATCAGGTTCTTTCCTTTGTAACTGAAATCAAAGCTGCCTACCCATGTACGGCCCTTGACATCCTTGTAACGGGTATCCCTGAGGTCATTGGGAAATGAGTTGTGCATGCTGTTGCCATAATATCCGCTCACGCTCAAACGCAAGTTCTTTATAGACCGGTTGTCTATTCTGGCGGCAAATCCGTTATTGTTGGCCACCTTGAACTCGTAAGGTGATGCGGCTCCGTACTTTATGAAATTGTCACGGTTGAACATGAATGCGTCCAGTCCGGCTATCATCTGGAATTCATAACTCCAACTGCCTGCATCACCCCAAAGGCTGATACCGGTATCATGCCAGGTTGAAGGCATTATCGTAAACTCACCTTCAGGACGGTATACGGTAAAGAAATTGAGCGGCTCATGGGCATTGTTGAGTGCACCTACAGGTACTACAAAATGTCCCACACGCAGGTTGAGCCATGATTTGAATGATTTCTGAAGCCAGAACTGCTCAAGGGCGACCTCACCGCCCTTCTCTATCTCCGACTCCCATTCACCTGCCTCGGTGAACTCCTTCTCAACGGCACTGCCGGTGCCGGTATGTTCAAACTCAATCTCGGTCTGCATTGACCATCCGCGGCCAAAGTCATACCCAAGATAGATTACTGCATGAGGAATATCAAAACGGCCGTGGCTGGGATCATCCTTGTATTTGGTAGGATTTGAGTATCGGTAAACGTTATCGCTGTAGAAGTTGCGGCTCATGGCCACTTCACCGTAACCGCCTACACTCAGCCCCTGGGCGGTTATGGCCGAAAAGGAAACAATTGACAGTATTAGTTCTATTAGCGTCTTTTTCATTTTATCCTCTATTCTTAAAGACGCTGCAAAGGTCCTTATTCTGCTCAAGCGACACAATACTCACTAATAGTGATTCTTCAAAGTGGTTTTATTCGGCCTTGGTTCTCAAATCAGCGGATTTACAGAATCGTATTCTATCCAACTGTATTTCAATAGTGAGATTTACTGCATTTTCCGTTCCGTTTGGAAGCCTTATTCAGTGTATATACCTTAGCATCGGCTAAATGCGAAAAAAATGAGAATAGACCTGAAACAGATGTTGGAGAAACGCTCCCGCAGCGGTAAGGTGCCACGCCTGCTGCTGTGGTATCTGAGGCGTCTTTTCCATGAGGATTTCCTGAACAGGTTCTTTGAGAAAGACTATACGGGACTGGAATTCTGCAGCAAAGCGATAGATTATCTGGGCATAACACTCCAGGTTGAGGGAGAGATCCCCGACGGCGGCCCCTACACATTCGTATCAAACCATCCTCTCGGCGGAGCCGATGGCCTTGCGCTGTTGTCGGTCATCGGCCGTAAAGGAGACGTCATGCTTCTGGGCAATGATTTCCTGACCAACGTTGAAGGTCTTAAGCCGATGATTGTCCCCGTAAACAAAATCGGAATGCAGAGCCGCCAGCTCAAACAGGGCATTGACAATGCTTACAGCGGCAGCACCCATATCCTGGATTTCCCGGCCGGCCAGGTGTCTCGCCGTAACCACGGAATCATATCGGACCGTAAGTGGAGCAAGACATTCCTGCTTAAGAGTATCGAGACCCACAGGGATATCGTCCCGATACATTTTTACGGCACCAATTCCAGACGCTTTTACCGTATGGGACGTTTGCAGCAGATACTTAAGCTCAAGTTCCCTCTGGGAATGTTATTCCTGCCCGACGAACTTTACCGGTCACAGGGTAAAACCTACAGAATAGTAATAGGTCCGGCTATACCGTGGAGCTCATTTGACCGCAGCCGTGATATAAACAGGCAAGTAGAACAGATAAAGCAAATAACATACGCCTTATGAAAAAGATAATAGATCCTGTCAGCAAGGAGATCCTCAAGTCACAGCTTACTCCTGACAAGTTCCTGCGCACCACCAATCACGGCGGCAACGAGATTTACGTTGTCGATAACAACAACGCGCCCGATGTCATACGTGAGATAGGACGTCTGCGTGAGGAGGCTTTCCGCGCAGGAGGCGGCGGAACCGGACGTGAACTGGACATTGACAAGTTCGATACCGATGCCGCATACGGCTATAAGCAGCTGGTGCTGTGGGATCCCGAAGCCGAGCGTATCATAGGCGGATACCGTTATGTGCTTTGCGATGACATTGTCTATGACAAGTTCGGACAGCCCATACTGACCTCATCACATATGTTCCGTTTCTCCAAAAACTTTCTCAAGAACTATCTGGAACACAGCATTGAACTGGGCCGTTCATTCGTGACCATTGACTATCAGAGTTCCAAGGGTGGAGCCAAAAGTATCTTTGCCCTGGACAATCTGTTTGACGGTCTTGGAGCCCTCATGGTGATGTACAAGGGCCGTATGAAGTATTTCTTCGGTAAGATGACCATCTACCGGCAGTACCCCACTCCAGCCCGTGAGATGATACAGGTGTTCCTTAACAAGTGGTTCGGAGCAGCCCGTTTCCGCCGTGTCAAACTGGTAAAACCGGCCAGAATACACAAGCCGCTTAAATATGCAAGACAGCTTAAGGGAAACACATTCAAGGAAGATTATCGTAATCTCAAGGCGTTTGTATCGGACTTTGGGGTAAGCATACCGCCTCTGGTCAACTCATATATGAACCTGTCGGCCCATATGCAGTATTTCGGAACCGGAATCAACGATGAGTTCGGTGACATCTATGACTCCGGAATACTTATCCCCTTCAAGGATATGGCCGAAGACAAGATAAACCGACACGTAAAGACCCTCAAGCCCAAACTGCTGGTACGTCTGCGCAATATGCTGCGCCGCAAATAGGGATTTACACCTTCTCCTCGCCTATCATGATAAGGCGGTACAGGTTGCAGCCTATGAAGTTGCCTATAACCAGGCATACATAGAGCAGCAACACGCTCCAGATGTTCTCCTTGATGAAACTGAAGGGAACGGTCAGATAGTAGAAAGCATCGGCTATGCAGTGCGGGAATCCGCACAGAATGAACATGGGTACTGCAAAGAGCAGCGGGAGCCACTGGTTGCGGCGGGCAAACGTTACGGCTGTAGTCATCAGGAATCCGCAACCTATTGCGAGCAGACCGGCACGTACGGGTCCGATAGCCAATCGGCCCTCAAGTATCTTCTGGGCAGTTTCCTGAAGCGGCATCGGGGAAACTCTTGCAAGCAGAGCCACCAGCAGGCATCCTACAATATTTCCCAGCAGGATAAGCAGCAGGTCACCTACCTCACCCTTCACGATGAAACCGGCAGTACCGGTATACAATTTAAGCTTGTAGCAGACTACGGTGATAAGGCCGAAAGCGAACATTACTGCGCCTACAACACCACCAAGAGCCAGAAAACCGAATCCTGCAATTCCAATGCAGATACCAGCCAGAACCGAAGACTTGAAAATTGTACTGAACTTTCCCATATTCAAAAGTTTATGCTCACAAAGTTAGCATTTTTCCTGCTCGTGAGCATAAAGATTTGTGGGATAATCTCCGTTGAAGCAGGCGGTACAGAGCTGGCACTGCTCCATGCTGCGGCCCGATGCCTTGTAGAGTGACTCCAAAGACAGATAATAGAGCGAATCAGCACCGATGAAGTCACGTATCTCCTCAAGAGAATGACTGGCTCCGATAAGCTCTTCATATGTGCCGGTATCCACGCCGTAGTAGCAGGGATATGCGTACTTGGGACTTGCTATGCACACATGGACCTCTGTAGCGCCTGCCTCACGCAGCATACGTACAATCTGACGTGATGTGGTACCGCGTACTATAGAGTCGTCAATAAGAATAACACGCTTGCCGTTCACGATACTGCGCACGGGCGACAGTTTCATCTTGACACCCTTGTCACGGAGTTCCTGTGCGGGCTGGATGAACGTACGGCCCACATATTTGCTCTTGAGCAGACCCATCTCGTAAGGAATGCCACTGGCCTCGGCGTAACCCATTGCGGCACTCAGACTGGAATCCGGCACGCCTACGACGATATCTGCCTCAACAGGATGCTCCTCATAGAGCAGACGGCCCGACAATTTGCGGAACGAGTGTACGTTGCAACCCTCAATGTCGCTGTCCGGACGTGAGAAATAGATATACTCCATTACACACATACGGTGACTGCGCAGTTTTGAGTAGTCGTTTGAGCGTATGCCGTGATGATCTATCGATATAACCTCACCCGGATTGACGTCACGGATGAATTCAGCGCCAATGGCATCAAAAGCACAGGTTTCGCTGGCAACCACATAACCGTTGCCCAGTTTTGCGATTGAGAGCGGATGGAATCCGTACTTGTCGCGGCAGGCGTAGATGCGGTTGGGAGTCATGATGACCAGTGAGAATGCGCCCTCAATCATGTTAAGGGCATTGATGATATTGGTAATTCGGTCCTCCTCGGTGGGATCCTTCTTTATCAGATGGGCGAACAACTCGCTGTCCGATGTTGTCTGCAGCAGGCTTCCGCGACGCTCCAGATAAAGGCGTAACTCCTTGGAGTTGATAATATTACCGTTGTGTGCCAAAGCAAAATCGCCCGTATAATGATGGAACGTGAACGGCTGGATATTCTCCAGTCCGCCCACATTGGTGGTCGGATACCGGACATGACCTATGGCAATGTTGCCGGTCAGTTCGTCCAGATGATTCTGACCGAATATCTCGATCACGAGCCCCGCACCCTTATGCAGATGCATGCCCTGTTTATCGGCACTTACTATTCCACAACCCTGCTGACCGCGGTGCTGAAGGCTGTGCAATGCATAATAGGCATACTGGGCGGCATTCTCAACACCGTATATGCCAAACACTCCGCATTCGTGATGCAATTCTTCCATTTTTATACGTATTCGTCAATTCTCTTAATGGCAAGACCGTCAACTCCGATCTTGCAGAAGGCATAGATGAACGCACTTGCCTGACGGGCGTTGGTAATGAGCGGAATATTGAAGTCAACCGCCGTACGACGTATCTGGTAGCCGTTCTGAAGCTCACGCGCCGTATTGTTCTTGGGTATGTTGATGGCCAGGTCAATCTTGCCACCGCGCATGTAGTCAATAACGTTGGGCTTCTCCTCNNGAATCCGGCCAGTGAAGTACTTCATGTACCTTTACGCCGTTCTCCTCAAGGAAATGAGCCGTACCGCTTGTAGCGTAGATCTTATAACCGTAGTCATCCAGGATACGTGCAGCATCCAGCAGGTCGATCTTTGACTTTGTCGGGCCCGATGACAGCAGGACGCCCTTCTCCTTTGAAGGAACGCGTGTGCCTACAGATATCATACTCTTGAGCAGAGCCTCGTGGTAGTTGTCGCCGATGCAGGCAACCTCACCTGTAGAAGCCATATCTACGCCCAGTATAGGATCTGCCTTGAGCAGACGTGCAAATGAGAACTGTGAGCACTTGACACCCACGTAGTCGATATCGGCAAACGTCTTGCCGAAAGGCTCAACCTCCTTGCCCAGCATTATCTCGGTAGCCATACCGATAAAGTTGAACTTGGTAATCTTGGATACGAAGGGGAAGCTTCGTGAAGCACGGAGGTTGCATTCGATAACCTTGATGCTGTTCTCCTTAGCCAGGAACTGTATGTTGAAGGGGCC
>DBYT01000138.1:0-1184 GCA_002309915.1 Bacteroidales bacterium UBA1179 | reverse complement strand
TAGTAGAGCTTCTGAGCCGGGAATACCACAGTAGCGTCACCTGAGTGAACGCCGGCAAACTCAATGTGCTCACTGATAGCGTAGCACTTTATAACGCCTTTCTGGGCCACAGCATCAATCTCAACCTCCTTGGCGCGCTGCAGGAACTCGGTAACCACAACGGGATGCTCCTGACTTACCACAGCGGCGTTGTTGAGCGCAGTCTCAAGTTCAGCACGGTCACTTACCACACGCATTGCGGCACCTGAGAGCACGTATGAAGGACGGATAAGCACAGGCAGACCCACCTCATCGACAAAGCTCCAGATATCATCCATACTGGTAAGCTCCTTCCAGCGCGGCTGGTCAATACCCAGCGAGTCGCACATCTCGGAGAACTTCTGACGGTCCTCGGCCATATCAATGCTCTTGGCCGATGTACCCAGGATGTTTATTCCTTCGTGGTCAAGCAACAGAGCCAGGTTATTCGGAATCTGTCCACCGGTTGATACGATAACGCCCTTGGGAGCCTCCATATCGCATATGTCAAGCACACGCTCCAGGGTAAGCTCGTCAAAGAACAGACGGTCACATGTATCGTAGTCAGTACTTACGGTCTCAGGGTTGTAGTTTATCATGACAGCCCTGTAACCCATCTCCTGTATCTTCTTTACGGCAGCCACACCGCACCAGTCAAACTCAACCGATGAGCCTATGCGGTAAGCACCGCTACCCAATACTACGACAGACTTTCCGTCCTGCTCAAACGTAACATCGTTCTCCGTTCCGTTATAAGTTATATAGAGGTAGTTGGTGAATGCGGGATACTCGCCTGCCAGCGTATCAATCTGCTTGACCACCGGCAGAATACCCAGTCCCTTGCGGAATTTACGTACTGCAGCCTGTTTCTCGTGAGGATTAAGTTTATTACCGGATATGGTGAGTTTACCAATCTGATAGTCACTGAATCCCATGCACTTGGCCTCACGCAGCAGATCCTCACCTACATTCTTTAAATCACCGGCCTCGGAGAGTTGCTCCTTGATGCGGTGTATGTTGTAAAGGCGCCACAGGAACCACTTGTCAATCTTGGTAAGGTCATGCAGCTTATCCACGGTATAACCCTGGTCAAAAGCCTGCTCTATGGCCGGCAGACGACGGTCGGTAGGATTAACCAACTCAGCCTCGATATCGGGAACATGAAC
>DBYT01000039.1 GCA_002309915.1 Bacteroidales bacterium UBA1179 | reverse complement strand
TTCTTGGCAATCTTGTCCTCACCCTCATCGGCATCATGCTCCAGGTGGCCTACATCAGTGATGTTGCGTACGTAACGCACCTTGTAGCCCAGGTGCTGCAGGTAACGGAACAGGATATCAAATGTTATTGCAGGGCGTGCATGACCCAGATGCGGATCACCGTATACTGTCGGGCCGCATACATACATGCCTACATGTGGCGGATTCAAGGCTTCAAACAACTCTTTCTTTCTGGTAAGAGTGTTGTAGATTGTCAGTTTGTTTTCCATATTATCTTTTTGTTGTTTCTTCAATCAGTTGGAGGAGTCTGTCTACAGCATTCTCCTCAGGTATATTTTTCTCTATGCACTCCTTGCCGCGATAGAGGCTTATCTTTCCGCGGCCTGCGCCCACGTAGCCGAAATCGGCATCGGCCATCTCGCCCGGTCCGTTCACTATGCAGCCCATGATGGCTATCTTGACGCCTTTGAGATGACCTGTGGCGGCTTTTATGCGTGCTATTGTCTCTTCAAGATTGTATAGTGTCCGTCCGCAGCCCGGACATGATATGTACTCCGGTTTGCTGAAACGGATTCGTGCGCCCTGCAGAATAGCCTCCTCGGTGGATTTAATCTGCTCCGCTGATATATTGGGGTTGATCAGTTTAAGGTCCTTTGCCTTGCCGTCAATAAGCAGTGCACCTGCATCCATGGCGGCGTGAAGCTGGAAATCCTCAAGCGAAGAGTCATTATAACTCAACTCAAGTATGCCATTCTCAATCCTGGCCGATGCACGCACCTGCGCGGTGACGGCTGCATAATCAACAAGTTTGCGGGCAACAGGTATCTCACGCTCGGGAGCCTCAGACAGGGATACGCGAATGGTATCGCCTATGCCCTCGGCAAGCAGTGCACCTATGCCGATGGCGCTCTTGATGCGTCCGTCCTCGCCCTCGCCGGCCTCGGTGACCCCCAGATGGATGGGGAATGCCATGCCCTCGCGGTCCATCTCCTTTACCAGCAGGCGTACGGTCTCAATCATTACGACAGTGTTGCTGGCCTTGATGGATATGACCACGTTCATGAAGTTCTGCTCCACGCATATGCGCAGAAATTCCATGCAACTCTCCACCATGCCGGCGGGCGTATTGCCGTATCGGCTCATGATGCGGTCGGAGAGTGATCCGTGGTTTACGCCTATGCGGATGGCGGTATTATGCTCACGGCAAATATTGAGGAACGGGATAAAGCGGTCGCGTATGCGCTGAATCTCCTGTGCGTATTCCTGATCGGTGTATTCCAGTTGTTTGAACGTACGTGCAGGATCCACATAGTTGCCCGGGTTGATGCGCACTTTCTCCACATAACGGGCGGCTACATCGGCCACGGCGGGGTTGAAGTGGACATCGGCCACAAGCGGGGTGTTGTAACCGCGGGCTGTGAGACCTTCACGTATAAGCCGCATGTTCTCCGCTTCGCGTGTGCCCTGGGTGGTCATGCGTACCAGTTCGCCGCCGGCCTGGATGATACGGATGGCCTGCTCAATGCAGCCCTTGGTATCCATGGTGGCGGTAGTGGTCATGGACTGCAGGCGTATGGGGTTGTCGCCGCCTATGGCGGTACTGCCCACACGTACGCTGATGGATTTCCTGCGGTTGTAAACGGTCATTATCAGTTGGTCTTGTAGTTGTATTTTACCTGACTGAGCTCGGCGTTGGCTTTCTCAATCTTATCCTTGAGACCCTCCTTGTGAGCGGCCAGGCGTGCTGCCAGTTCGGTGTCGGCTACTGCCAGGATCTGGGCGGCCAGGATGGCTGCGTTCTGTGCACCGTTCACACCTACTGTTGCCACGGGTATTCCGGGGGGCATCTGAATGATTGAGAGCATGGCGTCCAGACCGTCAAGCATACCCTTGATAGGTACACCTATAACGGGAACGTTGGTGTTGGCGGCAATGACACCGGGCAGGGCTGCTGCCATGCCGGCTGCTGCGATGATGACCTTGATGCCGCGTGCCTGTGCACCCTTGGCAAACTCCTCAACAGCCGCAGGTGTGCGGTGAGCTGAGAGTGCGTTCATCTCAAACGGAACCTGGATGCTGTCCAGGAAGGCGGCTGCCTTCTCCATAACGGGCAGATCAGATGTACTGCCCATGATGATACTTACTACTGGTTTCATATCTGTCATGTATTAACTTTTTCTCATTCTTGCTACCGGGATGCCTATCTGCTCGCGGTACTTGGCTACCGTACGGCGAGCCACCTTGAATCCGCGCTCAGAGAGCATATCGGACAATTGCTCATCAGTCAGCGGGTTGCTGTGGTCCTCGGCATCGGTCGCCTCACGCAGTATCCGGTGTATCTCCTTGACCGATACCTCCTCGCCGCTGCTGGTCTTGACTCCATCGGTAAAAAACGCCTTGAGCGGGAATGTGCCGAATGGGGTCTGCACATACTTGCCGCTGGTTACGCGTGATATGGTGGATATGTCATATCCGGTCTTCTCGGCCACATCCTTCAGGATCATGGGGCGCAAAAGAGTCTCGTCACCCTCCTGGAAGAAGGGGCGCTGCAGGTCTATGATGGCCTGCATGGTGCGGGTCATGGTCTGCTCGCGCTGACGGAGTGCCTGAATGAATCCGCGGGCCGAATCCAGCTTGCTCTTGATATAGACGGCGGCGGCCTTCTGGCTGCTGGTGCCCTCCTTTATCTGATTCTCCAGCATCTCGGAGTATTCACGGCTCACGTGAAGTTGGGGGATATTGCCGTTGTTCAGGGTGAACCTTATCTCCTCGTCATAGTTGTCAAGCAGGAAATCAGGTATGATATGCTGGCGGCTGTGTCCCACCGTCTCACCCAGAGAACTGCCCGGACGCGGATTGAGTTTTACTAGTTCTGCAATCACGGCATCGGTCTGCTCCTTGCTCAGTTCCAGACGGGCCGATATCTTGTCCCAGCGCTTGTGGGTGAACTCATCGAACATGGTGCTTATGATACGCTCCTGGAGTTCCTTGCTCTCAGAATCCGGCTTGCGGCGTATCTGAATCAGAAGACACTCCTGCAGATTACGTGCGCCTATGCCGGCGGGGTCAAACTCCTGGATCACCTTGAGAACCTGCTCAATCTCATCAGTTGATGCATCGGTGTCGTGATAGAACGCCAGGTCATCAGATATGGCCTGCAGATCCTTGTCCAGAATACCGTCATTGTCAATTGAGCCTATGATATAGAGCGCAATCTTCATCTGACGCGGGGTCAGATCCTGCTCACGCAGCTGCTCGTAGAGTATGTCATAGAATGACCGTGTATCGGCCAGCGGGATATCGGCAACCGGACCGCCTCCTCCCTGTCCTCGCTCATACCAGTCATCATCATCGTCATCCCAGTCATCACGACCATCATTCTGTGAGCCGTAATCCTCATTGCCGTACTCCAGGTCATCATCCTGTACAGCCTCATCATTATCTGTGGCCGATGATTCCGCGGGACCGTCCTCAAGGGCCGGATTGTCTCCCAGTTCGGCACGTACATGCTCCTCAAGTTCCAGGGTAGAGAGTGCAAGCAGACGGGCCTCCAGCACCTGTTGGGGTGAAAGGGTCTGAATCTGAGTCTGCGTCTGGACCTGAGTCTGTATGTTGCTTAAACCGGGCATCTCAAAGTATCAATAGTGGAAACTGCTGCCTCCAATGAACTCACGTACCAGTGATGTGGGCGGCAGGTTCTGGCTTGGAATGGTCTTGAACAGCTTGAGGAAATCCTTGAGTTGCTGTGCCTTGGCATATTCCGGACTGTTCTCGGGAACCTCATCCAGCAGCGGCAGTACCATATCCTTGATGACTGCAATCTCAAATATCATGGCCGAGTTGAACATGGCGTCGGCATTCTCCTGATAGGGGAATATCCATTTCTCCTCACCGGCACGGACCGATGCCCATCGGCCAATGGTATCCTGTGCCGAGTAACTGCGGTACTTGTGGTCACGTGTGATACGGCGCAGCAGGCGGTTATCGGTAGTGGGGATATAGTTATGCTGGTCAATGCGTATGCATGTCAGGGCCGATACGTATATCAGGAAACGGCAATCGGCCGGGATGTCGGGCATGAGGTCCGGGTTGAGGGCATGTATACCCTCAATGAGCAGGATGTCATTGTCGCCCAGACTCATCTCGGGGTCAGTGAACTCACGGATTCCGCCCTTCTTGAAGTTGAATCTGGGCGGCAGGATGCTCTTTCCTGCCAGCAGGTCCTTGAGTTGCTGGTTGAAGAAAGGCAGGTCAATTGCATAGAGTGACTCAAAGTCATGCTCGCCGTTCTCATCCAGCGGGGTGTGGTCACGGTCCAGGAAATAGTCATCAAGTGAAAGGACCTTGGGCGTAAGTCCTTGGGCCATCAACTGTACCATAAGACGCTTGCTGAATGTGGTCTTGCCCGATGATGACGGACCGGAAACCATAATCAGCTTGAGTCCCTTGCCCTCATTGCGGCGCTCCACAATCTGGTCGGCTATGTGAACTATCTTCTGTGACTGCAGGGCCTCGGCCACGTTAATTATCATGTTGGTCTCACCCTTGGCGACAGCCTGGTTGAGCCTGCCCAGAGTGGAGAATCCCAGGATACGCATCCAGTCATGGTGCTCCTTGAAGATCTCAAACATCTTGTCCTGACGGATAAGCGGCTCCAACTGGTCGGGGTTGTTCTTGTCCGGCAGACGTACCAGTACGCCGCCCGACATGGGCTCCAGACCGAATACCTTGAGGCATCCGGTGTTGGGAGGCAGTATTCCGAAGAACCAGTCGGGCAGGTCCTCAAGTGTATAGTAGCTGGTGTAGATGTTTCCTATGCTGCGCAGCAGACGTACATTGTCCTTACGGCCTGCACGCTCCATGATATCGGCCACATCAGTGGTGTGGGCAGTATGTTTTACGAACGGAATGTTGCGGCCTATTATGCTGCCCATGCGCTCGCTGATGCTTGTAACATCATCATCAGTGATGTCACGGCCTATCTCCACGGGGCAGTAGAAACCCTTTGAAATGGCATTTGAAACCCTGATCCTGCTTCCGGGATAGAGTTCAGAAACTGCTTTGTAGAGCACAAATACAAGTCCCAGCAGGTATGTGCGGGCACCCATGCTTGTAGTAGCGTCAAGAAACTCCACGTCACAGTCCTCATAGACCTTGGCTTCCAGGTCCTTGACTTTGCCGTTGGCGCATACGCACATGGGACTTCCCTTGAGTTCAGGGCCAAAGATGTTGAATACTTCCGCGAAAGAGATACCGGGGTCGAAACTCTCAGTTTTCTTGTTGTTAATGCAGTAGATTTCCATTCTTTTTCAGGGCTTTCCGTTTGAAATCTCAAAATTACTGCATTTTTCGGTATCCTTAAAGCCCTTAAAGCAAATAAATAACAAAGCCACTCGACCAAGTGGCTCTGTTTTTATTCAATGTAAATTATTTTTCCGTCTTTTATGTAGAAACCGTTCTTGGGAATATCCATAACCGGAAGACCTTTCAAGTCATAAATAACACCTTCTTCACGGTTAATGACAATTCTTTCAATTTCGGTAGTACCCCCTCTGCGGACAGCATATCTGACAAATGTTTCCTGTGGTCCCATGACCAGGGATTTATTCCTGAAATAGACGTTGTATGTCTGTGCATTACAGTTTTCTATTTCCAGATTGAAAGGCTGGTAGTGGAACATCATGGTTGAATCCTCATAGTTTATGTCAAACCACAGGAATACGCACCCATCAGTCACGATATAGTTCAGATAGTCGGGCTGTGCGCCGTTTCCCATATATACTCCCTGGGCTGTGAACTTTCCGTCATTTGTAAGTGAAAATTCCACATCCTCCCATTCGCATTCATCTGTAGGGTCGAATTTGATCCTGTCGGACCGGAGACCACCTTCATTTACTACAGTTACCTGGCAATATTGCCTGATGCTTCCATCCGGAGATTCCACTCCAATGGCTCTGTTTCCGGCTTTAAGAGCGGTAACCAATCCGTTGTCGTCAACGACTGCGATATAATTGATATCCACTCCCGAAAAATACATCCATCTGACCTGAGCATCGGCAGGAGTAATATGCAACTGACAACTCTCTCCGACACTGAGAGTGATTTGATTCTCCTGGAGAGAGAATGGTGTGACATGAGTAGTGTCACCCGGTTCTTGACCAAAGGCGTATGTCCCCATCAGGACAAAACACAAAACTGCAAACAGATTCTTTTTCTTCATCATTTCTTTTCAATTAATTGGTTATGCTGCGAATATATATAAAAAAACATTAACTTCGCGCCACAAATCTAAATGACTGTAATTTATCAAATATAAAAGGAAATGAAGAAACTTAATGTTCTGATGGCTGTTATGGCCGTTGCAGTACTTGCCTCATGCGGCGGTACAGGTACAGGTAAGGTTACAATGAACGATGTAAAGGACACTATCTCCTATTCAATCGGTATGGGTCGTGCTATCCGCGTTTATAAGGATCAGCTCTCTTATGACTTGATTGATTCTGTAACTATGAAGGCTTTTGTAAAGGGTTTCATGGAAGCAGCCAAGAATCCTGAAGATAAGGCTAAGCTTGCTTATGCACTCGGTTTCGAGATTGGTTGCCAGGAGATGACACAGGCATATGTCGGTTTGAGTTCAAATCTCTTTGGAAGCGGTGAGGAATTCAACAGAGACAACTACGTAGCAGGTTTCTGCGATGCAATGCTTGACAACTGGAGCGTAATGACCTTTGAGGAGGCCGATGAGACTTCAAACCGTCTGTATGAGACCCTGATTTCAGCACAGTTCGATAAGGTTCGTGATGAGAGCAATGCTTTCCTTGAGGCTAAGGCCAAGGAAGAGAAGGTTGTAAAGACAGAAAGCGGCCTTATGTATGAGGTTATCAAGCTTGGTGACGGCGGTCCCAAACCTACTGCAACAAGTGATGTTGAGGTACGTTATCGCGGTGAGCTGATTGACGGTACCGTATTTGACGAGTCAACAACCCCCATCAGTCTTAACCTTGCCGGTGTTATCAAGGGTTGGACCGAGGGCCTTCAGCTGATGAGCGTTGGTGACAAGTACAGATTCTACATTCCTTCAGAGCTTGGTTACGGTGAGCAGGGTGCCGGTAACGACATCAAGCCGGGTGCAGCACTTGTATTTGAAGTTGAGCTTGTAAGCATCAAGTAAATTTACTTATAAATACCAACAGAGGGGGCATATTATATGCTCCCTCTTGTTTTTTGTCATTTTGTAAACTTTAGGATGACAAGATATTGAAATATTGCCTACTTTTGGGTCAAAATAACATTGGATTACCTTTTAATGCTTACAATATGAATCCTAAGAAGCCAGTATCTGCAACAGAGCGCATGGATGCCCTGGATAGGAAAATTCTTGGTATCATATCGCAGAACGCCCGTATTCCGTTCCGCGATGTAGCACTTCAGTGCGGTGTTTCACGTGCTGCCATACACCAGCGTGTGCAGAAGATGTTTGATGACGGCGTGATAACCGGTTCGGGTTACCATGTTAATCCGCGCAGCATAGGTTACAACACCTGCACATACGTAGGTCTTACCCTTGAGAAGGGTTCCATGTATCATCAGGTGGTGGCTGAACTTGACCAGATTCCGGAGGTGGTGGAGAGTCATTTTACAACCGGTCGCTATACCATGATGATAAAGCTCTACGCACGTGATAACTCACATCTTATGGAGCTTATCAACGGCCGCATTCAGGAGATAAAGGGTGTTACTGCAACAGAGACCCTTATTTCACTGGATGAGAGCATAAAGAAAGAAATACCCATAGAATGAATAAGGCTCAGCAGCTTGAATCCGGGCTCCGCACATTGGAATCCGGCATGGACGTATTGAGTTTCCATGCTCCTGTGATAGGTATCAGCGGTAATTTCAGGGAGGGAGACTGTACTCTTGCCCAGGCGTACTACATGTCTGTGCTGGAGGCAGGCGGAACTCCTGTTGTGATTCCTTCATATGATAATGACAAGGCGCTGGTTTCACTGCTTGACACTTTGGACGGTATAGTTTTGTCCGGCGGTGCCGATATCGACCCCGATTATCTGGGCGAAGAACCGTTGGACTGCATCTCCATTAACCCTCGTCGCGACAGGCAGGAACTTACGTTGGTTCGTCTGGCAGTTGACCGTCAGATACCTGTACTGGGTATTTGCCGCGGAATTCAGGTGCTGACAGCTGCACTTGGAGGCAAGTTGTATCAGGATATCAAGACTCAGCATGACCAGAGATGTATCGGGCATAGCCAGACCATAGCCCGTGGGCTTCCGTCACATGAGGTTAAGCTGGTAAAGGATTCGCTGTTGTATGGATTTTTCGGTAAGGAGACTCTTGCCGTGAATTCTTTCCATCATCAGGCGGTCAAGGAGGTTCCGGCAGGATTCCGCGTTACGGCATTTGCCCCGGACGGCATTATTGAGGGTATGGAGTCAACGGCATTCCGTCCTATTCTGGGCGTTCAGTGGCATCCGGAGTGTTTCCTGCTGGAGAATGACCGTACCATGATGCCCATTTTCAGTTGGCTTATTGAACAGGCTGAACTCTACCGCCGTGCCAAGGAACTCCATTCCAAGACAATCATACTGGACAGCCATTGCGACAGTCCGATGCTGTTTGATGAAGGGACTCATTTCTTTGAGAAGAACCCTAAGATGCTGGTTGACCTGCATAAGATGAACTTAGGCCGTCAGGATGCCAGTTTCATGGTAGCATACCTCAAGCAGGAAGGACGTGATGAGGCCTCACTTAAGGCTGCCGTCAGCAAGGCTGACCGTCTGCTTGACCTCATTGAGGAACGTATAGGTGAGTGTGGTGGCAAGGCTGCGCTTGCCACCACCCCGGAGGAACTCTGGCAGAACAAGTTCAAGGGTGTCAAATCAGTGGTCCGTGGCATTGAGAACGGATATGCAATAGGTCTTGACATTGATAACTTGGACCGTTTCCGCAGTCGTGGCGTGGCGTATATGACACTGTGCCATAACGGCGATAATGATATATGTGATTCACATAAGGGTAACCATGAGCATAACGGACTCTCTGAGTTCGGAAAGCGGGTGGTGGAACGTATGAACAGGGTAGGAATGATGGTGGATATGTCACATGCATCCGAGAAGAGTTTCTGGGATGCGTTGGAGTGCAGCAGCAAGCCTATCATATGCTCTCACTCGTCCAGCCGTGCCCTCTGTGACCATACCCGCAATCTTACTGATGAGCAGATGCGTGCCCTTGCCGAATCGGGTGGCGTAGCCCAGGTCTGCATGTACGGCGGTTTCCTTAAAAAGAGGGAAGAAGATGCCACGGTGAATGACGCTGTCCGTCATATCATTCATATGATCGACGTGATGGGTGTTGACCATGTAGGTATAGGTTCTGATTTTGACGGCGGAGGAGGTATTCCGGGTCTGGAGGATGCGTCGTGGTTTGTATCGCTTACGGGAAGGCTGATGGCCCAGGGATTGACCGATGAGCAGCTGTCACTCCTGTGGGGAGGTAACTTCCTCAGAGTCTGGAGAGACAACATCGGTCTTTGACGCCTCTTTCCTGGCCTTGGCGTTGGCTCTGATCTGACGGTATTTTTCCTTGTTCTTTTCGCGGCGGTCCCTGCGTTCCTGACGTTTACGCTCTTTCTTCTTTTTCTCGTCCTCGACCTGTTGTGCCTTCTTGGCAAGACGGTCCACGTTCTTCTTGTGGATATCCTTCTCCTTCTTCTGGGTCTTGTTCTTGGAGAGCTGTTCTGGTTTCTGCAGGGTCAACGGAGTTTCATCCACATACCACATATCGGTCTCGTGAGTCCAGTCCTGCTTGAGTGTAAAGCTTCTGTTTATATACCATACACTCTCGGCATGGCGTTTCTCCTCATACTCACCGGTATCCCACTTGCCGTTGCCGTTTGCATCGTCAAACATGGATATATAGTAGGTTGAGGGCGTGAGCAGGAAGAAATCCACACTTCCGTTCTCAAGCTTTTCGGTCCTGACAGTCTTTCCGTTGTTGTGAAGCCGTACGGTATAGCCGGGCTTGGGATTGGCTACATTAACGGTGAGTGTGCTGTATTTATTCAGGGCGTTGAACTTGAGAGTTGACTCTTCCAGGTCATTGTAAAGGCCGTACAGTCCCTGAACGCTGGCCGAATCAAGCACCATCTTGAATGTCTCTTCCGGTTTCCACTCGCCGTAGATGTAGTATGTGAGTATGTCCAGAGGATCCTGCTCAATTTCAAAAGGAACGGTTTCCCAGATGGTGTCAACCTTATGATATAGGTGGAAAGCAGTGTCTGAAAGGAATGTTACCGGTTCAGGGAAAGACAGGGTTACATCCTGATACAGGCTCAGCGTGCTGCCTGCTGTCATCTTGCAGTTCAGGAATTTTATCTTTGGCTTAAGGAGTTTCTCTATACCTATGGAGTCTCCTTGACGCTCCAGTCGTCTGAGCTGTTTCTCCAGTTCCTTCTGCTCTTCTTCAGCCTTACGTGCCTGTTCCTTAAGTATCTGTTTCCTTGATTTATTGGTAACGAGATTGAGTGTGTCAGTTCTTGGAGACAGGTTATAGGTGCTGTCTGTTGCAAGATAGGTGACACTGAGACTCAGCGTGTCCTGGTAATAGACGGTTGTATCTTTCATCCAGAACAGAAGGGTGTCATAACGTTCGGTGTGCTGCACGATGTAGGCATCGGACTCATCGAAATTGAGACCCTTGATCTCTGGCATCGAATCCAACGGGAGGGCGAAACGAAGCGTGAACTTTTCGTGATTCTTGCGTTCGTATCCGGTCATGTATTGCTGTATGGGACTGGGGGTGAAAGCCAGCAGCGTTATGTCATTGGGAAGGAACTGTGTGAAGGGAACGGTGATGGTCGTATCCACCTTGCCTTCATCAGTAAAGAGTGTATCCACACGGTATCTCAACTCGGATGTGGGTACTATAACCGAGTCCATCCATGCTATCTTCTCGCTGCGTTGCGAGTAGCTGAATGACTGGTCCATGTCGGTCACGGCATAGACTCTGTATCGGCCGGGAGCGATACCGCGGATGGTGAAATGTCCGTTGGCATCGGTTCTGGATACTCTCTCAAAGGGTTTTGTCATGAAAGCCGAGTCGGAGAGGTCACTGTGAAGACCCACCGTGATGCCTTTGATAGGTTCAAGGTCCTGGGCATTCAGTACATAACCCGATACCTCCATGGTGTCAATGGCATCGCCGGTACTGAAACGGAAGCAGAAATCACCTAATGGATTTCCTTCGTTGTTGTCGATTATACCATCGGCAAAATCAATGGAGTAGGTTGTGTTTGGTTTGAGTGAATCAAAAAGTTCTACATGGATCTTCTTGCCGGTCACTTTGATCTCGGGCTGCTCCAACTGGGGAGGTGAAACCACCACCTTCTCACTGGCGTTCTCCAGTTTGATGAACTCGTTGAAATCAATGGTGACTTTCTTGGTCTTGACACCGGTTGCCCCGTTGGCAGGGTGGCTTCCCGTAATTCTGGGAGGGGTCTCGTCAAACGGTCCGCCGTCGGGATTACCTACAGCTGCACAACCTGACAATGCGGCAAAGGCCAGTAAAGCCGATGCCGCATTGTAGATAGTACGGGTTATGTCGCTTAAGCGATGATTCAATCCTTGAACTTTTTGAAGATGACGCACGAGTTGTGTCCGCCGAATCCGAATGTATTGGACAGACCGGCGCGCACCTCTCTCTTCTGCGCCTTGTTGAAGGTGAAGTTCATACGGTAGTCAATCTGCTCGTCCTCATCACCCTCTTCGTGGTTGATGGTGGGCGGGATGATGTCGTTCTTGACGGCAAGCACGGTTGCGATTGCCTCAATGACGCCGGCACCGCCGAGCAGATGTCCTGTCATGGATTTGGTAGAACTCAGGTTCATGTCATAGACATGTTCTCCGAACACAGCCTTGATGGCCTTGCATTCTGCAATGTCACCCAGAGGAGTGGATGTGCCGTGCATGTTGACATAGTCAATATCAGACGGCTGCATGCCTGCGTCCTCAATGGCCTCCTGCATAACACGGATAGCGCCGTTACCCTCGGGATCAGGGGCTGTCATGTGATATGCATCGGCTGTGGCACCCCATCCTGCAACCTCGGCGTAGATCTTTGCGCCGCGTGCAATGGCATGCTCATATTCCTCAAGTACAAGAATACCGCCGCCCTCACCAAGAACGAATCCGTCACGGCTGGCGCTCATGGGGCGTGAAGCCGTCTCAGGTGAGTCATTACGGGTGGAGAGTGCGTGCATTACGCCGAATCCTGTTACGCCGCAGTCACCCAGTGCTGCCTCGGCACCACCGGTAACTATTACGCTGGCCTTGCCCAAACGTATCATGTTCACGGCATCGATGATGGCGTGTGTACTTGAAGCGCAGGCCGATGATGTGGCATAGTTGGGTCCCTTGAGCTTGTACATGATTGATATCAGACCGGCTGCGATTGAACCCAGAATGCGGGGTACAAAGAACGGGGTTACCTTAAGTTCCTGACCAAGTTTCTTCTGTTCATGGATGGTATCTACACCCTCTTCGAAGGAATCCACACCGCCGATACCGAAACCAAGGATAACACCTATGCGGTTGAGATCCTCTTTTTCAAGGTCAAGGGCAGAGTCCTTGATGGCCTGGACAGCCGATGCTATGGCAAAATGACTGTATTTGTCAAGCTTACGGGCCTCCTTGCGGTCCATGAATTCGGATATGTCAAAGTTTTTGACCTGACAACCGAACTTGACCTTGGTCTGTATGGCATTTGTGTCAAAATTGGTAATGGGAGCGGCGCCGCTTACTCCTGCTATGGCATTCTCCCAGAATTCGGGGATAGAATTACCCAGAGGGTTGACGGTACCGAGTCCGGTTACGACAACTCTTTTAAGATCCATCTTATTTGAAAGAAGATTGCCTGATTACTTTGTAGCTGCTGCGCTGATGAGCTCGATAGCCTCACCTACAGTTGTGATCTTCTCAGCCTGATCATCGGGAATTGAAATACCGAACTCCTTCTCGAACTCCATGATGAGCTCAACGGTATCCAGTGAATCTGCACCCAGGTCAGCTGCGAAACTTGCCTCGGGAGTAACCTCTGATGCCTCAACACCAAGTTTGTCAACGATGATAGCCTGAACTCTCTCTGCAATCTGTGAATCTGCCATAATTGTAATTTTAATGTTAAAAAATGATTTTGGCTGCAAAGAAACCCATTTTCGGCAAGCGTCACAAGTTATGAAAAAACAAAAGGAAGGAGGGATGCACAAACGGCATTAATGTGTGTAATGCTTATTAGGCTGCAAACGTTGCCTATTCAGAAAAATACCGCTACTTTTGCAACATCTTCAAGAACACACTTAAGTCATGACATTCAGCCAGGAAAGTTTTGAGATTTTTGACCGCTCAATTGCCGACTATCATAAGACCGACAATGTCGACACTCCTATTGCAAATCCCTACAAGGAAAAAAGCATTGAATTCTATCTTTACCTCAAGAACTGGATCGATACAGTCCAGTGGCATCTGGAGGATATCATCCGTGACCCTCAGATAGATCCGGTAAAGGCATTGGCCATCAAACGTCGCATTGACCGTTCCAATCAGGAGCGTACGGATCTGGTTGAGTTAATTGACAGTTATTTCCTGGAAAAGTTCGGTCAGGTAAAGACCCTTCCCGATGCTACTATAAATACCGAGAGCCCCGCATGGGCTGTTGACCGTCTCTCAATCCTGGCGCTCAAGATCTTCCACATGAAGATCGAGGCTGAACGTACCGACACGCCGGCTGCCCAACAGCAGCGTTGCCGTGAGAAACTCTCTGTTCTGCTGGAGCAGAAGAAAGATCTTTCAGGAGCAATTGACATGCTTCTTGAAGATATGGCTGCAGGCCGTAAGTACATGAAAGTCTACAAGCAGATGAAAATGTACAACGACCCTTCACTCAACCCTGTTCTTTACGGACAGAATGGATCCAAGTAATCCAAAATACAAGAACGTTTTCGTTAAGCCAGACGAACAGAGGGAGTTTACTCACTCTGTCGTGGCGAGAAAAGGTCGGATGAAATCCAACATACTGCTTATACGCTTCTCCGCAATAGGAGACGTGGCTATGACCGTTCCGGTATTGGAATCGGTCGCAAAGGCATATCCCGACAAGCATTTCACGATGCTTTCAAATGTACGTTTCGCACCCTTCTTTGCCGGAATGCCGGAGAACGTGAGTTTCATAGGCGTGGACCTGAAAAAGGATTACCACGGTTTCGGTGCCATGCTCAAACTGTTCTTCCGGTTGAGGAAGCGTCATTTTGATGCAGTGGCTGACCTGCACGGGGTACTGCGTACAACTGCTCTTTCGTTCTTTTTCAGGTTGTTCTTTACCAAGGTAAAGCGCATAGACAAGGATCGCCGATCACGCAAACGTATTACCCGCCTTAAGAACAAGGACCTTACTCCCCGTCTTACATCGTTTGACCGTTACCGCATAGTGCTTGAGAAACTGGGCTTTGGTTTTGAGCTGAAGTTCCGTTCTATATTCGGCGATGGAAAGGCTGATTTGTCTTCAGTAAGGAACATCGTAGGTGAGAAGGACTGCAAGTGGGTAGGCATTGCTCCCTTTGCAGCACACAAGGGTAAGATCTATCCTTTGTATCTTATGGAGGATGTGGTTTCACAGATAGACAGCGCATGCCTGTGCCGCCAGTTCGTGTTCGCCTACGGCAAGGAACGTTCACTTGTTGAGGAGTGGGCTCAGAAATACCGTTCAGTGGAGATTATCGATCCCCGTCTGGGCCTTGAGGGTGAACTTAAGGTTATTAGCAATATGGAGGTGATGCTTGCCATGGATTCTTCAAACATGCATCTGGCTTCAATCACCGCCACTCCGGTCGTTTCAGTCTGGGGCGCCACCCATCCTTATGCCGGATTCATGGGTTGGGGACAGAATCCTGACAATTGCATTCAGTTGGACCTTCCCTGCCGTCCTTGCTCCATTTACGGAAAGAAGGAGTGTATATACGCTGATTACCGCTGCCTTACCGGCATCGATCCCGATATCGTTTTCGCAAAAGTCAAAGCTTACCTTTAAAGGTACAAGGGGAACTCAGGTCCCATGTTGAACAGCAGGTCAACTGCACTCAGGTTGGCCAGAAATCCGTACTTCTGTCTGAATACCTGCCAATAGGGGCGGCAAGCCTGGGGCTCATGCTGGCCCAGGTTGACCAACTGTCTCAAATCCAGAATGTTTTGCTCCTTTTTACCGTATGATTCGGTCAGTCTTAAGGGTTTGTTGATGCCTGCCAGTTTCAGGATGAGCAGGGTCAGTTCAGTGTTGAAGTCAACCAGGAACTCATACTTCTTTTCATAGAAGGGACGGAAGTCATCCTGATAGTACATAAAGAAGGGGCTGTTCATGTAGGCCGATTCAAGGGCGTTCCAATGCTGGTGGCGCCACTCGCCGTGGTCGCTTATGCGGACATCCTTCATAAGCTGTTTGGGTGATGTGCCCTTGACGATGGGGACGGTGAGTGACTGGACTCCGGCTGCCGTGGCAATCCTGCAGCGGTTGCGGTAGGTCTGCTTGCAGTAGTTGTCATACTGCTCTATAAGAACATCACCGCCACTGTTGATGGCGGTGAAGAAACTTACGGGTGGCAGGTATGCCGAACTGAGCAGAACCGTATTCATCAGTTGTATTTCTTGACAGCACGGAACATCCTGTTCCAGCGGATCTTTCCCTTCTGTCCCCAATTCTTGTCCTTGTCAAGTGAGAGCCAGATGAATACCGGACGGCCTACTATGTGATCCTCGGGAACAAATCCCCAGAAACGGGAATCGGCACTGTTCTGGCGGTTATCGCCCATCATCCAGTAGTAGTCCATCTTGAAGGTGTAGCTATCGGCCTTCTGACCGTTGATCAGAATGGTGCCGTCTTTATTTACCTGAAGGTCATTGCCTTCATATACCTTTATGATACGCTCGTAGAAGGGCAGGTTCTCAAGATTGATGTCAAGTGTGGCACCCTTGGCGGGAATCCATATCGGACCGTAGTTGTCAATGGTCCACTTGGTGTTCTTGTTCTGCGGGAAGAGCCACTCGGACTCCTGGACGGTTGGTATGTAAGGCCTGATGTCACTTACTATTGCGGTCTGGCCGGCGAGCAGTTCCTTTGCCTCCTGTGTAAGTGGGAATATCCTGACTCCTGGACTGTTCTCTTTGGTTATGTCCTTATTCTGGGGTGGATTATTCTTGTCGTAAAGGTCTTCCTGGCTCAATCTGAGTTCCTTACGCAGATTGGCGGGAATGGAGTGCTTCAGAGTGACTATGTAATTGGTCTGAACGGCATCGGGCTGTTTATTCATGACACCATCCAGATAAATGACGCCGTCTTTGATTTCCAGGGTCTGTCCGGGCAGTCCTACGCAGCGTTTTACGTAGTTCTCGCGTCGGTCAACCGGACGGGATATTATCTTGCCGAAAACACTCTCATTCTGGAGTATCTCCTCACGTCCTACCTTGTAGTAGAAGTCATAGACCTGACGCTGTTCAAGTGTTGAGAGACTGTCTATCTCTATCTCCTTGCACCTGCTCTTTCCCAACGGATAGACTATCATACCGTAATAATCGGCACTGGACCATTTGGGGTTGGATACCAGGGTGTCACCTGAAGGATAGTTGAAAACGACTATATCATTCAGTTTGATCTTGCCGAATCCCTTGATGCGCTCGTAGGGCCACTGGGGATTGTCAAAGTAACTCTTGGCTCCGCCCGGGAATACATTCTGGGTGAGCGGCATGGTGAGCGGAGTCATGGGCTTGCGGGGACCGTATGCCACCTTGCTCACGTAGAGATGGTCACCTACCAGAAGTGACTTTTCGAGTGATGAAGAGGGGATGGCGTAGTTCTGGAACAGATAGATGTTCACAAAGTAGACTGCAACCAATGCAAATACTATTGCATCTATCCAGTCCATGATCTGATACAGGCTCTTGTTCTTGACGTTCTTCCACCATTTCCACTTGATGATATGGGTGGTGAAGGCATCAAATATGAACGGGATGAGTATTATTCCCATCCAGCTTCTTACCCATATCAGGAACAGGATATAGAGAGCCAGGTAAACACCTGCCTTTATCCATTCTTTTTTTGTGATTTCGCCAAACTTCTTCATCGCGGGTTTTATGAGAGTGAGTTCATCAGGTCATCCATGCAGAGGAATCCCTTCTTGTCAGCAGTGAATTCGGCTGCAAGCACTGCGCCCAGAGCCAGACCGCTGCGGTCCTTTGCAAAGTGGATGATCTTTATGAAGTCAGCACTTGAATCATATGTGATCTCGTGGATTCCGGCAATCTCGCCTTCACGGATCGAGTCGATACGCACGTCGGTGGGTTTGTACTCCGATGAACCGCTGATGGTTCCGTCGGCATTTAGTACGGTACCCTTGCTCCAGCCGGTCTTGCGGTCCAGTTGTGAGATGATACCCTCGGCCAGTGTGATGGCTGTGCCGCTGGGGGCATCCAGCTTGTGGATGTGGTGGGTCTCGGACATGCGTACCTCATACATGGGATAGCCGTTCATAAGCTTGGCCAGATAGCTGTTTACCTTTGAGAACAGGGCCACGCCGATGCTGAAGTTGCTTGACCAGAACAGGGTGTTTGCACCGTCCTTGCAGAGGTCCTTCATCTCGTCGCGGTGCTGTTCCATCCATCCGGTACTGCCGCTTACAACCTTTACTCCGGCCTTGAAGCATTTCTGAATGTTTCCGTAAGCCTGGGTGGGGGCGGTGAACTCAATTGCGACATCGGCTGTCTTGAACTCGGGGCTGTCAAAATCCTGGGGGTTGTCAATGTCTATCTTGCATACTATCTGATGACCGCGGGAGAGAGCTATCTTCTCAATCTCGTGGCCCATCTTGCCATAACCAATGAGTGCTATCTTCATTAATTCTCAATTTTCAATTCTCAATTCTCAATTAGAACATGCTCTGGGTGTTCTCCTGAACGTGCTGGAGTATGCTGCTGAATTTGTTGTCAAGTGTTGTTGCCGAAAGTGTTTTCCAGACCTCGTACTGCTCAGGTTCAAGCGCTTTCTTGTAACGCTTGTCAAACTTGGCTATGATCTGGTCATAGGTCTTTCTGGCGGCAGCGGTATCAAACTGTACGTTGGTGTTCTGGGCAGCCATTGCATTACCACGGAAACCACCGTTCTGCATCATCTGGAACTCTCTTACTGACATCTGCAGGTTGCGGCAGATCTCCTCAAACTCCTGTGCATAGAGTTTTATCATCTTTTCAAACTGCTTCTCGGTAAGGTCCAGACGGCCGGCTACATCCTGTATCTTGGCGTCGGCGATAGAGTCAGACTCCAGCTCATAGAACGGTTTCTGCATTCCTCCGGTGGGACCTCCCATAGGACGGCCACCCATAGGACGACCACCCATAGGTCTGCCACCCATAGGCTGTGCTGATGCTATAACTGCCACAAGGCATGCTGCGATTGTAAAAAGAAATTTCTTCATTGTTTCGTGTTAAAAATATTTGGTAGTAAAAGCTTTAAAGCAAAGATACTCTTTCCAGTTATGCGCCGGAAAGAGTATCTCTAATAATATGTCTAGTTAAGATTAGAGCTTCGGTCCAGCTGCAACGAGTGCTTTACCTGCTTCATTACCCTCATACTTCTTGAAGTTCTTGATGAAGCGGCCGGCCAGATCCTTAGCCTTCTCCTCCCACTCTGAAGCGTTAGCGTAAGTGTCGCGAGGATCAAGGATTGCGGGATTTACGTTAGGCAGAGCTGTGGGAACCTCAAAGTCAAAATACGGGATCTTCTTGGTCTGAGCCTTCAGGATGCTGCCATCCAGAATAGCGTCGATGATACCACGTGTATCAGGAATTGAGATACGCTTGCCTGTGCCGTTCCAACCGGTGTTAACCAGGTAAGCCTTGGCGCCGCTCTTCTCCATCTTCTTAACCAGCTCCTCTGCAT
>DBYT01000088.1:7143-7703 GCA_002309915.1 Bacteroidales bacterium UBA1179 | reverse complement strand
ACCTTAACACCAGCGGGAACCTCGAACATAGAAGCGTCAACTGCCTTCTCCTCGAACTTCTTGCAGGTCTGGCCGAAAGTACCGAAATCTGAAGTCATCTCGTTCTTGAGCTGGATGCCTTTGTAGATCCAAACGGTCTGCTCTGACTGGTTGCCCATCATGTCAACGGTCATGGTGTACTTGGTGCACTCCTTACCGGCGATGGTCTCCTTACCTACTTCCTTAATGTTGTTCTCCTTCTTAACCTGATCGGTCAGATTGTTCCAGTTGATCTGAGCGCGGCCACCGCCGAAGCCCATACCCATGCCACCTGCAGGGAACTTGGTAGCGGTCTTCTCAGCATCGTTGATGCGGATCTGAGCGCCGTCCTTATCTGTGATTGTGCGAGTCTTGCCTTCGCCACCCATGAAACCACCTTCTGATACGTTAGCGGTCTTCAGACCGTAGTCGTCAAAATAGGTCTCAGTAATCATCTCGTTACCCATCATATCCATAGACATGGTGATAACACCTGACTTAACACCGTAAGGTGCATTTGCGGGAGCCTGTGCGTTAGCCAG
>DBYT01000088.1:6460-7051 GCA_002309915.1 Bacteroidales bacterium UBA1179 | reverse complement strand
TAAAAATGAAAGTTAAAAAGGAAAAGAACTTTTTTTAAAAAATATTTTGGGATAATTCTCTTTTCAATCCAATTCAACCTCTACCTCCTCCAGATCGTCATCAAGTTCATCGTCCGGAAGGTCATCAAAATCAAATTCAAAATCAGCTCCGGCAGCCACCAACTCATTCTGGAGTTCACCTGCATCCTTTGAACGGTGAACAATATGCTCGGTCTTCCATGTGGCGTCCAGCTTGTTGCTCTCGCTGTTGAGTTCCTTCCACAGGATATCCTTAAGCTGCTGCAGGCCAAGACCGCTTACGCCCGATATGAACACGTGAGGAATATCGGCCGGAAGGTTGGGCTCCAGCATCGACATGAGTTCCTCATCAATCAAATCACACTTGGTGATGGCAAGCACACGCTGCTTATCGAGCATCTCGGGGTTGAACTGAGCCAGCTCGTTGAGCAGAATCTCATATTCACGTGTTATGTCATCAGTATCACCCGGCACCATGAACAACAGCAGCGAGTTTCGCTCAATATGACGCAGGAATCTGAGTCCCAGCCCCTTACCCTCACTGGCCCCCTCAATGATTCCGGGGATATCGGC
>DBYT01000088.1:231-6328 GCA_002309915.1 Bacteroidales bacterium UBA1179 | reverse complement strand
ATCGGCCAGCAGTTTCAGTTCCAGAACCACCATGAGTTCCTGGGCCGGCTCGCCGGGCTGTGCGAAACGGGGCGCCTGGCGTGTGGCTGTGCGGAAATGCCAGTTTCCCAGACCTCCGCGGCCGCCCTTAAGCAGAACCACCTCCTGACCGTCATCGGTTATATCGCAAAGATACTCACCAGTCTCGGCATCGTAGGCTACCGTTCCGCAAGGCACCTCAATGATAACATCGTTTCCGTCCTTGCCGAAACACTTGTTGCTGCCGCCGTTTCCGCCGTTCTCGGCAAAAGCGTGACGCTCATAGCGCAGGTGCAGCAATGTCCAGTAGTTACGGTTACCCTTCAGGATAACGCTTCCGCCCTTTCCGCCGTCACCGCCGTCGGGACCGCCGTTAGGGATGTATTTATCATGACGCAGATGGGCCGATCCGCGACCGCCCTTGCCCGACCTGCAAAAGATTTTTACGTAGTCTACAAAATTTGATTCTGCCATATATTCAAACTCAAGGTGGGGTCAGATTGACTCCACCTTCTCTATTATTTCCTTGATCATCAGATCCTTGTCACCCTTGAATGTGAATTCCGACAACACTCCTTCCTTCTTGAACCATTCAATAAGAGGATGTGTCTGGGTATAGTAAACGTTGAAACGTTTCCTGATTGTCTCCTCGTTGTCATCGGACCTGCCCTCTACCTCAGCACGGTGTAGAAGACGCTGCATCAGCACATCCTCGCTCACTATAAGGTTGAGTGTTACCGATATCTTCTCGCCACGCTCGGCAAGCATCTCCTTGAGAGCCTTGGCCTGTACGATGGTACGGGGAAAGCCGTCAAATATCACTCCGGGGCCTTCACGCATGGTGTCATACACGTCGGCCAGCATGTCTATAATAAGGTCATCAGGTATGAGTTGTCCTTTTTCAATATATCCTTCAGCTATTCTACCCAACTCTGTACCCTCCCTGATTTCGGCGCGGAGTACATCACCCGTGGATATGTGGTTATAACCGAATTTTTCAACAAGGGCAGCACTGTAAGTCCCCTTACCTGAACCGGGGGCTCCGAATATCACTATGTTGTCCATTGCAAACCGTTTAGTTATTTCACTATTTTATAAATATCACGTGAGTTACGGCCAAAGCCGTCATAATCCAGGCCATATCCTACAATGAATCCGTTAGGAATATTCAAGGCAAGATATTTGAGCGTAAGGTCAACTTTCAGTTTATCGGGCTTGCACAAAAGAGCGCATACCTCAACTGATGCAGCCTTCTTATCCTTGAGTGAATCCAGTATGTCACGCATGGTGTAACCGGTATCCACAATATCTTCAACAATAATTATATGACGGCCCTCTACATCCTCCTGGAGACCCATCAATTCCTTTACCTTTCCCGTGGTATCGGTTCCCTGATATGAGGAAACCTTTACGAATGAGACGTTACAGGGTACCGATACGTTCTTGAGCAGATCGGCCGCGAACATGAAAGAGCCGTTCAGGATACACAGGAACAGTGGTTCCTTACCTACGTAATCACGGTTTATATCAGCTGCGACTCTCTTTATCTCCTTCTGGATATCCTCCTCTTTGAGGAAAACCTCAAACTCTCTGTCCTTTACCTGAATGGTTCCCATACTGTCTTGAATTATTATTATGCGAATATACTCAAAAAAAGCACGGCAATACCGATATACTATCCATTTTTAACAAAATAAGCGTACATTTGCCGAGTGCAATTGCCAAACTATGGACAAAGTAACTGTCGGTCAGGACTATGTAAAATCACTGCTCAAGCCGCGTGATCCCAAGGCATACAAGGGCACGTTCGGTCATGCTTTGCTTTATGCAGGCAGTCACGGTATGGCAGGAGCCGCAATCCTGTCCGCCAGGGCATGCCTGCGTTCAGGAGTCGGTCTGCTTACAGTCTGCTCACCGTCATGCAACAACGACATACTTCAGATATCGGTCCCCGAGGCTATGACAATCCCGGCCGACGACCTTTACGCCAATACCGATCTGAGCCGATACAATGCCGTAGGTGCCGGTCCCGGTCTGGGTCAGGGCGATTCGCAGACAGCCATCCTTGAGAAACTGCTCAAGAGCTCTTCATACCCCATGGTACTTGATGCCGATGCACTCAACATCATATCCCGGAGCCGGTATCTGATGGAGTACATACCCGCCGGCTCAATACTGACACCACACCCCGGTGAACTGAGACGTCTGACAGGTGATTTCCGCGACCCTGAGGATATGATTGACAAAGCCATCGGGCTTGCAACAGAGAATAACATTACGGTTGTAGTGAAAGGTGCGCCCACCGTTACCGTATCACCAGCAGGAACACTCTTTGTGAATACCACCGGCAATCCCGGCATGGCCACAGGAGGCTCAGGCGATGTGCTGACCGGAATGGTTCTGGCCCTGCTCGCACAGGGTTACAACCATGATGAGGCCGCCTTTATAGCAGTATATATTCACGGACTTGCAGGAGACATTGCGGCACGCCGGTTAAGCATGACCGCCATGACATCGGCCGATATTGCCGACTCCCTGCCTGCAGCCTGGTTACAAATGACAGAAACACTATGATTATGAATATCAAGAAAATAGCCCTCACCGCAGGGATGCTGTTATCGGTCCTTGCCGCACCGGCACAGGGACAGTCATCGGCCTATCAGCCGGGAGTGACCCAGGACGGTGTCGCCTACTGGCTTCCCAAGACAATGATAACCGTAACCGTGACAGCCCGGAAACAGACCTTCAAACCCGGAGAGTTCTCACGCTACGCCGAGCGCTACCTGCGTCTGAGCGATGTCAAGGATAAGGCCGAGGAGGTCTGGACAATAACAGACGTCCAGATATCCACCGCCGGTGTACCCGACAAGGAGAACCTCTACACCCTGGCCTTCCCCGCCAAGGGCAACCGCCCCTACTTTGAGCTCACCAATGACGGAGTGATATCGGCCGTAAACGTACGCCGCAAAGAACAGCCCGCACAGAGCGTCCAGGCCCCGGCACCCAAACAGGTCAAGAAGGTCAATCCCCAGGAGTACATGACCGAGGAGATCCTTATGGCCAGTTCAACCGCCAAGATGGCCGAACTCACCGCCAAGGAGATTTACAACATCCGTGAGAGCCGCAACAACATAACCCGTGGCCAGGCCGACTTTGTACCTACCGATGGCGAATCGCTCAAGTTCATGCTGGAGTCACTTACCGCCCAGGAGACCGCCCTGCTCACCCTCTTCAGCGGCACCAATGAGACCGAGGATGTTACATTCACCATAAATGTCACCCCCGATGAGGCGCTCAACAAGCAGATACTGTTCCGTTTCTCGTCCAAACTGGGTGTGCTCCCCATTGACAATCTGGCCGGCGAGCCTGTATGGATTGACCTCACAGACCGCAAGATGTCTGATAACTACACCATGGACCCCGACCAGCAGAAGAAACTGCAGGCAGCCAAATCAAAGAAGGAAGCATCATTCCTTTACTACCGCCTGCCCGGACGTGCCGCACTCAGGATTTACAACAACCGCACTACATTCCTTGAGCAGGAGATTCAGATTGCCCAGTTCGGAAACGTAGAGACCATCTCATCATCCATAATGGGAAAGATGGCCGATACCAAAATCACCTTTGACACCACGACAGGTGCCGTGCTCACAATAGAGTAACCAGGCAAGATAAAAATAATAAGGGCGGCTCCCGAAAGGAACCGCCCTTAATGTTTCTGTCACTTCCGTTACAGCAGTATGTAACGTAATATGAACAGAATTGCCAGTATCCACATCATAACGCTGATCTTCTTGAACTTGCCGGTCAGGGCGTTCAGAACAACGAATGATATCAAACCAAGCATGATACCGTCAGAGATGCTGTATGCCAAAGGCATTACAATCATGCAGATGTAAGCAGGAATGCACTCTGAGAAATCATTGAAGTCCACATCCAGGATTGATGACATCATCATTACACCTACCAGAATCAGAGCAGGAGCAGTTGCTGCTGACGGAATTGCAAGGAATACCGGAGCAAAGAACAGTGCAATTGCAAAGCATATTGCAACAGTGAATGATGTCAGACCGGTACGACCACCCTCAGCAACACCCGATGCACTCTCTACATAAGTGGTAGTGGTGCTGGTTCCGCAGATAGCGCCCCATACAGTTGCAACTGCATCGGCCATAAGAACCTTCTTAACGCCGGGGATTGTACCGTCAGGATTCATTGCATTAGCCTTCTTGGATACGCCGATAACAGTACCGATAGTATCGAACATATCAATGAAGAGGAATGTGAATACAACGATAATCATATCCCATGTCAGGATGTTGTGGAACTCAAACTTGCAGAAGATAGGAGCAACTGAAGGCACAGCACTTACAACACCGTCAAACTTGGTGATGCCGAACGGAATACCTATGATAGCGGTAACGATGATACCAATCAACATTGCACCGGGCACCTTGAGGATCATCATAACTGATGTGATAACCAGACCTACAATAGCCAGCAGAGCCGGACCACTGGTAATAGTACCCAGATTAATGATTGTGCCGCCGTCATCAACGATAATGCCTGCATTTACAAGTCCGATGAATGCTATAAACAGACCTATACCTGCTGATACAGCACTCTTCATTGACTTGGGGATAGCATTGATGATGGCCTCACGTACATTGGTAACAGTGAGGATGATAAAGATGATACCCTCAATAAGAACAGCTGTCAAAGCGAACTGCCAACTGTATCCCATGGTCAGGCAGACGGTATAAACAAAGAATGCGTTCAGACCCAGACCAGGAGCCAGAGCATATGGCTTCTTTGCATAAATAGACATAACCAGAGTACCGACAATGGCAGCCAGAGCAGTTGCTGTGAAGACAGCACCCTTTGGCATACCCATTTCCTCCAGAGCACTGAATATATCAGGGTTGACTGCAAGGATATAAGCCATTGTCAGGAAAGTGGTGATACCGGCAACAATCTCAGTCTTGACATTGTGCTTGGCGGGATCAAATCCTAATACTTTCAAAAATGACATAACTGTATAGTTTTAAGTTATACCAGATACCTTATTAGAATTCCCACTTAAGACCCAGGCAAGGATTAGCCATGAAGCCCTCGTTATATGCAAAGTTATAGCTCAGCTCAACCTCACCGCCGGCGCTCAGGTTGGGGCAGTTGAAGAACTGACCTACGTTATACCAAATCTGAGGCTCTGAAATGAATGTAAGTGATTTCTCACACTTGTCCATATCAGCCCAGAGGTAAGTATCCTCACCCCAGATATCGGCAAAACCTGAGAACTTGAGGCCCTCAACACCAAAGAGGTTCTGCATGCCCCATACGAATGTGAACTGCAGAGGCAGATGGCTCTCTGAACCCTTGAAGGTCTTGTACAGAAGCTCAAATGTGAATGTGTTTGAGAAATCGTCGTTGTGCAGGAAATACTCAGCACCGAACAACCAGTTGCGGCTGCCGAAACCTACACCACCGTTGAACTCAATATGTGCGCTCAGTGCACCCAGGCTTGACTCCTGCCAGAAGTTGAAAGAACGAGCAATTTCGAAATAGCTGCTGCGGGCACCGTAAGTGTTAGGATGGGTCTTGACACCAGCAACTTCCTCGTTACGATAATCCTTGTTGAAATAGTCATAATCAACAAAGAAGAATGTGCTTCCCCAATCATCGCCCTTGAACATCTCAAGAGTAGTGGTAACCATCTTACGATCCTTACCGAAATCGTAGAAGAACTGGAGATTTGTCTGTGCGAATGCACCTACTGACAGCAGGGCGAAACCTGCAAATGCAACAAATTTTTTCATATTACAAACTAATGAGTTAATATAAATGAGTTAATAAGTTATCCGTTGTACTTGGGATCGTCATGCAGAGGCTTCTTGAAATCCTCGGGCAGGTCCTTACCCTCGGCCTCAGCACGCTTACCGCTGGCATAATCACTGGTAAAGTGGAAGTCGTTTCCGGGAAGAACGGCATTCAGGATGATACCTACCAGAGCGGCGACAGCCAGACCTGACAGAGAGATCTTACCGAATGATATGCTGCCGGGACCAAAGTTGATACCGAT
>DBYT01000088.1:0-125 GCA_002309915.1 Bacteroidales bacterium UBA1179 | reverse complement strand
ACACCACCTACCGTTGCAACAGGCATTGCGTAGATGATCTGGGCAAACTTGGGGCAGAATGAGAATACTATAGCAAGGCATGCTGCAATACGTACAACCTTGGGATCAAACACCTTGGTCAGGTT
>DBYT01000120.1:537-5096 GCA_002309915.1 Bacteroidales bacterium UBA1179 | reverse complement strand
GTATCTTTCGTTGACCTGACTGCTGAGCTCGAGAAGCCCTGTACATACGATGAGATCTGCGCTGCTATGAAGGAGGCTTCAGAGGGCGAGCTCAAGGGTATCCTTGGTTACACCGACGAGGCTGTTGTTTCAACTGACTTCCGCAACGACTCTCACACCTCTATCTTTGACGTTAAGGCCGGTATCCAGCTCGATCCTACCTTCGTTAAGGTTTGCGCATGGTATGACAACGAGTGGGGTTACAGCAACAAGGTTTGCGAAATGGCCCGCGTTATCACAAAGTAAGCTTTACAAAGTGATTATAGAAAATCCTCGCAGAAATGCGGGGATTTTTTTTTATCTTCGTCCCTGTTATGCACAATTTTGACCTGATAACCATACTGGGCCCTACGGCATGCGGTAAGACAAAGCTTGCCGTTGCTCTGGCCGACCGCATAGGCGGCGAGATACTGAGTGCCGACAGCCGTCAGGTTTATCGCGGTATGGATATCGGCACAGGTAAGGACCTGGCCGATTACAGGGTGGGTGACAGGACTGTTCCCTATCATCTGATCGATATTGCCGAGCCGGGAAGCAAATACAACGTCTATGAGTTTCAGGGTGATTTCCTCAAGGCCTATAAGGATGTTGTGGAGCGCGGTGCCCAGCCCATAATGTGCGGAGGTACCGGACTGTATCTGGAATCGGTGCTGCGCGGATATCGGCTCATACCGGTTCCTGAGAATCCGCAGCTGCGCAAGTCGCTGGAAGGCAAGTCATTGGCGGAGCTGACTGAGATACTCAAGGGCTACAAGACTCTGCATAACACTACCGATGTTGACACCAGCAAGCGTGCTATCCGTGCCATTGAGATTGAGGAGTGCTATAGGAATACACCGGTAGAGGCCGGCGGATTCCCGGCGTTGAAGAGCCTTAATATCGGTGTGGACATCAGCCGTGACATGAGACGCGAGTTAATCAGCAGCCGCCTTGAGAAGCGTCTTAACGAGGGTATGATTGATGAGGTCAAGGGATTGCTGGACAGAGGGATATCGGCCGATGACCTTATCTATTACGGACTTGAGTATAAGTATGTTACCCTGTATGTTACAGGGCAGTTGGAATATAAGTATCTGCTGCAGGAACTGGAGGTTGCGATACACCAGTTTGCCAAGCGCCAGATGACCTGGTTCCGGGGAATGGAACGACGCGGTATACATATTGACTGGATTCCGTTTGAATGGAGTACGGAAGATAAGGTTGACCGTATAATTGAATTAATGCAGAATCAATGATGACCGTTGAAGAAGAGAGATGGGGAATAGTATATGTACCCCGTGCCGGTGTAAGCAATACACTCAAGAGATGGGAACAGATAAGAGAGTATCTGGAGTTCCGCAAGGTCAAGTATGACGTGGTGCAGTCCGAGGGTGAGGGTTCCATTGAGCGCATCACCCGTATGCTTATTGACAGCGGCCACAAGACAATTGTGGTTGTGGGCGGTGACGAGGCTCTGAACGATGCCATCAATGCCATCATGTTCTCACCCCGTGAGGTGCGTCAGAACCTTACATTCGGTATTGTGCCCAACGGTATCGGTAATGACTTTGCCAGTTTCTGGGGTCTTGAGGTGGATAACTACAAGAAGGCCATTCACAGCATTATAGAGCATCGGACCAAGAAGATAGACGTGGGATACTGCTCGTTCCAGGAGGACGGAATGGAAAAGGTACGCTATTTCCTTATGGCAGTAAATGTGGGTCTGGGTGCGCAGGCTATCCGCCTGTCGGATATATGCAAGAGGTTCGGTAAGAAGAACCCGGCATATCTGATTGCAATATTCAGCCTGTTCAAGGAGCGTAAGCAGTACAAGATGCGTATCAAGGTTAACAGTGAGGAGATCAACGATAAGATAATGACCATCTGTATTGGTAATTCACGCGGTTACGGTATGACGCCGAGCGCCGTGCCTTACAACGGATGGCTGGATCTGTCGGTTGTTTACAGGCCCAAGTTCTGGCAGACCATCCGCGGTCTGTACATGATACTGCACGGTAAGTTCCTGAACCACGAGCAGGTACGTCCTTACCGCACAAAACAGATTGAGATAATGCAGGCCGACGGTACCCTGACATGTGTTGACGGCCGTACGCTGAATCATACGTTCCCGCTCAAGGTGTCTCTTGAGCCGGCAGTCATCAACTTTATAATTCCCTGATAAGATGGCACTTTTTAAGGATTCAAAGAACTTTTTCCTGCTGGCAGGTCCTTGCGTGATAGAAGGCGAGGAGATGGCCATGCGCATTGCAGAGAAGTGTGTCAATATAACTTCACGCCTGGGTATTCCATATGCGTTCAAGGGTTCGTTCAAGAAAGCTAACCGCTCACGCATTGACTCATTTACCGGAATAGGTGATGAGAAGGCTCTCAAGATTCTTGGACGTGTACGCAAGGAATTCGGCATACCGGTAGTGACAGATATACACAAGGAGGAGGATGCCGCCATGGCAGCCGATTATGTTGATATACTGCAGATTCCGGCTTTCCTTTGCCGTCAGACTGACCTGCTGGTTGCCGCTGCCCGTACGGGTAAGACCGTAAATATCAAGAAAGGTCAGTTCCTGGCTCCCGATGCCATGCAGTTTGCAGCCCAGAAGGTGGCCGATGCAGGAAACAATAACATAATGCTTACCGAGCGCGGAAGTACATTCGGCTATCAGGACCTGGTGGTTGATTTCCGTGGCATACCCCAGATGCAGAAGTTCGGATATCCCGTAGTCGTGGACTGCACGCACTCGCTGCAACGTCCCAACCAGACCAGCGGTGTTACAGGCGGTCAGCCCGAACTTATAGAGACAATCTCCAAAGCTGCTGTTGCGGTCGGTGCCGACGGTCTTTTCATGGAGACTCATATGAACCCATCGGAGGCCAAGAGTGACGGAGCCAACATGCTCCCGCTTGACCTGCTTGAAGGGTTGCTTACCAAGCTGGTGCGGATTCGTGCCGCATTATAATAATTAAGGCTCGCAGATTTGCGAGCCTTAATTATTTAGTTGATCATTTCAAATCCCGTGTAAGGAACCAAAGCCTTGGGAATCTTGATTCCGTCAGGAGTCTGGTTATCCTCCAGGATTGCTGCTACAATACGCGGCAGGGCAAGAGCAGAACCGTTCAGTGTGTGGCAGAGCTCGGCTTTCTTCTCGCCGGCCTTGCGGTAGCGGCATTTCAGACGGTTGGCCTGGTATGTATCAAAGTTGGATACCGATGAAACCTCAAGCCAGCGGCCCTGAGCCTCGGAATATACCTCAAAGTCATAGCAGATGGCCGATGTAAAGCTCTGGTCACCGCCGCAAAGACGCAGTATGCGGTAGGGGAGTTCCAGCTTCTGGAGCAGGCCCTCTACGTGTGCAAGCATCTCCTTGTGGCTCTCGGCTGAATGCTCGGGAGTATCGATGCGTACAATCTCAATCTTTGAGAACTCATGCAGACGGTTCAGTCCGCGAACATCCTTGCCGTATGAACCGGCCTCGCGGCGGAAACACTGGGTGTATGCGCAGTTCTTGATGGGGAGCTGCTTCTCATCCAGGATGACGTCACGGTAGATGTTGGTTACGGGAACCTCGGCGGTAGGAATCAGATAGAGGTCATCAACCTCGCAGTGGTACATCTGGCCCTCCTTGTCGGGCAGCTGTCCTGTGCCGTAGCCCGAAGCGGGGTTCACAACAGTAGGAGGCATGATCTCTGTATAACCGGCCTTGTTTGCCTCGGCCAGGAAGAAGTTAATGAGTGCGCGCTGCAACTGGGCACCTTTTCCTATATATACGGGGAATCCTGCACCGGTAATCTTAACGCCCAGGTCAAAGTCAATCAGGTTGTACTTCTTGGCCAGTTCCCAGTGAGGAACCTTGGCATTGGTGTTCTCGGGGTTGCAGGTCCAGTTGCCTACTGTATCCTGTCCGATTACACACTCCTTGAGGTTTGACTTGACTACCCAGTTGTCCTCGGCGCATGTGCCCTCGGGAACCTCAGGGTAGGGTATGTTGGGGATTGTGCAGAGCAGCGCGGTCAGATCGTTCTCGGCCTGCTCTTTCTGAGCCTCCAGTTCTGCGGCAGCCACTTTGAGTTCTGCAACCTTAGCCTTGGCCTGCTCGGCCTCCTCCTTGTTGCCGGCTTTCATGGCCTGTCCGATCTTGGCGGCAAGAACCTTACCCTCGGCAAGATTGTTGTCCAACTGTGCCTGGGCCTTCTTTCTGTCATCATTCAGTTTGATAGCCTGGGCAATTGCCTCCTCAGCATTCTTGAAATGCTTCTTATTAAGACCTGCTATAACCTGCTCGGTCTGTTCTGTGATCTGTTTGAGTGTGAGCATCGGAATAATTCTTTTAAATAAAAAAGGCCCACAAATTCAGTGAGCCTCTTTTATGTCGTTTGGTTTATCAGGCCTCAGCTTTCTCCTCTACGGGGATTACTGAAACATAGCTTCTGTCCTTACGGCCTTTCTTGAACTGAACAACACCGTCAACAAGTGCGAACAGGGTGTGGTCTTTACCCATACCGATGTTCTCGCCCGGATTGTGCTG
>DBYT01000120.1:0-400 GCA_002309915.1 Bacteroidales bacterium UBA1179 | reverse complement strand
ACCAGAAGCTCTGTGAACTGCTGGCGGTGACCGTTGAGCTTACGGTAACCTTTTCTTCTTCTCTTGTGGAATACAAGAACCTTGTCACCCTTTACGAGCGGGGTCTTGACCTCACATACTACCTTTGCGCCCTTAACGGTAGGAGCACCTACGGTGACCTTTCCGTCCTTGTCGGCGAGAAGGATCTTCTCGAACTCTACGCTTGCACCGGCCTCAACGTCCTGAATGTGGTGCACGAACAGCTTCATTCCCTCTTCAATCTTGAACTGCTGTCCCTGAATTTCAGCAATAACGTACATTAAATCTTGCTTTTATTCGTTTCTCCGTGAGGTGGCCCGCCCACTGTGGCAGACACTTCTCATACCTCTGCGGCACTAATCGGGCGCAAAATTAGCACTTT
>DBYT01000042.1:12731-17981 GCA_002309915.1 Bacteroidales bacterium UBA1179 | reverse complement strand
GGCATCATCGGCCACAAAATAACCCAATCCGCGTTTCATATCCAGGATACCCCACGACTGCAGGGTGTCATACGAGCGCATCACCGTATTCAGGTTTACCTCAATCATCACGGCGTATTCCCTTACTGACGGAACTCTGGCGCCGGGAGCGTATGTCCCGGCTAGAATCTCATCGGATATGCGATCGGCAATCTGAAGATATATGCTTTGTCTCTCCTTGAATATCATGCTTTAGGGGTTAAGCTTCTTTTGAAGGATAGAATCAGGTCGTGCACGAAAACAACTGCGGCGAAGACCGGAATCACAATATATGGTATAAGGGTATCGGGTTTGAAACTTACGTCTAACAACATTCTAAGTAATATAAAGATCACGTAGGCATGCCAAAAGGGCCTTGCGCGGTTGAAAGGAGAATAGCTTTCGTTCCCGATGAGGATAGGTAATGCGGTGAAAAAGAAGAATACCATCAAATAATATAACCACAAAGGTACGTTGCCGGGAAAATATTCCAGCATAAAGAAATCACTCATCCTTAAGAGGCATTGGCTCAGACCCATAGTCTGGTCATATGGAGTCTCAATCCATATCAGACAATCAATTGCGTAAATTGCAAAGAAAAACACTATAGTTCTCCATAAAAAAGACAGCACGGTAATGAATATGTATTTCTCAAATGCCGACGCCGGAAGCAAGTTCCATTGAATGAACCTTTCCTTATTGGAGGTCAGCCTGAATACGGGTATTGAGAGGAATGCAATGTATGCAAACTGGTACACTCGGGTTACGACAACTCTTGCAGTGTCAAACTCCAACCTCTTGGCCAGTTCACTGATTAATATTATAAACAAGATAGAAGATATTGGAACAATGATGCTATAAGCATAGGTGTCTTTTCTCCTGTTGATTCCCGTTCCGATGAGTCCCAGGAATCTCTCCATGTTGAATATGTTGTTTCTTTTCATAGCGGTTCAATTAAAAGAGTGCGTTGATCTTATTGCTGTCATCCAGGACTGCCTCATACAGCAATTCATAATCAATCTCGCTGTCAATGCCCGATGTATTGGGCAGTATCAGACGGTTGCCGTAGGCCGATGTCATTGAGTACAGGGCATTCTGTTTGTCGGTTTCCTTATCGGACTCTACGAATGAGAGAACCCGGCCGGTTTCATTTACAGAGTGGTCAAACGCCACCTTGCGGTTGTTCAGGATGACTATGTGGTCAAGCAGGGAACTTATTTCGTTGATATGGTGGGTGGATATGATGATTGTCCTGTCATCGGTCATATTTGAGGCGATCAGTTTACGCAGCGTCCTCATGGCTGTGATATCCAGACCGTTTGTGGGCTCGTCAAGGATTATGTGGGATGCGTTTGATGCAAATGCAAAACTCAGATATGCCATCTTTTTCTGTCCTAAAGACAACCTGTCCAGGTACTCACTGTAATTGATATGAAACATCTCAACACACTCGTTGAAGCATTCCATGCTGAAGTCGGGATAATACAGGGAGAGTTTCTTGGCGAATTTGTCTACGCGGATATGCAGGGTGGGGGTTGTGTCGATTGCGTAGAATATTTTGGAGGTCATATCCGGATTTCCGTTGGATAACGGCATTCCGTCCAGGAATACTTTCTTCTTGGAATGCTTCCATATCAGACCGCTTATACAGTTAAGGAGAGTGGTCTTGCCGGCACCGTTACGGCCTATCAGGCCATATACTTTTCCCGACTCGAACTTGAGGCTGATGTCGCGGAGGACAATCTCCGGAGAGTCATAATCATCAGAGTGTTCGAATATTTCCGGGGTATTGGCGGGATTGCTGTAACCTACGGATAAATCTCTTACTTCAATCATTGTAAAGTACTGTTGTTTTTTTGTCGTCTAATGGTGTCATATTAATCTATGACACTGCAAATGTAAAGCGGAATAAAATACTCTCCAAATTTTTCCGGGATTTTTTTCAAATGCGTAACTTTGTGTCATTATGGATGAGGTGGAATTACTATCGGCCGATTTGACTCACACGCTTAGTCTTCCCTTTGCGAACGGGGGTATACGGGCGGGATTTCCCAGCCCTGCGCAGGACTATCTGGAGGAGGCTCTTGATCTTAATCAGGAGCTGATAGCCAATCCTATGGCTACATTCTACGGCCGCGTAAAGGGTGATTCCATGATTGATGCGGGTGTGGAGAGCGGCGATATCCTGGTGATAGACCGTTCCATTGAGCCCCAGAGCGGTGACATGATTGTGGGCTATCTGGACGGCGAGTTCACGCTCAAGTATGTGGACCTGTCGCTCAAGGATACCGGCGTCATCTGGCTGGTTCCCGCCAACAGCAGTTACCCGCGCATAAAGATTACTCCTGAACGCGATTTCAGGATATGGGGTGTAGTAAGTTACACCATCAAGAAAAGGATTAATCACATCTGATATTTGCGCCATGTACGCCATTATTGACTGTGACAACTGTTTTGTCAGTTGCGAACGCGTGTTCCGGCCTGACCTTGAGGGCAAGCCGGTCGTGGTACTCAGCAATAATGACGGTTGTGTGGTGGCCCGCAGCAACGAGGCCAAAAAACTCGGCATAAAGGAGGGTACCCCTTATTTTAAGTTGGCCGATGAGTTCCCGGGCGTAAAGATCGAGGCTCTGTCAAGCAACTATACCCTGTATGGTGATATGTCAGCCCGTATAATGGCGATTGTACGCATGTATGCCCCGCGGGTTGAGGTATACTCGATCGATGAGTGCTTCTGCGACCTGGCAGGTATGGATCAGACTTTCAACCTCAAGCAGTGGGGTGAGGAACTTGCCGCCCGCATCCGTAAGTGGGTGGGTATGCCGGTGAGCATCGGTATAGCCGATACCAAGACCCTGGCCAAGGTTGCAAGCCGATACGCAAAGACCTACGCGGGTTATAACAAGTGCTGCGTAATAGACACAGACTCCAAACGTCGTAAGGCGCTTGGCGCGTTCCCCGTAGCCAAGGTGTGGGGGATAGGGCGCGCTTATGATGCCAAACTGGCGTCATTGGGCGTAAAAAACGCCCTTGAACTGGCCGATAAGCCAGAAGGATGGATCCGCATGCTGTTTCCGCTGCCATTTGAGAACACCTGGCGTGAACTTAACGGCGTGAGTTGCATTGATACCACCGAGGTCAACACCAAGAAGAGCATCTGCACCAGCCGCAGTTTCCCGGGCATGATAACCGACCGCGAATCGCTGCGCACACATATATCAAACTACGCATGCCGCTGCGCCGAGAAACTGCGCCGTCAGCATACCGTCTGCAATATCGTGTCGGTATTTATTGCCACCAACTGGTTTAGAAAGGACCTGGAGTGGTATCAGGGCTTGATCAATGTCACGCTGCATACCGCATCAAGTTCCACCACGGATCTGGTGGCGGCGGCATCGGGAGCGTTGGACCGTATATTCCGCGAGGGTCTGAATTACAAGCGTGCGGGCGTGATTGTATCGGGCATAACACCTGACAGCGCGGTGCAACTGGACCTGTTCCTGAGTGATGAGGAGCGCCGCAAACGCCTGGACAGCATATCACGTACGGCCGACAGCATAAACCGCCGCATGGGAACCGAGACTCTGGTGCTTGCCGCCCAGCAGTATCCCGCCGATCCAAAAACAGGAAAGGCACCCCATTTCAAGGATGCCATTCTGCATAATCTGCGTACGCCCTGTTACACAACCAATCTACACGATATTATCAGCGTAGAATAGAGCGGATCTCGTCGTTGGCTACGGACAGAGTCGTAATGCCCGTGGAGTAGGGCGCAATGTCGTACTGATTGTAGATGAAATCTATGGTGTCCTGACGGATTTCAAAGTTGGGTGACACGAACATGGGCTCGTTGCTGAAATAGCCGTGCTCGTCAAGTTCGTCGCGGCTGCTGCATTCGGCATACTCCAACAGCTTCTTCTCCAAAACAGGTATCAGCACCTCCTCATATCCGGGCTTGAAGTAGTTGTCGAGCGTAACCACGCTGCCGTCCTCCAGACGAAGGTTGCGGCAGGTTATGAATGTGCCGCCGTGTGCGCCTCCGGTATACTGATACATATTTATAAAGTGGCCGATGATATCGCGGTTGTTGCCGTAATGCACTTCGGTATTGATCACGTACTCATAGTCAATGTCACGCGGCTCAAAGCCCTCCTCCTTGGCAAACCGGATCTCCTCCTTGTTCTCCTCCTTGAAAAGGTTTATGATGGAGTCAATGAAGGTAATCATGGCGCCGCGTACATCGGTAGTACGTTTATCAAACAGGAATTCAGAGATATCAAAGTTAAAGGCATCGGCAAAAAGGGTATCGGTACCGTTAGCCTTGAGCACATGAAGGTCAAACACACAAGAGGGATGCTCCTGTCCCTGATGATAAGGCAGAGTCTCCTTGAAAGTCACATACTGAAAAGCATACTTATCACCCTTCTCGCTGCAAGCAACTGTTGCAGCCAGAATGACCAGGACTATCAACAATCTGAACGGTTTCATAATTGGGGTATTTTATTCTTTTGATTTCGTATCTGATATATCGTAAAAGGCATCATACGCATGTCCGGTTTTATACCAGGGAGACTCAAGAGTCAGTTCAAAGCGATATGAATCCTTTACAAAAGGTGAATATGAGTCTGTAGTAGCAGAATCTGGCGAATAAGAAATGGTATAACCATCTTTAAAGGTTATCATAAGTCCATTCGGATAAGACTGCTCCATATAAAGAGAAATATCGTCTTCTTTCGGGGAATCGCAACTGAATGATTTGCGAAGGACAATTCTGGTTTCTCCTGGTCCGATTGGAACCGAGCCCTTAATAAAATAGGGAGAAACAGTAACCTTTGAATCGTCATCGATTATATCTCCAAGCAAAGCATTGCCGTTTGTCACATGTATAGTGTCTGATGTGGTATTATTAAAGTACACATTAGCATCATGCATATACAAACAGCTATCTAAAGAACAAAGTATAAAAACGGAACAAGCCGTCATTGCAAACATATGTTTAATGCCTATTGATCTCATAACTCGATTGTTTTTGCGAAAATACAAAAAAAGAAACAAAAATACATTTGGGGCGAAGTGAGTATGCGAACGAGAGCGGCCGGGTAGGCCGCCAAGCGACTGTAAGGAGCGTGTTCACGAAGTGAACTAAAAAGATATGCCCAAAACGGGCGCCCCGGAAACAAAACAGAGGTCAATTTTGACCTCTGTTTTGTTTTTGGGGTGCCCGGTGGGACT
>DBYT01000042.1:0-12639 GCA_002309915.1 Bacteroidales bacterium UBA1179 | reverse complement strand
ATCAGAATAACGCAAAAGGTTGAGGTGATTTATTTCGCTTTGTTTTCTTTTTGTTCTTTCAGTTCAGCCAAGTTCCTGGGTTGATCCTTACTTATGACGCATTTGTCGTGAAAATAGAAGTTTCTCTTGGGCTTGCCCAAGATTTTGATGTCTTTGCTAAGATTCCAGAGTGACATATTGCAAAAGGATTAATTGGTTGTAATGCTCAAATGTATGAATAATAATTTGTTATTACAATTCTTTTGTGTATAATTGCATTAACCAATAATTGCTACAGCCATGTTGTGGAATAAGTTACATTTTGCAAATCAGATGAGAGACCTTGGTGCAAAGCGGAAATTCAACTTCCATCAGAAAGGTCTGGGAGACTGCTACATCAAACATCACGATGATGAGAATAAAGAAACTGAGGAGAAGTAATTCCCCTCAGTTTCGTTTTTATAGTCCGGTCATTTTTATTTGCTGAAGTAGAAGGTGTTGCCGGAGTGCTCTCTTCCGTTCAGTTTCCAAGTGCGTTTTACGGTGATTTTGCTTTCGTTGTGATCTGAGCAGTGATAGTGGATCACATCGGTAGAGCCATCGGGCCAGTTCAGGGTGATGTCTTCGTCCATATCGGCGGCTCCGTCTATCTCACCGAAACAGAGACGGTATTCCTTGGGATTGGCAGTTGTGTCAACAGCCTCGGCATACAGACCGTACATGACAGGCATGTATGCTCTGGTATGGATGCTGTCATTAGAGGTCCTGGAATCCCTGACAGTATAAGTCTCACCTTTGAAAGTCAGGGCCATGCCGGGCATATCGGGCTGGATGATTGACTGCCCTGCTGAGTCAGAAGCGTAAATGTAGATGTTTACGGGAGACCAGTCAACGATAGGGGATTCTGTGTCACAGCCGCATAAAATGGCGCTGGCCAAAGCGGCAATTGCAAATAAGGTTCTTTTCATAGACATATTGATATAATTAAAAAGTAGATTGTCTTATTTATACGGGTCTTTCATTCCTGGTTTCCAGGTGCAGCCGCCAGCCAGGATGGGATAGACTACAGACGGGAAACAGAGGCTCTGATAAATGGTGTACTCGTTATTCTGGTAATTGTCCAGAACGTCTATGTAAGCGCGCTCACGGGGAGTGCTGTTACGGCTGATAACAGGGTAACTGGGATAGTTGCGTACATAGTTTCCTGCACCGAACACCAGAATGCCAGGACGCGGACCCCAGCCCTGCTCAATGGTATAGGCCGATTCGCGGTCATGCGGCCAGTGAACCTGGTCGAATCCCAGGGTGGTCATGTAGCACTTGCCGAGCGGGTTCAGGCCAAGCGCGTAGTCCATCATCTGGCTTACTGCGTCGATGTAATCCTGATTGCCGGTGAGTTTCCACATAAGCACGATGGGGAATGTGTACTGACCCTGAGCCACGTTGCTGCCCCACCAGTTCACGTTCATGGGTGCGCCGTTGGGGTAGGCGTTCTGGGCGAATGCATCCAGCTGCTTATCGACTGTAGCCTGCAGGATATCCTTGAATGCCTTTACTGTAGCGGCATCGGTCTTGCTTGCCGGAGCCAGAATGTAACTGAAGAAATATGAGGTGAGCCAGCCGCGCTCTGCGAATATCTCGGAACCCTGGTTGTAGGTGGTGAGAATCTGCTCGGCATCGGCCACATGTGATTTGATGTACTCGTGGCACTGGGCATCGCCGGTCATGAGGTACTTCTCAACGTTGTAGTACATCTGGAATGAGGCAGGCATCTGACGGTTGCGCTCGCCGTATACGCGGACCGATGCGTTGTAAGCCAGTTCTGCGCGCTCGGCATACTCCTTGCTCTTGGCCTCATCGTAAGGCTTGATTATGCGGGCAAAGTGATAGAACAGGCCCGATGCCCATGATGATGTGCGCGGATCAAGTGTCTCTGATCCGAACAGATGGTCCTCAAAGTCATAGGTGGTGAAGGGTGAGTAGCCGTTGGTCTCGGTACCCCATGGAATCTGACCGTCCTCCTCCTGGAAGTATTTCCAGAACATGGTGCCCCATTCGGCCTCGTCAAGGATATCGGGTATTCCGTTACCCTTGCCCAGGATGTTGAACTGCTCGTCAAACTTGTCGGGGATATTGAACTGGTCATCGGTAAAGAGGTCGGGGAAAGCCTCGAATGTGGTGAGTAGGGTGCTGGGTACGTCCATGTGATAGGTACGGCGGTCGGCGTCGCCTGCATCATGGTAGCCGCCCCATGCCTGGATGGTGGGCTCGGTGCCCTTTACAACGAGACGGGCCTCGGCAATGCGGTCGTAGGTCTGATAGATGGTCTCGTGGCAGCGCTTGGTGCGGTAACTGAAATCTGAGTACGGCTCAATGATCTGTATGCCGCAGCGCTGGTTAAAGAGTGAACGGAAACTGATATATGAGAGTTTCTGTGAGAACTGGCCGCCTACGCCGAAGGGGTAGGATGAACCGTAACCGTCAACTACGATCTTGTAGGGACCGCCCTCGGGAACCTGTGACAGGTCAATGCGGTAAACGTAATCACCCGATGACTGGTCCTGACCAATCTCTTTAAGCTGGCCAGAAGTCACCTTCTTGCCTATCTTGTTTTTCTTGAACTGATAAACGGTGTAGTTAGGCAGAGCACCCTCAATCTTCTTTACGCCGCCGTCGCCAAGATAGATGGCAAAGTTGGCAAAGCGCTTGGTTGAAAGTGCACTGTATGCCACTTGGTTGGTCTTGATAGCCTCGCAGAACACCTCCTTATCAGAGAACTTGAAGCTGTAGTTGCCGTAGGGGGTCTCAATGCTGTATTTCTGGCCGTTCTTGAGTGTGGGTACGGTCAGGTAGATAAAGTGGTCGCACTGATCGGCAGCTGCGGCGGTACGGTTTATGGCCAGCACCTGGGTGCCGTTGACTTTCCACTGTGAGGCGTCGGATATATCGGCCTCATTGACATTGAGGGTATCACTCAGGAAATAGAGTTCAATTACATTGTTTGATGCAGTGCGGATCTGCTGAAAGGTTAGTTTGGCGCTTGCCTGAACTGAGAGCAAAAACGCTGCGATTGTTACCAGGACAGTTCTCATGTTGATGATAATAACAGGTTGTAGTGCTATAATTAGGATTGATTTCTGCAAAGTAAAGTGTTTTTTTATATGTTTGCAACATGAAAACCAAATACCCTGCCTTATTATCTTTGTTTGCAGTTCTTATTCTGACTTGCAATGTCCGTGCGTTCGCACAGTTCACAGTTCTGAACGGAGAGAAATCATCAACAAAATGGACCCGTACTCTGACCGGTAATTATATGGTAATATACCCGGAAGGAGAGGATTCACTCGGTATGCGTTTTGCCAACCTGTTGGAGTATTACCGACGTCCGGTTGGATTCACCGCAGGTTATCTGCCCAATCAGCAGTTTGCAAATCCTATGCCGATAGTGCTTCATACACACAATGCCACAAGCAATGGAGCTGTGATAATGGCTCCGCGCAGGATGGAGATCTTTACGTTCCCGGAAGCGTATTCGGCTACACCGCCCGTTTCATGGGAGAGGCTGCTGGCCATACATGAAAACCGTCATGTGGCCCAAATGCAGTTCGCTGCCTCGGGTTTCTGGACATGGTTTAAGAAACCTTTTGGCGAAATGGCTCCTTTATTCATTGAGAGTCTGCATATGAATATGGCCCTTGTTGAAGGTGATGCAGTCGTGGCCGAGACGGCATTGACCAACTCGGGGCGTGGACGTACCGCCGATTTCCTGTCATACATCCGTATGGCTTTTGACAACGGTGATACCCGAAACTGGTTCCGTTGGCGTTACGGCTCCCAGCGTCGCTATACCCCTGATCATTACCGTGTAGGTTATATGACGGTTGCAGGAGCCAGATATCTCTATGACGCTCCCATGTTTATGTCCGAGTATCTGCACAAGAGTTCGTACCCGTTCCGTTTCAATGCCATGGCGTCCACCATGAAGGATTTCTCGGGCAAGAAGTTCAAGAAAACCTGGGATGAGATAACGAATGCATTCTCTGATATATGGAAGGCCGATGACCTGGCGCGCGGACCGTTCCAGACCATCGAGACCGTATCAAAAGACAGGTCAAGATTCTACTCGGTGCTGAAGGGTGCAGTTGAGACTGCCAATGGAAAGGTCTATGCCGTACATGCCGCAATGGATAAGGCCACGGAACTGGTCGAGGTGTTGCCTGACGGATCGCTCAAGCATATCCGTGCCTTCAATGCTGCCAGCAAACTGGCTTATTCACCGTATACCGACTGCATATACTGGTCAGAGACCGTTCCCGATGTCCGTTGGGAGATGTACGAAAGTTCACGTATCAGGATGATCAAGCCGGGAAAGAGTACCATTTCTGATTTTACGGCCGGTGGAAGATACGTGAATCCGGCTGTATCGGCCGACGGCAGGTTACTGGCTGCAGCCGACTACTCCGTACCGGGACAAACCGGTCTGGTGCTATTCAGCCTGGAGGACGGCAGGGAGTTGCGCAGCATAAAGTCTTTGCCCGGCCTGCAGATCACTGAGTTGGCGTTCCAGGGCGATGAGATTGTGTTTACTGGTATCAGTGATGACGGAATGGGTTTGTACATGACTGATTTCAACGGCATAAGGATACTTGAGAATCCGGTTCCGTTCAAATTGAGTGACATGATTGCTCATGACGGTGTTATCTATTTTACATCGGACAAGAACGGTACTCAGGAGATATACTCTTACCAGGGAGGCGTAATGAAACAGCTTACTAATACCAAATACGGAGTGTCAGGTCCGTTCTTCAGAAACGGTGAACTGCAGTTTATTGCGCTTACACCTCAGGGAAAGGTGATTTCACGCGCCAATGAAGAGTTCGGCAAGACTGTTGCATATGCAGACCGTGCATCATATCCCATAGCCGACACTCTGACGGCTCAGGAGAGCAGGTTCCATTACAATCCCGGTAACAGCGTGCGATTCTATACGGAGAATTATAATAAGACGGCATACGCATTCAATATCCATTCCTGGGTTCCTATATATATAAACAGACAGGGTGTAGTGGGCTCCATGAGCGGTTACAGTTTTGAGAATGCCTCTTTGGGTGCCATGGCCTATTTCCAGAACCTTACATCGACGCTTGACGGCTCCATGGGATTATCCCTGCATGTCAATCCGTTTGAGGCTATGGAATCAGATGAGAAGGATGACCAGGGAAATCCAGTAGTGCCGTTGTCTGCCTGGACGGCAGGTTTCCACCTGAATATGAATTACACGGGTCTTTTTCCTGTGTTCAACCTGACTCTTGATATTGGTGACCGTCCGTCGGTCAAAGTGGTTCAGGGTATAGATCCGAATAATGACTCGGTTTATGTAGCCAGTGCCAGGTCAGACAATAAACTTCCTTATATAGGCGGAAGTCTGACCATGTCGTTCCCTCTCAACTTCTCACATGGAGGATGGAACAGGATGCTGAAACCGTTCGTGGGCGTTCTGGCCAGCACGGACCGGTTAGCTGACAGCTATTACAAGATAAAGTATAATGAAACCTGGGGCGTGTATGAACCCGATGAGGCGTTGACATATGGATTCCATCGTAATATACGTTTTATAGCAGGTGCAATGGGTGGAGTGGAACTTCCTGTTCCCCAATCGGCCATTTATCCCAGATTAGGTGTAGGAGGCGGCTTCCAGTATTCATCGAATATACTTTCAGACAGGCTGTATGCAACCGTTTACGGTTATCTTCCCGGAATCACATCGACAAGCGGTTTGAAACTGACTGCATCAACACAAATCAAGACAAAGGACAAATATCCTGATATATGGGGCTTTGATACGTATGATATGGCTCCAAGAGGTTTTGATGCCATTTACATGATGGATGAGGCATTTAAGTTCAGTGCAGATTATGCCATTCCGATTTTACCAATAGACTTGGCGATATGGCAGTATGCCTATATCCGCAACCTGGATTTCATACCTTTTGCCGATTATTCGGTGTTGCGGGATATAATGATCAACGATGACCTTTACAGTGTAGGTGCCGATCTGCTGTTCCGCTTTGAGAAACTGCTTTTCCTCAGCAACACCCTCAAGATGGGCGTACGGGGAGCATACAACGGCGGATCGTTATATGACAGGCTGGGAATGGACAACAGATACTCCTTCCGTTTCGTAATAGGAGCCGATATTTAATCATTAGGAATAACCTTGAACTCAGGCCTCTGTGTGTAGTTGGGATGGATATCGTAGCGGGTCATCCGGGTGTCAAGTATGTTTTTCTTAAGGTAAAGCGTTACGGCAAGGCCATTGTAGGTGTTGGGCGCACTCATGTTTGAGATGTAGTTGCCCAGGGACCAGACGGTCAGATGACGTGATGGGCGACCGCGGTAGTCGGGCAGGGTGCGGACCGGCTGAACCACATGCGGATGCCCGCCTATGATATGGTCCACTCCGTGGGCGTAGAGCCAGTCCTCAAGCCGTTTCTGGCTGGCGTCCGGCTGCAGTTTATACTCGGTTCCCCAGTGCATGCAGGCAATTATGCAGTCTACCTTAAGTTCTCTGGCACGGGCCAGATCCCTCTTTATGACGGTTGTATCAATGTAGTTGACTATGCAGGGTGGGGCAACGGGAATCCCGTTGGTGTCATAGGTGTAGTTGAGCAGGGCAATGCGTATGCCGTTGTGATCCAGGATATAAGGATAGAGCGAGTCACGCTCGGCCTGGCTGCGGTAGGTGCCCAGATGTCTTATTCCCAGACTGTCAAGCACATCAAGGGTGCGCACAAGACCTCGGTTACGGCGGTCCATACAGTGATTGTTTGCGGTCAGGAAGATGTCAAATCCTGCATCGCGTACAGCCTGGGCATATGCATCGGGCGAGCAGAACTGCGGGTATCCGGAATAGGGCGCTCCGCCCAGCGTGGTCTCAAAGTTGCAGACAGCAATATCGGCTGCCTCAATCTCAGGGGTTACCTGAGTGAAACAGCCGCTATAGTTATATGTACCGTCGGGTTGTAATGCCGCATCCAACTGGGCCTTATGCTGCATCATATCTCCTGCAAAATAGAGGGAGATACTGTCAGGGGTTTGGGCCGATGCGCATAATGTGCAAACCAGCCATATCCCGATGAATATGGCAGATCTGGTCACGGTTTACTCGTAAATGCACTTCTGACCTGCAAGTAGGGTGTTCTTCATAAGCGAGCAGATGGTCATGGGACCTACGCCGCCGGGAACGGGAGTGATGAAACTGCACTTGGGTGCAACCTCGTCAAACTGAACGTCACCGCACAGGCGGAATCCGCTCTTCTTGGTTGCGTCGGGAACGCGGGTGGTACCTACGTCGATGATTACGGCACCCTCCTTGACCATATCGGCCTTTACGAAACCGGGCTGGCCAAGTGCGGCTACTATGATATCGGCCTGGAGGCATTCCTCCTTGATGTTGGTGGTGTGGCTGTGGCAAACGGTTACGGTGCAGTCACCGGGGTTGGACTTCTGCATGAGCAGGCTGGCCATGGGCTTGCCTACTATGTTGCTGCGGCCCAGAACTACGGCTTTCTTGCCGCGGGTCTCAATGTTGTAGCGCTTGAGCAGCTCCATGATACCGTTGGGGGTGGCTGAGATGAAGCAGGGCAGACCTATGCTCATGCGGCCTACGTTGATGGGATGGAATCCGTCCACGTCCTTGCGGTAGTCAATAGCCTCGATTACATGCTGCTCGTTGATGTGCTTGGGCAGGGGGAGCTGGACAATGAATCCGTCAACATCGGGGTCGTTGTTGAGCTCGGCAACCTTATTGAGGAGTACTTCCTCAGTGATGTCGCTCTCAAAACGGATAAGGGTTGACTTGAATCCGCATACCTCGCAGGCCTTTACCTTGGCTGCAACATATGTCTCGCTGCCTCCGTCATGACCAACCAGAATGGCGGCCAGATGGGGACGTTTCTCACCTTTCTCTACCATTGCGGCTACCTGTGCCGCAATCTCCTGCTTAACCTGTTCGGCTACTGCTTTTCCGTCTATTAACTGCATATGTCGTAATGTTTACCTTCTCATCATTGAACCCAAATTGGGGAGTTTGGCGCCGGCCACGTTTTTCATCATCTTGCGGGTCTGCTCAAACTGCTTGATCATACGGCTTACCTCCTGGAGTGACTGCCCGCTTCCCTTGGCAATGCGGTTCTTGCGTGACTGGCTCTTGTCGAGCAGTTCGGGGTTGGCACGCTCGGCGGGAGTCATGGAGTGTATCATGGCCTCGATGCCCTTGAATGCGTTGTCGTCAATGTCAATGTCCTTAAGTGCCTTGCCAACACCGGGAATCATACCCATCAGGTCCTTGACATTACCCATCTTCTTGATCTGGCCTATCTGCTCCAGGAAATCATCATAGTCGAACTTTCCCTTGCCCATCTTTTTCTGGAGGCGTTTGGCCTGCTCGGCATCAAACTGCTCCTGGGCACGCTCCACGAATGATACTATATCGCCCATGCCGAGGATGCGGTCGGCCATACGGTCGGGGTGGAACACATCGAATGCATCCATCTTCTCGCCGGTTCCCACAAACTTGATGGGTTTGTCAACTACGGTACGTATGGAGAGGGCGGCACCGCCACGGGTGTCACCGTCAAGTTTTGTCAGAATCACGCCGCTGAAGTCCAGACGCTCGTTGAACTCCTTTGCAGTATTTACGGCATCCTGACCGGTCATGGAGTCTACCACAAAGAGTATCTCGTTGGGTGATACGGCCTCCTTGATGGCTGTGATCTCCTGCATCATCATCTCGTCAATGGCCAGACGGCCGGCGGTATCGATGATGACCACGTCAAAGCCCTTGGCGCGGGCCTCCTTTATGGCGTTCTGTGCTATCTCAACGGGGTTTTTATTGCCCTCCTCGGTGTATACGGTTACGCCTATCTGCTCGCCCAGTACCTTCAACTGGTCAATGGCAGCGGGACGGTAAACGTCGCAGGCTGCAAGCAGCGGCTTCTTGGCACGTTTGGTCTTGAGCAGGTTGGCAAGCTTGGCGCTGAAGGTGGTCTTACCGGAACCCTGCAGACCGGCCATCAGGATGACTGCGGGATGTCCCTTGATATCAATATCGACGGCCTCACCGCCCATCAGGGTCGCCAGCTCATCATGTACCACCTTGACCATCAGCTGGCCGGGACGGACCGATGTGAGCACGTTCATGCCCAGGGCCTTCTCCTTTACGGTATCGGTAAACTGCTTGGCTACCTTGTAGTTGACATCGGCGTCGAGCAGGGCCTTGCGTACATCCTTGAGGGTTTCGGCAACGTTAACTTCGGTGATTTTACCTTCACCCTTCAGTATTTTAAGTGACCTTTCAAGTCTTTCTGATAGATTTTCAAACATGGTTCTTGTTTTGAGACTGCAAAGTTAGCAAAATTATCGGCCTGACAGATAGAGCATCTGATGGATTTCGTCATTGAATTTGCGTGCTTTAAGCAGTTTTTCTATTGTAAGGTGCATACGGTAGCGCCAGTAGTTGTTGGAATCGGCCGGTATGTTGATGCGTTCCGATGCCGGATCCTTGCTTCGGAGTGCCGAACTCATTGAAAGCCAGTCCTGAAGCGGGAATATGGCCAGCATCGAGGGCGATGCCAGATGGGCCGATATCACGCTGGTGCATGCGGCCACGGTTGCCTGCTTGGCGGTTATGACCGGGTTGGGCTCCATCTCATCCTCGATCCAGGTGCGCAGGACACTCATATCGTGAGTGGATGTGGTGCATACCGACATGTAGGGGTATGTTGAGGGGTCCGATACGCTCACACCCATGTTCTTGGGCATGCGCTGAACCTCAAGGGCTATGATGCGCAGACGGTCCATTACCTCGGGGACGCAGGCGGGAATCATACCCAGGTCCTCACCGCAAACAAGCATATCGGTGGCCTCGATCAGAGCCGGGAGCTTGGACATGGCCACATCACTCCAGAATTTGTTGTTGCGGCTATAGTAGAAGTCGTCATATATGCTGCGGAATGCATCTTTCTCTGTGTCTGTCAGCGCTTTGAACATATCTGTGTCAAAGGCCTCTATGCGCGGGTGATAGGTGCCGGGACGGTGGGTGTCCTCAAGGAACAGCAAGTTGGTTTCGGGTGTTCCCTGCGGTGCCTTGGCATGCCGTGCAGGGTTGAACGGGAAACCCTTGTCCCACAGTTCCTGTGGGGTGTAGGTGAGGGCGGGGTTGAATCGGCCCATAAGCCCGCTGTGATACTCCAACGGAACCTCCCAGATGCGGAAGAATCCCAACAGATGGTCTATGCGGTAGGCGTCAAAGTAATCGGCCATCTTGCGGAAACGGGCCACGAACCAGGAGTATCCGTCGCGGGCCATGTTCTCCCAGTTATATGTGGGCATTCCCCATTTCTGGCCATCCTTGGCAAAGGCGTCGGGTGGGGCACCGGCCTGGCAGTCTGTGTGGAACAGTTCGGGATGTATCCAGACATCGCAACTGTGACGGTTTACGCCTATGGGTATGTCACCCTTCAGTAGTATACCTTTTTTATTGGCATATTTCTTGACATCTGTAAGCTGCTTGTTCAGGTGGAACTGTATGAAGTAATGCTTGCTTATCTCAATATACCGGTCGTTGCCCGGAGCACAGTATCTGTCAAGCAGGGCGGGGGTGTATTCTGATTCTTTCCATTGGCTGAAATCGGCGGTACCGTACTTGTCACGCAGGTAGCAATAGAGTGCGTACGGCTCCAGCCAACTGCGGTTGGCGCTGAAGAAAGCCTTGTACTCCCTGGAGTGGATACACTGCTCTCCGTAACGGGCGTACAAACGGTCCAGATACTGGCTTTTTAGTCTGAACACACGCTCATAGTCTATGGCGGGAAGGGCGTTGAGCTCCTTCTGCTCTCTGCGGGCCTGCCTTAAGAATTTGGTGTCATCAAGGTCTCCCACCAGTTCCAGGTCTATGTAAATTGGGTTGAGTGCGAACGATGAGTTGGCGCTGTATGGGTATGAGTCACGCCATGTTCCGGTCATGGTGGTATCATTGACCGGTAAGGTCTGGATGATGCTCTGTCCTGTGGCGGCTGCCCAGTCAGCCAGCAGTTTCAGGTCAGTGAACTGGCCTATTCCGAAATCCCTCTCGGAACGCAGTGAGAATACGGGAATTGCAGTGCCGGCACCTTTCCAGCGGGGACGGTTGTTAAGATGAACGTAGGGTAATGCTACGGTGCGCTGCTCTATGCTCTGTCCGCCATAGTCTTTCCATCGGTCGGAAAGAACCAGACGTTTGGCGCGGGTGTAGGGGATGGAGTGGAGCGAGCCCTCCTCGCGGCGGGTTATGGCGCCGTCGGTCTGGACCATGTAACAGTAGGTTATGTCACCTGCGGCCAATTCGTCGTCGTTGATGTCATAATCGGTAAACCATGTTCCCTGGCCGTTGTTGGCCATGTCAAGGCACTGCTGGGTGCCGTCTGCCATGTTAAGGCAGAGGAAAAGGTTTTCGCCCCAGCGGGTTATGTATTCTATCTGAAAGTGTATAGTCATCGGACCTTGAAACGGAATGCTCTACAAAAGTATAATAAGGTTTTCAACCGTTCCCGTAAAGTTATTAACAATTACCAAAAAAGCGGAGTTATTTCTTTTACATTTTTATGCGCGAAATTATTTTTGCTAACACGTAAAAACAACTTTAAACATTTCGTAACCAAAACCGTTAATAATCATGGATTTAAAACAGGAAGGCATCTATGATGCCAGTACCCTTGGTGGTGGTAAAATGTTTGTGCTCGGCTGTCAGCACATGTTCGCTATGTTCGGTGCTACCGTTCTGGTTCCGCTTCTTACCGGTCTGTCAGTTTCGGCTACACTGCTGTTTGCAGGTATCGGCACGCTGATTTTCCATCTTATCACAAAGATGAAAGTTCCCGCATTTCTGGGTTCTTCATTCGCATTCCTGGGCGGATATGCTGCTGTAAAGGAATTCGGTGTAGGTCTGGGCATGACTGAGGGCGTCGCTCTTACTTATGCATGTGTGGGAGTTTTCTGCGCAGGCCTTCTCTACTTCGTGCTGGCCGCTCTGTTCAAGTTCTACGGCGTACGTCGCACAATGCGTTTCTTCCCGCCCGTAGTTACCGGTCCTATCATCATCTCTATCGGTCTGATCCTTTCATCGAGCGCCATCAACAACTGCCAGAGCAACTGGTGGATTGCTCTGCTGGCTATCGTGATTATCGTGATATGCAATATCTTCGGTAAGGGTATGATCAAGATTATCCCCATCATCCTGGGTGTTATCGGTTCATATATCGTTGCAGCCTGCTTCGGCCAGGTTGATTTCTCGGCCGTTAAGGAAGCCGCCTGGTTCGGTATGCCTTTTGCATGGGAGAACACCGCTTTTGCAGTTCTCAAGGATCCTGACTGGTCATTCGTATGGACTGCAATCATTGCCATCGTGCCTATCGCTTTTGCAACCATGATTGAGCATATCGGTGATGTATGCGCCATCTCATCAACATGTAACCGCAACTATATTGCCGATCCCGGTCTGCACCGTACTCTTATGGGTGACGGCGCCGCAACCGCTCTGGCAGCTCTGTTCGGTGCTCCCGCCAACACAACTTACGGCGAGAATACCGGTGTGCTCAACCTGACCAAGGTGTTTGATCCCAA
>DBYT01000054.1:23237-38631 GCA_002309915.1 Bacteroidales bacterium UBA1179 | reverse complement strand
TCCATACTGCGGGCGTTGAAGTAGTTATCATCAATCCAGATTGACTTGAGGGCGAAGTCACGCTGAAGTATCTCATTCTGGTGAGCGCACAGGAGGTTGAGAAGCTCTGACTCCTTAGTGGTGAGCTTGGTTGACTTCTCACCGATAGAGAGGATCTGCTTCTTGGCATCGAAGGTGAATTTACCGATCTGGTAAACGGTAACCTCGCGGTTCTTCTTGCCATGAACACGGCGCAGGATGGCTTCCATGCGGAGTGTGAGCTCTTCCATGCTGAAGGGTTTGGTAATGTAGTCATCGGCACCGATCTTGAAGCCCTCGAAGATATCGTCCTTGAGGTTCTTGGCGGTCAGGAACATGATGGGTACATCTGAGTTAATAGCGCGAATCTCTTTTGCAAGAGTGAATCCATCTTTCTTAGGCATCATTACGTCGAATACGCAGATGTCATACTTGTTCTTAATGAAAGCTTTGTAGCCGGCATCACCGTCGGGGCACAGTTCTGCATTGTAGCCCTTGGCCTGAAGGTACTCGCGGAGGAGCATACCGAGATTCTCGTCGTCCTCGCACAACAGGATGTTCAGTTTTTCTTCCATAATCTTGTATTTTATAGGTTATTCATTGTTTTGCGGTAGTGATATGATGAACTTGGTTCCGTTGCCAAGTTCACTCTCAGCCTTAATAGTTCCCTTGTGGTTGACTATTACTTTCTTTACGTACGCCAGACCCAGTCCGAAGCCTTTCACATCATGACGGTTACCGGTATGTACGCGGTAGAAGCGGTCAAATATCTTCTTGAGGTCATCACGCTTGATTCCGATTCCGTTATCAGCTATAGAGACCATGAGTTTACCCGGCTCATTCCAGGTGCGGACCTCGAGATGCAACGGAACATCGGCCCTCTTATACTTGACGGCGTTGTCCATGAGGTTGAAGATGACGTTGGTGAAGTGCATCTCATCAACCATTCCGAACGGATCCTCAGTCTCGAACTGAGCATCGATGGTTCCGCCGATATTCTCGACCTTAAGTTTGAAGGTGTTGATTACACCGTTTATGAGTTCATCAACATCCATTTCCTTAAGTTTCATGGTGTTGCTCTGACGCTCGAACATGGACATCTGGAGGACTTTCTCTACCTGGAAACGGAGACGTTTGGTCTCATCATTTATTACACCGGAAATATGTTTGAACATCTGGGGTGATTTGGACACAGCCTGATCGTTAAGCATCTGGGCTGCCAGGGAGATGGTTGATATAGGTGTCTTGAACTCGTGTGTCATATTATTGACGAAGTCATTCTTCATCTCTGTTATCTTACGCTGACGCGTGATCACGAAGAGGGTGAACGCGAAGGTGACCATAAGGATTGCTATGAAGATGAGTGACGGGAGCATGAAGCCCACGGACTTGTCAATGTAATCATCGAGTGTGGGGAAGTATACGCGGATGACACCCATGCGGTTGGGGTTGTCATTATGGAACACGACCTGAGACCAGCTGTCATCGAAAGCGGTTGTATTGGCATCCTTACAGCAGGTGTAGATAACACGACCGGTATGGGTTGTGAGTATAAAATGGAATGGGATATTAATTCCGTTCTGTGACAGCTGATCTGTCAACTCGTGGGAGAGAGTGTTATAATCAATACGTTGAGCCAAGGTTCTGTTACCTGTGTTCACAAGCATGTTGTAAATAACCTCATCAACAAGTTCCTTATGGGTCAGATAGCGCTCAAGCTGACGCTGCTGAAGAATCCTGGAGCGCTCATTTATGACTCCGCTGCCACTATCGTTCTGAGAACGGGGTATCTGCAATGAAGGCATAGTGGGTGTGGTTGACTCCAACGAAGGAGTCCGGCCGGGAGACTGAACCGGCGGCTGAATAGTCTGGCTGAATGAAAACGAGCCATTCTGAAATGAGAATGTCTGGCTGTAGAAACCGTCCATGGAGATATTACCATAATCGGAGTTACGCTCCTGCATCTCACGGATATCCTCCTCAAGATATCTTTCTGCCTCGGCCAGCTCAAGTTTGTGAGCTACTTCATAAAGGCTGCGTGTGACAGACTCGTCAAAATGTTGATGACGCATATCTGTCATCTTCTTGATATAGCTGAACTGCAAGGTCAGCAGGAAGACGAACGAGACGCACATTACCGCGCTCAATATCCAAACAATCGACTTTTTCATATGGGCAAATATAGTGACGATTTCGTAAATGCAAACAATTAACTTAATTTTTTGTGTGATTTTTAGATAAAAAAGGCGGAATCTTGGTAATTCCGCCTTTTGAAGTTATCAAAATAACAACTATTGTTATTATTCCTCGTCTTTCTGCTGTGCCTCGAACTCCTTGATGAGTTTGTCCTGTACATCGGTAGGAACGAGCTCATAACTGCTGAAGCTCATTACGAATGAACCGCTACCTCCGGTGATAGAACTGAGAGAGGTTGAATAGGTTGCCATTTCCTTAAGAGGCACCTTAGCCTTGAGGACCTGATAGTTACCCTCACTCTCCATACCCATGATCATACCGCGACGACCCTGGAGATCACTCATTACATCGCCCATGTACTCTGCGGGTACGAGAACCTCAACATCATAAACAGGCTCAAGGATCTTAGGTCCGGCCTCCTTGAAGGCTGCGCTGAATGCGTTACGGCCTGCAAGCAGGAATGAGATTTCATTTGAATCAACGGGGTGCATCTTACCATCATATACAATTACGCGTACGTCACGTGCGTATGAACCGGTAAGAGGTCCCTGCTCCATGCGCTGCATGATACCCTTGAGGATAGCGGGCATGAAACGGGCATCNNCCGACGATACTGTTTACATATACGAGCTTACCACCCCACTCCAGCGGATATTCCTCAACACCCTTTACGGTCATCTTGAACTCCTGGTTGCCGAACTTGAACATATCGGGCATGGGCTTGCCTTCAACATAAGGCTCAACAATAAGATGAACCTCACCGAACTGACCGGCACCACCTGACTGTTTCTTATGACGGTAATCAGCACGAGCGGGCTTGGTGATGGTCTCACGATAAGGAATCTTGGGCTCCTCAAAGTTGATCATCATCTTATCATTGTTCTCAATGCACCACTTGAAGGTACGGAGATGGAACTCACCCTGGCCGTAGAGGATTACCTGACGGAGCTCCTTGGACTGCTCGATAACGAGTGTGGGATCCTCCTCACGCATACGGTTAACGATGGTCATCATCTTCTCCATATCGGCCTCGTTTACAGGCTTGAGAGCACGTGAGTACTTGGAGTTGGGATACTTGATGAAGTTGAATGTGCGGTCAGCGCCCTCGTTGAGGGTATTGCCTGTACGTACATCCTTAAGTTTAACGGTGCAGCCTATATCACCGGGAAGGAGTTCAGGAACCTGAACGCGGGTGTTACCCTGGCTTACGAAGATCTGAGCTACACGCTCCTTGGAACCACGGTCTGAATTGATCATATCCTGACCCTCATGGGCCTTGCCGGACATAACCTTGAAATATGATACAGCTCCGATATGGGGCTCGATTGTTGTCTTGAAGAAGAAGAGAGATGTGCCGGCAGCATCAAGCTTGACAACATCGCCCTTGGAATCCTTAACCTCCTTACCCTGCAGAGGTGAAGGAGCCACATTACCCAGGAACTCAACGAGACGGCTTACACCGATGTTGGGAGCTGCAGCAGTGCATACGATGGGGAAGAGACCGCATGTCTCGATACCCTTGCGGAAACCGGCACGGATCTCATCGATTGAAAGTTCACCCTGATCAAAGAATTTCTCCATGAGTGCCTCATCATTCTCGGCAGCTGACTCTGTTACAGTGTCACGCATGGTCTGAGCTTTATCGGCAACTGATGCGGGGATATCCTCGGCCTTCATGGCAGAACCGTCAGCGAATGTGAGCTTCTGGTTAAGCAGTACATCAATCACGCTCTTGAATGAGGGACCGGCCTGCTCGGGGAACTGGATAGGTACACAAGTGGTACCGAAGGTAGAACGGATCTGTTCTACAACGTTATCATACTCGCACTTGTCGCTGTCAACGTGGTTGATTACGAAGAATGCGGGTTTACCAAGTTTCTTGACGAGACGATAGCTGTTGATAAGGCCAACGTCAACGCCACGTGAGCCGTTTACTACAAGAATGGCGGAGTCGCAGATGTTGAGGGCGGTTACAGCCTGACCTGAGAAGTCGTCAGAACCCGGGCAATCGAAGAAATTGAATTTCCTGCCGAACATTTCAACTGCAAATACTGTTGAATAGACTGAATAGCCATATTCAAGTTCTACTGCTGCAGTGTCACTGACGGTATTCTTAGCATTAACTGAACCGCGGCGCTTGATTACGCCTGCCTCAAAAAGGATACTCTCAGTAAGAGTGGTTTTTCCTGATCCGGCTCCGCCAAGAATGGCGATATTCCGGATGTCTTCTGTTTTATAATTCTTCATATTAGTAATAATGATTTAGCAATAATTAGGTCAAACCTATAAAGCAAAGGCTCGCAAATTTATCTAAATCCTAGAACAAATCCAAATAAATCAACAGAAAAGGGAACTGATAACCAAGTCGCTGATAAACATACCTGGCTCGGGTATTCTGAGGCGATTGCCATCAAGCAAGAGGGAGCCGTCCGAGAGGAATTTACGGGCACTTTCAAGAAGATTGGAACGCTCTTTATCGGACAGTGCGGAAAGGTCCAGCCCACGGCTTGTGCGGAGGCTGAGCATTATTTTTTCATTGTACAGGTCAGCGCGGGAAAGATGCTCGACATCAAAGGATGGCGAGCCCTGCTCTACGCCCTGCATATAGAGATCAAGATCTGATGGATTCCATTGACGGGAACTCCCGTTGTAGGAATGGGCACCGGCACCGAGACCCAGGTAAGGTGTGCCGTCCCAATAGCTGCTGTTATGGCGGGAGTGGTAACCCGGACGGCAAAAGTTGGAGATTTCATAGTGTTCAAAGCCTCCCTCGCGGAGGGTGTCACACATCAGGGTGTACATCTGAAAGCAGAGGTCATCATCGGCCGGGGTCAGCTTGCCCTGATCACGGAGCGCCTGCAGCGGGGTATTCTCCTCATAAGAAAGACAGTAGGATGAGATATGCTGCACCTGGGCGGAAAGGGCGGTCCGGAGGTCGGCACGGAACATTTCCAGGGTCTGTCCCGGAAGGCCGTACATGAGATCTATGCTTATATTGTCTATGCCCGATTCACGGCAGATATGAACAGCCTCAAGGGCTTGTGCCGCAGTGTGACGGCGACGCAGGAAACGCAGCATCTCATCATTGAAGGTCTGGACTCCCATACTGATACGATTCACACCCAGAGCACACAGTGAGGAGACAAACTGCGGTGTTATGTCATCGGGATTACACTCTACGGTGAGTTCCTGAAGGCTTTTAAGGCCGATGACCGAATCTATGGCCGAGATTATCCGACCAAGTTGCTGAGGAGTGAGACGCGACGGTGTACCGCCTCCGAAATAGACGGTGGTGACGGGTGCATCGGCCAGGTATAAGGCACGCAGTTCAAGCTCACGGCAGACAGCCTTTACATAACGTGCGGCTTCATCCTGACGCACAGTCGAGAAGAAGCCGCAGTATATACAGCGTTTGGCACAGAAAGGTATATGTATGTATATACCGGCCAAGGTGTCAGATCATAGAGTTAATGACTTTCATCACATCCTCACCTATGGCGTTGGCAGCTTCCATAGTGGAGGCCTCGGAATAGACGCGGATGATAGGCTCGGTGTTGCTCTTGCGCAGATGAACCCACTTGTCAGGGAAATCAATCTTGACACCGTCGATGTCATTGATTTCCTCCTTGGCATAGATACCCTTGACTTTGGCAAGTATGGCATCAACATCGGTACCGGGTTTAAGATCGATACGGTTCTTGGCTATGAAGTAAGGAGGATATATCTTACGCAACTCGCTAACCTTCATGTTCATATGTGCCAGATGGCTGAGGAAAAGAGCGATACCTACCAGTGCGTCACGGCCGTAGTGAAGAGCCGGATAGATGACTCCGCCATTACCCTCACCTCCGATGACGGCACCTGTCTCTTTCATCTTGGTGGTTACGTTGACCTCACCTACAGCGGCAGCATTGTACTGGCCACCATACTGGCGGGTTACGTCACGCAGCGCGCGGGTGGAGCTGAGGTTGGAGACGGTATTGCCGGGGGTATGTCTGAGGACGTAGTCGGCTACGGTTACGAGGGTGTATTCCTCACCGTACATGGCGCCGTTCTCATCGATGAAGGCCAGACGGTCAACATCGGGATCGACGACGAAAGCCACGTCGCGTCCGCCTTTCTTCATGAGATTCATTATGTCACCGAGGTTCTTTTCAAGAGGCTCGGGATTATGCTGGAAATCACCAGTAGGATCGCAATAGAGTTTATCGACGCTCTTGACGCCAAGTGCCTCGAGAAGGTCAGGCAGGATAACACCGCCGACAGAGTTGACGCAGTCAATCGCAACCTTGAAACCGGCTTTGCGGATAGCCTCCACGTCAACCAGGTCAAGTGCCAGAACCGACTCGATATGACGACGGTTCATGGTGTTGTCTGTTGAGTAGTGTCCCAGATGATCGACATCGGCATATGTAAAATCCTCCTTATCGGCCAGTTCGAGAACGCGGTTGCCATCGGCGGCACTCAGGAACTCACCTTCACGGTTGAGCAGTTTGAGAGCGTTCCAGTGACGCGGGTTATGGCTGGCTGTAAGGATGATACCTCCATCGGCCTTGAGCCATGTTACAGCAAGCTCGGTGGTGGGAGTGGTGGCAAGACCTATGTCAGTTACATCAAAACCCATTCCAAGAAGTGTTCCGCAGACAACCTCACGGACCATCTCGCCGGAGAGGCGGGCATCACGGCCGACTACTATACGGCTGGCGGAAGGGTTACCCTCACGTACCCATGCTGCATATGCTGATACAAACTTAACGATATCAAGGGGAGTCAGGCCATTTCCGGCCGGACCGCCTATCTCTCCGCGTATACCGGAGATGGATTTTACCATTGCCATAGTTTAGTTCTGATTTTTCTTCTTGGTTATTGTAATCTCGTAGAAGGTGGGATATACGCTGCCAGCTGCGGTCTGGGTTCCCTGATTATGGGGAGAAATAATGCGGACCTTACCTCCGTCACCATTCAGGACTCCGGGGGTGATGTACGGCATCGTCATGAGCCATGAATTGGGTACGGAATTGCCATAAGCGGTTACCATTATACCCGATTGGAATGATGCACTGTAGGTATCACCTGTACGTGTCACGTAGAATATATCGGGATCCTGCTGAAAAAGATTCATGGTCAGAGTATCACCGCTACCGACATATGCCTCCACATAGCGTGCATTCATATACCAAGTCTCTCCGGCACTTATCTTCCGGCCCTCGCCACGACGGATAATCTGCATGTATACACCGTTATCCTCAAAGAGGACATACTCGTTACGTGATGAGTCAGGTCCCGTGAAAGGATTGTCCGTAACGGTATCCTTGAGGAACTCCTGCATACTTATCACATCGATGTCATGCGAATCCAGCCATGCGCGTACCTGTTTTGCTTCACGTTCTTTCTGATCGGCATAGGTTTCCTCTTCCTCCTTGCATGATGTAAGGACCGATGAAAAAGCAACAAGGCCTAAAACTGCAAATATCAGTTTCTTCATATCATTTGTTGAATAATTGTCTTATACATTCTTCCTGAGAACGGGACCACTCGTCAAGTCCCTTCTGGAATACTTCAACTGCCTCCTCAAGTGTACCGCGGTACTCACCTCCTGCTGCGTTCTGATGACCGCCTCCATTAAAGAAATCACTGCTGAAACGGTTACAGGGAACGGTACCGACTGAACGGAACGACAGTTTAATGAGACCTGCCTCCTTATCCTCACGGAAGAATGCGCTCATGAGTACACCGTTTATCTGAAGTGGCATATTTACGAATCCCTCGGTATCTCCTTTCTTGAACTTGAACTTACGCAGTTCCTTATCGGTAAGAGTGATGAGAGATGTGGATTTCTCAGGGAACACCTGCATCTTGTTATTGAGAACGAATCCCTGCAGACGCAGACGTGACTCTGAATAGTTGTTATAGACCAGACGATATATCTCATCCTTGTCAACGCCTTTATCAAGCAGATGTGCAACTACCTGGAACAGGTTGCTGTTATTGCTGTTGTAAGACAGGGCGCCGGTATCGGTCATGATTCCGGTATATATACACTGAGCCATCTCCTTGTCTATCTGACTGAAATCACCGAGGGCGCAGATGAGATGGAACACCAGTTCAGATGTTGATGAAGCCTCAGGGTGAGAAAGCGTCACGGTGTAATTGGCACCGGGGAAAGGATGATGATCCAGCAGGAACTTCTTGGCTTTGGAATAAAGGAAGCTGGCTGCGACCTTTCCGATACGGCCTACGACGTTGAAATCGAGGCAGCACAGGACATCGGCCTTATAGATGAGATCCTCATTAGTTTCAGGGGCATCGGTAAAGACTCTGATTTCATCGGCACCGGGGAGCCAGGTGAGAAAATCAGGAGCGGAATCCGGGACTATCACCACCGCCTCCTTGCCCTTGCTCTTAAGATATCGGCAAAGAGCCAGAGACGATCCGATGGCATCACCGTCCGGACCCATATGGGTCAGTATTACGTAACGGTCGGCCCACCCCATCCAGATGCGGAACTCAGCTACGTCAATACCGGATAACATGTTTTTTATCATAGCACCGCAAAGGTACTCAATATGATTCAAATCACAAAGTTTTGGATGGCAGCCAAAATGCTGGCGGCCGCGATGCAGGCAAGAGCCTCAACAAGGTGGTGAGCACGCTTTTCACGATACCACACACAGAGAAGTATGACGACGGCGTATATGACGAAAACGACCCAACCGCGATGGAGAGAGAGTTCCATATGAGCATAAGGCAGGGCCGATATTCGCGTAAGCAGAGCAGTCATTGTATCAATAAGCCATGTGAGCGAAGTAACGACGACAGCTCTGAGCCAAGGGAACCAGCCGATGATCCATAACGACATGGAGAGCGACACTATCACGAACATGACCGGAACGACAAATAGATTGGCCAGCATGACGTATGTTGAGAAACCGGAGAAATGATACATCACGATAGGCACAGTACCTATCTGGGCTGCGAACGAGAGCACTGATACACGCCATATGTATCGGCCCAGAGGATTCCGGGGCTCGTAGATATCAAGCATGATTGGAGTGATGATCACGATGAACAGTACCGCACTGAACGACAGCTGGAAACTCATGTCAAAAAGGGCCGACGGGTTGGCGGAAAGCATGATGATGGCGGCAATGCCCAGCGAATTGAGGGCCGATGTCTCCCTCTCGCCCGCCCGACACATGGCCACTATGGAGAACATGATGAGTGTACGGGTTATGGAAACCGGAAAGCCGATGGCAAAAGCGTACACCCACAGTATCCCCATAACCAGGAACTGACGCAGCCACTCCACGCGGCGGAAAAGGAAAGCCGGGAATATTAGATACAGGAACCAGCACATTATACCCACATGCAACCCCGACACCGCCAATACATGACTGACGCCAGAAGTTGAATAGACCTCACGGAGACTGTCACTCAGGGCACGTTTCTCGCCCAATGACACAGCCGATACCACAGCCAGGGCGTTGCCGTCCAGCCCCCACTCCCTGTACTTGCCTATGACAGCACGACGAAAACGGACTGCCCGGACACGGAGTCCCTCTGTACCGTCGGGCGGAAGGGAGTGCCAATCCTTGGCCTGGACACGCAGAGTTCCGGAGATGCCGTGACTGAGCAGATAAGAGGCGTAGTCAAATCCCGCGCCCTCACTGGACGGTTTGTTGACCTTGCCGTCAAAGACAATCATGCAGCCCGGTTCAAGAGACGCTGCCGCACTGTCCTTGGGCAGGTAGAGATAGATGTTATGACCCGCGTACAGGCTGTCCTTAAGCATCACCTCAAGCCTGTAACTGCGTTCCCGCTCCAGCGGATAAGAGTTGAGCACGCCATTATAGACGGAATAGTGAGAAGGCCACTCCACCTTGACCCTGTTCATCTGGATTCCATAAGACGATGCTCCGGCAAGCACAAAAGAGAGCGACAGACAAAACCCGGAAAAACGGGGATGTCTGCCGCTGAATATCAGTGCAATTAATGCTATCAAAAGGGTTGTACCGATGAGGCACCAGACCGGCATCTCTGCCCGAGTGTTCTCAATGGTATCCGATATGTATATCCCTGCGATAAGGGGAATGACCAGCCTTAAAGAGGGCCAGTCCGAAAGTTTCACTTGCTATCCTAGAGTTTCTTGAGTTCCATGATTGCCTTTTCCGGATCTGGCGATGAGAAGATGGTGTTACCCGATACAAGGATATCAACACCAGCCTTGACCAAACGAGGTGCGGTCTCAAAGGTGACACCTCCGTCAACCTCAATGAGAGCCTTGGAGCCGGTCTCATCAATGAGTTTGCGAAGTTCCTTGACCTTGTCAATGGAGTGCTCGATGAACTTCTGGCCTCCGAAACCGGGATTGACTGTCATGAGCAGAACCATATCGACATCACGGATCACATCATTAAGCATGCTTACCGGTGTGGCGGGATTCAGGGTAACTGCAGCCTTCATGCCACGGTTCTTAATCTCGAATATGGTGCGGTTGAGATGACGGCATGCCTCAAAATGGACATTATAGGTTGATACACCCAGTTCCTGGAATCGGTCCATGAACTTCTCGGGCTCCACGATCATAAGGTGGAGGTCAAGAGGTTTGGTGCAGTACTTGGCCACATATTTCAAAACAGGAAAACCGAACGATATGTTCGGTACAAATACTCCGTCCATGATATCAAGATGGAGCATATCCGCCTGGCTGCGGTTGATCATCTCAAGGTCCTTGCGCAAGTCACCGAAATCGGCCGACAGAAGCGAGGGGGCTACAATTGTGCTCATAGTTCTAAATTAAGAATCGAATCCAACCCGGATTCTGCCACAAAAGTAGTCAATATTATGCCACATTACACATCTCTGCAGCGAATTTGCGGAGAAAATCAAGTGTCTTATGTGCCGGCTGACCGTAGGAACCGCTCCTGACGGCTGCGCGGATGAGGTTTTCAGAAAGATAAGAAGAAGTAGTAGAAGTCTGATCCATAGGCGTCCTTAATTACGTTCACCTATAAAACGCAAACCTCTGAAAAATAGTATGTAAAACGGGGAAGAATTATCAAAAAAACTTCCGGACCCAAGGCTGGTTATACTGCAAGCGACAATGCGATGCCGTTGTCAACAGACATCTTGCGGATGTTGATGAGGGCATAACGCATACGACCCAGTGCGGTATTGATGGAAACGCCGGTAATATCGGCTATCTCCTTGAAGCTGAGGTCCTGATAGTAGCGCATGAAAACGACCTCACGCTGATTGTCTGGAAGGGCATCGACCAGACGGCGTACGTCACGCAGTGTCTGCTCGTTGATCATTGTATCCTCAACATTGGCCTCGGCCAGACTGGCATCATTCAGCAGGTCATACTCCTGAGCATCGTTACTGACGGTGTTCTCATTCTTGTCCTGGCGGAAATAGTCAATGATAAGGTTATGGGCAATACGGGTGAGCCATGCACCAAACTTACCGGTACTGGTGTAACTGCCCTTCTGGAGAGTTACTATAGCTTTTACGAATGTATCCTGGAATATGTCATCGGCAAGATCGCGATTGCGTACAACAAAGTTGATGTACGAATACAATTTGTCCTGATAACGTGATAAAAGGGTATCGAACGCCTTTGTGTTTCCGTTAGAATAGAGTGCTACCAACTGGTCGTCGGTGAGCTGATTTAAAATCTGCATTACTTCTTCTTTACTTGGTTTATAGGAGTAAAGTTCAGTCTATAGGCAGTTCGGTTTTAGTTGATAATTGTGTTATTGTGGGGACAAAGATAATGTGAATATTTCTTAATTCACAAACAAAATGTCAATTTTAACACTTTCTAGGCGAAAAAACAGCCGTCTGAAAGGTCATTTCCGCAAAGAAACGAGGACACCGGCATACGCTTTTTTCCAGCCACCTGAACCTCATCCAGACGTATTGCGCCATCGGCGGTACTGACCTCAATGAAGCGCTTTCCGTCACAACGGATGGTACCGGGTTTCCCGGTCATATCGGCCGATACGGGAGTGGCTGAATAGATCTTGAAATCCTGCTCTGTGCCATCAGCAGAGCGCAGTACGGTCCATGCGGCGGGATACGGGGAGAGGCCACGGATAAAGTCATTCACCTTAGCTGTAGGCTGGTTCCAGTCTATGCGGCAGGTCTCCTTGAAGATCTTGGGAGCGGGGCGCAGTTCACTTGCCGGAATGGAATCCTGCGGGATGGGCTTGACGCGGTCTGCGATAATGTCATCCAGGGTGCGGACGGTGAGATCGGCCCCAAGTTCCATGAGTTTGTCATGAACAGTGCCAGCATTGTCTTCCGGTAAGATGGGAATGCTCTCCTTATATATAATATCACCCGTGTCAATCTCATGCTTGAGGAAGAAGGTGGTCACACCGGTCTCCTTGTCACCGTTGATGATGGCCCAGTTGATGGGGGCGGCACCACGGTACTGGGGCAGCAGCGAGCCGTGGAGGTTGAAAGTACCCAGACGAGGCATGTTCCAGACAATCTCGGGAAGCATACGGAATGCCACCACGATCTGCAGGTCAGCCTTCAGGGCCGATAACTGATCAATGAAAGCGGGATCCTTGAGTTTCTCGGGCTGCAGGACAGGTATACCCTGCTCTACCGCATACTTCTTGACAGGGCTGCTCTGAAGCACGCTGCCGTGACGTCCCATGGGTTTGTCGGGCATGGTTACGACACCTACTATATTGTAACCGTCCTCAAAAAGACGGCGCAGGGTGAACTCCGCGAACTCGGGAGTGCCCATGAATACTATTCTGAGGTCTTTCTTATCCATTACAAAAATTACTCTTCAGAGAGTTCCAGCAATACGTTACGGTATGAGTTGAAGATCTTGGACTTGGAAACAAAGCCCACATAACGCCCCTCCTCATCCTCCACCGGGAGATTCCACGCACCTGTCTCATCAAACTTCTTCATGACCGTATCCATAGGATCCTTGACCGATAGGCGTGCGGGCGGGAGTTCCATGAGTTTCTGTACGTTGAAGCGGTGATAGAGTTCCTGTCGGAACATAATGTTACGGATGCTCTCCATGTTCACCACGCCCACCAGGCAGTCGTTATCATCCACCACCGGGAATAGGTTACGCTTGGAACGCGCGATTATGTTTACCAACTGACCCAGGTCCATCTCGGGGCTCACGCGCAGGAACTCCTTCTCTATGAGATTGTCCATGCTCATAAGCAGCAGAACGGACTGGTCCTTATGGTGCGTCATCAGTTCTCCCTTCTGAGCCAGACGCATGGAGTAGATTGAGTGTGACTGGAAGAGTTTGATGGTGAGATATGACATGACCGATACCATCATGAGCGGCAGGAACATGGAGTAGCCGCCGGTGAGTTCGGCAATAAGGAACACACCCGTAAGCGGGGCGAACATGACTCCAGACATCAGACCGGCCATACCCAGCAGGGCAAAGTTCTGAACGGAGATATCGGCCCCGGGTGAAAGACGGTTCATGATGGTTCCGTAGATGAAACCGGTCAGGCAGCCCAGGAACAGACTGGGTGCGAATATACCGCCGCATCCGCCTCCCGCATTGGTAGCGGTCGATGCAAACACCTTCATGAGCAACACAAGTCCCAGATAGAGCAGTATGTTACCGCCGTAGAACAGCGATCCCTCCATGACCTTCTCGGGGTTTTCATTCACATTGAGCAGCATGCCGATGGTGTCATAACCCTCACCGAACAGTGACGGGAAGAGGAATATGAGTACGCTCAGCACAATCGCTCCTATGATGAACTTGACCCACGGATTGGCAAACTTCTTGAACCAGGTCTCAAACCAGTGCATGGTCTGCGAGAAGTAAAGCGAAACCAGTCCGCAGGCAATACCCAGAAGCAGGGCGTGCGGTATGCGGTTCAGGTCAAATCCGTGCTCCGAGACAAAGTGGAACATGGAATCGGTCCCCGTAAAGACGTATGATATAGTGGCGGCGGTAACCGATGACACCAGCAGCGGCAGCAGCGATCCCATACTCAGGTCAAACATCAGAACCTCAAGCACGAATACCAGGCCTGCGATGGGAGCCTTGAAGATACCCGCAATGGCTCCGGCCGAACCGCAGCCCACCAGCAGCATCAGAGTGCGGTGCTCCATCTTGAACATACGTCCTATGTTGGAGCCGATAGCCGATCCGGTAAGCACGATAGGAGACTCGGCACCGACAGATCCACCCATTCCGATGGTTATGGCACTGGCAATGACCGATGAGTACATGTTATGCGGCTTGATGCGTCCGTTCTTCTTGGAGAGCGCATAAAGTATCTTGGTAACACCGTGACCTATGTCATCACGGACGATATAACGGATGAAAAGTCCGGACAGAAGAATACCTATAACCGGATAAAGCAGAAGGCTGTAGTTCTCATGACTGATAATGAGATGCCCTGATATAAAGCCGTGAATGACCGAAATCAGGTACTTGAGCAACAGAGCCGCAAAGGCGGTAAACACACCTACTACCAGACTGAGCAGCAGAATGAACTGACGTTCACTGATATGATCCTTGCGCCACAGGTTGAACTTGTTGAGCAGGGACTCAGTCTGTCTCTCCATTTCATCAGTTTTCTCTTTCATTACTCTCTGATTACTTTTACCAATCCGCCCGAACCGAGTTTGATTATGCCCGATGCAACCGAACGGGTCTGTTCTGTCTGGCGGTATTCGACAATATAATCCACTCCGGCACGGATCTCGGCAGAGATCTCACTGAAGTTGGCCGGTGAAGGCTGGCCGCTGATATTGGCCGATGTGGACACCACTGCCCCACCCATACGGCGGCACAGTTCCTGTGAGAACTCCTCCTTAGTGACGCGTATACCCGCGCTGCCGTCATCGGCAATAAGTTCAGGAGCCATATGACGCACGTTGTCATAGATGATGGTGAGAGGTTTCTCGGCCAGATCCATCAGGTCATACGCCACGTCGGGGATATCGGGCACATAATAGCCCAACTTGGCATCGGAGTCGATGAGCGACAGCATGGACTTGCTGTCCGAGCGGCGCTTGAGTTCAAAGATGCGGCGTACGGCAGCCGGGTTGGAGGCATCGCACCCTATACCCCAGATGGTATCCGTGGGATAGAGGATTATGCCGCCATTACGCATCACCTCTACAGCCTTTTTCACATCCTCGATATACTCTTTCATCAGAACTC
>DBYT01000054.1:7690-23138 GCA_002309915.1 Bacteroidales bacterium UBA1179 | reverse complement strand
AACTGATACTTGCGTTTCTTGAATGCATCCAGTTCAGCCTCATCGTCGCTCTCAATCCAGCAGGCCTTGTACAGACTTGCGGGCTCCCAGCGGCACAGGGCGTTGTACTCATGCTCCAGACGGTACTGAATGACCTCAAACTGAAGTTGACCAACGGTGCCGATGAGTTTACGGCCGTTGAACTGGTTGATGAACATCTGAGCAACGCCCTCACCCATCAGCTGGTCAATACCCTTGGCAAGTTGCTTGGCACGCATGGGATCAGCGTTCTCGATATACTTGAACATCTCAGGTGAGAAGCTGGGCAGGCCCTTGAAATGAAGTTTCTCACCCTGAGTCAGGGTATCACCGATCTTGAAGTTTCCGGTATCAGGAAGGCCGATGATATCGCCCGGCCAGGCCTCCTCGATGGTGCTCTTGCGCTGCGCCATGAACTGGGTGGGTGACGAGAAACGGAAGGTCTTGTCCAACCTTACGTGATAGTAGGGTTCGTTACGCTGGAACTTACCCGAGCAGACCTTGCAGAATGCTACCGATGAGCGGTGATTGGGGTCGATGTTGGCGGTAATCTTGAAGATGAAACCGGTGAACTTGCTGTCCTCGGGCTCCACCATACGCTCCAGGGCCTGAGTGGGACGCGGGCTGGGTGCAATCTGCACAAAGCAGTTAAGCAGTTCCTGCACACCGAAGTTGTTCAGAGCTGAGCCAAAGAATACAGGTGCCAGTTCACCGCTCAGATACTGGCTGCGGTCAAACGGCTCATAGACGCCGTCTATCAGTTCCAGGTCAGAACGCAGCTTGGCAGCCTCACGCTCACCTACGTGAGCCTCAAGGTCGGTGCTGTTTATATCGACATTGACCTTCTCGGTCACCTTCTGCTTATCTGGGGTGAACAGGTCAAGTTTCTGTTCGTAAATATTGTACACGCCCTTGAAACGGGCACCCTTCTCAATAGGCCAGCTCAGGGGGCGTACATGTATCTGGAGTTCCTCCTCAAGTTCGTCAAGCAGGTCAAAGGGGTCGTTACCCTCACGGTCCAGTTTGTTGACGAACACAATCACCGGAGTCTTGCGCATGCGGCACACCTCCATGAGGCGGCGGGTCTGCAGCTCAACGCCCTTGGCACTGTCAATCACGATGATTACGCTGTCCACGGCTGTGAGCGTACGGAACGTATCCTCGGCAAAGTCCTGGTGACCCGGGGTGTCCAGAATGTTTATCTTGTAACCTTCATAATCAAATTCCATTACCGATGTGGTAACCGAGATACCACGCTGTTTCTCTATATCCATCCAGTCCGATGTGGCTGTCTTGCGTATCTTGTTGGACTTGACGGCTCCGGCAACCTGTATCTGGCCGCCGAACAGCAGGAATTTCTCAGTAAGTGTGGTCTTACCGGCATCAGGGTGCGATACTATCGCAAATGTGCGTCTTCTGTTAATCTCTTCAATCATAATATTACTCTAAATCCAAAGTGCCCTCCTTATCCTCGCGGTAGAGCACTGCCAGCTTTCCTATGAAAGCCGATACTGCCTTCACGGCCTGTGCGGTTGACGTGCTGACCTCCTTACCCTGCACACGGAGCAGCCATACCCCGTAGAGCATATTGAAACAGTCACGCAACTCTTCATTTTCAGTACTGTGGTTCTTGGCACGGAACTCGACGATGAAGGGCAGAGCCTTGTAGTACAGGTCCCTGTACTCGGGCTGCTTGTGGGAATTGAGCAGACGGGTATGGAGATCGTCCAGCAATACCAGGACATTCTCATTGATCTGGAGATGGCCTTGGGAGGTCTTACCCTCGGCGCGCATCATCTCAATCAGGTCATCATACCACTGCTTCCACTCGCGGCATTCGTCATCGCTGCGTCCGCTCACCTTGATGACGGCATCATAAAGCCTGTCACTGTCAAGACCGGCAGCACGTATCATATCCTCTACCTGCCACATGTAGAGCAGGTACTCGGCTATATTCTTTTCTCTTAGTTCTTTCTGAACAAACATCTTACAGTTTCAAAAGTATTGAAGTGCACCACGCCACCGCGGCCACTATAAGTATGGATCCCAAAACCCTGTTTATTATCCAAAGTCCGCGCAGGTCAAAACGGTTGCGCACTTTGTTGATCAGGGTCGACAAGGTCAGCCACCAGCAAACATCGCCCATAAGGACAAACAGGTAAGTCCGCATCTTCAACGCCGTATCGAAATCATCGACCGGAAGTGAAAAGAACGCAAACAGTCCCATGTAAAAAAAGACCACCAGAGGATTCACAATGGCCACCGCGAAACCTGTAGCCATAATCTGCCACAGGGAATCCTTTTTGACCTTTACCTCCTTTGATGCCGCAAGGGGATTGTTCCTTACGGTCGTGATGCCGAATATGAGCAACAGCGCACATCCCAACAGTTTTACCACCAGTGCTATCTTAGGGTCCTCCAGATAACCCAGAACCAACGACAGACACATCATGGTAACCATAATGTATATGGCATCACTTATTGACACTCCAAGGCCGGTAAGAAATCCTTTCCACCGGCCCTTGTTAAGTGTTCTCTGTATGACAAGCACCCCCGACGGTCCCGTCGGGGCTGCTGCCAAAAATCCTATAGCCATGCCTTTGAGGATTAGCTCAAAGGCCGAAATATCAATCATCAAGTTTTGCGCGTTTCTTTCCGAATGCAAAGTTAAGACCTAAACTGAAATTAAGACCAAAATCATGCAAAGGAATGAACTGCGGATTGAATTCTGCCTTCAGACGGTCTACTGCCACAAAGAAATTCACGCCTCCCGGATGCAGGTTGAGTAGGAATCCCATTGATGAACCCATGGTTGTGAACGATGCGTTTCCGCTCAGGTCAAACCATCCGCAGGGTGAAAGGGTAAGTGAAGTACGGGACTCGGCATAAGGCCAGAGACCTGTACGGTATGTAAGCAGCTCACCGACCGATATCCATTTGGCGAAAGGCAATGAATACTCGGCACCTGCCCTGAATGTGGCGTTGAGAAGAACCTTCTCCTTCTGGTCTGTGGTTCCGGTCTGGTACATCTGAACCATATCATTGAAGTCATCCTTGATCTGATCCATAGTCTCATCCTCGTTGTCACCGCTGACGTCATAGTTATTGAATCCCTCGAACTCAACGTACTCGTTGTTGTTGGTGGCGAAAGTATTCATGTTGGCCCAGTTGATGAATCCCAGGTCCGTAATTGCGGCCGATACCTTAAGACCGTCAACGATACCCTTGAAGTCATATTCAGCACCCAGATCTACTGCAAAGCCATGGCTCCGGGGAACCTTGAAATTATAACCCTCTATACCGTCAAATGTCTGTTTTTCGGGATCCAGCTTGTACTCGGCACCGGGAACAGAAGCCTTGATGGTACCGTTAGACTTGACGAGCCACTCATCCTCATGCAGTCTGGCGTCAATCTCATTGACTGTGACATCGGCATAAGCGATACCCTCCAGCAACTTAAGGCCTAAACCTATCGTGAGGTTATCACCGATCTTGTGAGAATGGGTAAGCGATGCCTCCAGATATGAGATTGTGTTGATGTTGATATTCTCAATCAGATAATCGCCTTGGGCCAGACTGGCTTTCATGAAGCCGAACAGTTCCTTAGGCAGGTTTATCTGCTCGTTGTTTCTCAACTTGAGGTTGAATGTGGTGAAGCCGTTCTTGCCGCCCACACCCAGAGCGAGAATATCCATATTCACTCCCACATTGAACTGAGCAGCCTTAGGCATACCGTCCAGGAATGTCTTGGCGTCTATATCGGGGCTCATGAATGTGGTCAGCATACCGGGTTTGGAAGTTGACTCGAAAAGGAAGTTTGCCAGACCTACCGAGCTGGAGGCATCGACCTGGATATTACTCAGGGCGGGAATTGCCATGAATACGGGACGCTCGGGAGCGAAAGCCGGATTCAGCTGGTAACGCTGGTTCATGCCCTCAAGGAAATATGATGAGCTTGCACTCTGTGCAGATGCAGCAACAGTCATAAGCAACATTGAAGCTGCTACGATTGATTTCTTGATTATATGCTTTTTCATAACGTTATCTGTTTAGAGTGTTAATCCTTATCATCATCCTTGACCGCATCGGTAAGATCCACCTTAAGTCCCTCCGGGAACCTGATGCGCAGCTTCTTGACCATCAGCCACTGGCCTCTGTGAATGCTGAAGCCGCCCTCGCCCGATTCGCACGCAGCAGTAAAGACTATAGACTCGAGTTTCTCGAGACCGCTCTTGGTTACATCAACATCAAGAACCATGGGAGCCTTTGTGACGGTGTCACTTCCGGCCTTGACCTCAAAGGATGCAATGCGGATATCGGTAAGTTCATTCCAGTTACTGTCATATGCCTTGGCTGTCAGTTTAACGCCAAGAGGAATGGTACTCTCAACATCTCCGATCAACTGAACCTGGACTGCATCGATCTTGTCAACCACATCCTCCAAGTCCTTGCCCAGATCCCTGATGGTATCCGAGTATTCCATGTACAGGCTGTCGAATGCCAGCGGCACAGATACTGAATAATCACCGAATACACAAAGTTTACGGGTCAGGTCAACATAGTGATAAACAGATTGATCCACACTTGCCTTGAGGTTGAACTCTATCTTATCCGGAATAGTCTTCATCAGTTCAGACAGATTGCTCATGCGGACAAATATCGTATCTTGAGACTGGGATACCGGTCTTTGGTTCTTGTAAATGACAAGGGTTGTGGTGCGGTTCTCAGCAAGTGAATCACACTTGGGAAGATGTATGGTACCCATATCCGGTCCTATATTCTTTCCTATGGAATCACCATTGGAATCAAATGATGAAAGACTCAGGTCAATATCAATGGGCAGAGTAACTGAACTTGTCAGGTTGATGGTTATCTGAGGATCGCTCAATGAGAGTGTATTCTTATCATTCTGCAGGAAATCATTTCCGTCACCGAGTGAAAGTTCAACCGTCTCATGAACCGGATCAATCTGCGGATTAACCTTACCATATGCAGACTTGATGGTTATGGGATTGAAAGTTACTGAAGGAGTTACAGTAATAGCGTCAAGTCCCTGAAGACCCAGATGTGACTCCGGAACCATTGCCACACCGGTTATTTCAACCTTCTGGTTCAACAGTCTGATCCATCCGTCTTCAAGAACGAGAGGATCCTTGAACTGCAATCCGTCAATGAAGAAACCTGATATGGTGAGTCCGGGACCGTCCTCATCAAGTTCATAACTTCCGATGGTCCTGTTTATTACGATGGAGCCGTCAGCATCAATGTAGGTGTTGGCATCATTACCCGTGTATGACATCTTGATGAAATCAGGCAGTTTGATGGTCAGGTCCGAAATGGTCAACTGAGTAATCTCATCAGGAACACCTTCAAACTTAAGGTTCATGGTGATGCCGGCCGGGTTGTTGTCATCAACATCAATACGTTTTACGGCCACAAGTGACGGGTCAATACCACCCTTCTCCACGTTGATAACGGTCGAACTGGCCAGATCTGTTCTGATTTCCTCGATAGTAAAGTCAGCATCATCAATGAAAAGGTCACCGGCCACCTTGAAGGTAATGGTCTGGTCATGAAGTGACTCCAAGCCAGCCCTGTCCAAGCCCTTCTTTGACGCGATGGTGATTGATGATGAATATGAGACATTATTGTTCATGCTGATTGATCCGCCTGTAACATCCTCGTAGATGTTCAGCCTCTTAACGTGAATGACAATGCTGTCGTTCTTGGTCTTGTAAGGATCAATGAGCAGGGTGTTGACATGTGCGCCGGTATTGTCCCAAGTTGCCTTGCCTCCGTAAGTCTCGGTCTGGTCAAAGACAAAATCATCAGAGAACACCAGCCGGATATTACTGCCTTCAGCAAATTGGAACGGATCGATATCAAAATCCGAGAGAGCCAGGCGGATGGTACTGGTCTGATCATCAAAAACAATGTAATTGATTCTCTTCATACCGTTCAGGCCTCCCACATTGTAGTCCGAACTTATGCTGTTGGCGGGAATGTCAACCTGCTTGGCGCGGGTATCGACAGAGAAATCGGCCACCTTGAGAGACTCATCCAGACTTACGTCAACATACAGGTTGCCGGTTCCCTTTGAAGTACCTGAAACCTGCAGCGTAAGTGAGTATGAGATGTCACCGTCATAATCGATGGTATGGCCCTCCTCGGAGAAGTCACCTGAAACCAGATAGAATGACAACGGGAGAATCTTGCTCGTACCGGTCAGGGTCTCTATACTCTGACCACCGTCCATGGTAATGGAGAAAACATTGCCGCTTACGGAGAGGTTGCCCTGCTTGATATAATTCAGTCTGAGATCAGGATCCTCCGCAAGTACAAAGTTATCAGGGAATGTGACATTCATCTGTTTGATACTGATAGCGGGATCACTCAAAGTCGAATAAATGCCTCCAAGATCGACATTAAGGCATATCTTCTGACCTGCGGCGGAGTTCTGCTCACCAAAGGTTATGGAGTTGAGTTTTTCCACATCATCGGGCAGAGTGAAACCGAAAGATATCTTCTGGCTCTGTTGGGGTACAGGGATTTCCAAAGCCGAAACCGGTATATTGGCAACTCCCACAGGGTACTCCTGAGTCTTAACCCTCAATTTGATGGCAGTGAAATTATCCTCCATACCCGACATGTCGATGGAGCCCACTGAAAGGACCTCACTGTTTTCCTCAGTAGGAATCTTGATTTTGAGGTTCTCCTTCTTGGGAGTGTCAAACGAGGTAGTGATGGCGTCTATCGAAGGGGGATCAATCTCTATCGTAAGAGGATCTATCTCGACTTTGACAGAATCCACATTGCCCTCCATGGATATTCCATAGGTTCCGTCCGGAAGCCTTTTGAGCATTCCCTCATCACCATCTATCTTGATGAGTGAATCAAGATAAATAGTATCCAGGCTTCCCAAAGGTATTGAAAGACCTCCGGGGCCGATCTGCATATCCAGACTGATTTCCTTGTTCAGGTCAAGTTCATCAGTAAAGGTAAGACAGGAACCAAGGCAGAACGCCGCAATAATGCCGCATAGAGCCAATGATCTTTTGCTTTTCTTCATAAACTGTATTGGTTTTGTTGGTTTTTGTTTGATGCAAACTGGTTGATATTTGGACAAAGATACAAAAAAAGGGTACACACGCGCGTATGTACCTTGAAAATTTTAAAAATTGTGAAAAAAATTACTCCTCCCTGCCGTTTTTGGAATCACGGCGGACCGTTACGCGGATACCGGAAAGACGACGCTCCTTCTTTTCCATTACCTTGAGTATCAGATCCTTGCAGACCAGTTCCTCATCCTTCTTTGGAAAATCGCCCTTAAGTTCCAGAAGGAAACCCGCCAGGGTATCGGCCTCACCCACATACTGGGCATAATCATCCTCGTCAAGTCCGATGATCCTGAAGAAGTCGGACAGCAGGGTCTTGCCCTCAAAGACGTATGTGTCGGGACCGGTCTTGCGGTAACTTACGGAGTCATCGTCAAACTCGTCATTGATCTCACCAAGTATCTCCTCAATGACATCCTCAAGGGTTACCAGACCCGATGTGCCGCCGAACTCATCGACCACGATGGCCATATGGATACGGCCGGTCTGGAAGTCGTGCAGAAGGTCATCGATCTTACGGGTCTCGGGAACAAAGAATGCAGGACGTATAAGCGACTGCCAGCGGAAACCGTCACCTTTCTCAAGGTATGGCAGAAGGTCCTTTATGTAAAGAATTCCCTTAATATTGTCCGATGTGCCCGAATAGACGGGGACACGTGAGTAGAAGTTCTCCCTTATACACCGGATAACCTCGCCGTAACCGGCTTTTATATCCAGCATAATCATATCGATTCGGGATGTCATTATATCCACGACCGTCTCGTCGCCGAAACGGATGACACCCTCCAGGAGTTGGTGTTCATCCTGTATGTCGTCAGAATCTGTCAACTCCAGCGCATGCTCCAGCTGATCCACCGATATGTTGATATTTTTCTTGGACTGGATATGATCGGACAACACCTTGGAACGCATCAGCATGGATGAGACCGGACGGAGCACGACAGTGAGGACCGAGAGCAATCCGGTAGCCCTCAGACTGAACGAAAGGGAGTTGTGTGCCGAATAGAGCTTGGGGATAATCTCGCCGAACAGAAGCAGGATGAATGTCAGTATTACCGTGAGCACCAGGAACTCCACCCACTCGGCACTGAAAACAAGCATCTGCGAGAATGCCAGGTCCAGCAGGAGGATAATTGCCACATTGACCAGGTTGTTGGCCGTCAGGATCGTGGCCAGAAGGCGCTCGGAATCAGAAAGCAGTGACGAGGCCCTGCGGCAGCGCGGGGAGTCATCGTCCGAGATATGTTTGAGTTCCTCTGGTGACAGCGAAAAGAACGATGTCTCAGAGGCCGATACGAATCCTGAGAGGAACAAAAGAAGCAGGGCCGTCACCATTGCGATGACGGACCCCGCAGTAGGAATATTAAAACCGATAGGTTCTATAAGGCTTGCGATTTAGGTTAAAACGGCATTCCGGAGTCTCCGGGTTCCGGCTGGGCAGCACCAGGCTGGGGCTGCTGGGTTCCATCCGCCTTCTGCTGAGGACGGGTGAGCATCTCCATGGAATCAACAAAAATCTCAGTGACATAACGCTTTACACCGTTCTGGTCATCGTAACTGCGGTTACGGATGTTGCCTTCAACATAAAGCTTGTCACCCTTATGAACGTATTTTTCAACGGTTTCGGCCAGACCTCTCCAGAATACGAGGTTGTGCCATTCGGTACGATCGGGCACCTGTGTGCCGTTCTGAGCAGTGTAGCCACGTTCTGTCGTGGCCAGGGTAAGGTTAGCTACACAAACATGGTTGTCCAGATATCTTACATCCGGATCCTTACCCACATTTCCAATCAAAATAACTTTGTTAACTGACATAATAATTAGGTATTAATATTTCAATGCAAATATACAAAAGATTTTTTTAGAACAAATTAGGATTAAATGTTTTATGTATCAGCAAAAACAACTACATTTGCAACTCGAAAACAAAAAAGCGACATTTTAGACTTAAATAATTGAAAATATGACAAAAGCAGAAGTTGTTAGCGAGATTGCAAAGAAGACCGGCATCGACAAGGCCGACGTTCTTGCATGCGTAGAGGGTTTCATGGAAGTTGTTAAGGATTCACTCGAGAACGACGAGAACGTATATCTGAGAGGTTTCGGAAGCTTCATCACCAAGAAGAGAGCTGCCAAGGCTGCACGTGACATCCTCAAGAACACCACAATCACTGTTCCCGAGCACAAGATTCCCGCTTTCAAGCCGGCCAAGACTTTCGCCCTTGCAGTTAGAAAGTAATAGTTAACTTCAAATAAATATTCACAGTTATGCCTAGCGGTAAAAAGAAAAAAAGACATAAGATGTCTACGCACAAGCGTAAAAAAAGACTGAGAAAGAACAGACATAAGAGCAAGTAAGCTCGGTCTGTGAAACGATTCTCAAAGAACAAACTTGCCGCAAAAATGTTTTCGTCAGGTTTGTTCTTTGCTTTATAACGACGTAATACACACAAAATACGATGACAAGCGAACTGACAGTAAACGTCCAGCCCGACAGCATACAGATAGCCATAACCGAGGATCACAACCTTGTTGAGTATCAGAAAGATGCCCAGGAGGTTACCTTCGCTGTAGGCAATCTCTATCTGGGACGTGTCAAGAAGCTCATGCCCGGACTCAACGCCTGCTTCGTAGACGTAGGTTCCGAGAAGGAGGCCTTCCTGCACTACCAGGACCTGGGCCCTCAGTTCATGTCATTGAAAAAATACATCAAACAGGTAAGAGCCAACCGCAAGAAACTTGCACCCTTCAGCAAGGCTCAGTTCGTATCGTTTGATGAAAAGCAGGGCAACATAAGCACAGCGCTGGAACAGGGTGACGAGATAATCGTCCAGGTTACCAAGGAGCCCATCTCCACAAAGGGTCCCCGTCTGACCGGAGAGATATCCTTTGCAGGTCGTTTCCTTGTGCTTATCCCGTTCTCCGACAAGGTTTCGGTATCATCCAAGATCAAGTCAAACGAGGAGCGTGCCCGACTCAAACAGCTTATACACAGCATCAAGCCCAAGAACTGCGGCGTAATAGTACGCACAGTTGCCGAGGGCAAGCGCGTAGCAGAGCTTGACAACGAGCTCTCCATCCTTTACCAGCGCTGGGAGGATTGCCTGACCAGAGCCATGAAGGTTGAGAAGGCTCCCGAACTCATATTCGAGGAGACCAGCCGCACCATTGCAATCCTGCGCGACATGCTGAACTCGTCATACGAGTCAATCCACGTAAATGACGAGAAGACCTATCAGGAGATACGCGACTACGTATCACTTATCGACCCGGACAAGACCAAGATCGTAAAGTTATACAAAGGTGAGCTGCCCATTTTCGACAACTTTGCCATCACCAAGCAGATCAAGTCATCGTTCGGCCGCATTGTATCATACAAGAGCGGAGCATACCTTATCATCGAGCACACCGAGGCCCTTCATGTAGTGGACGTGAACAGCGGACACCGCGTCAAGGCAGGCACTCAGGAGGAAAACGCACTGGAAGTCAATCTGGGCGCAGCCGATGAACTGGCACGTCAGCTCCGTCTGCGTGATATGGGCGGAATCATAGTGGTTGATTTCATAGACATGGCACTGGCCGAGGACCGTCAGAAACTCTACGAGCGTATGTGCCAGAACATGGAACGTGACCGCGCCAAGCACAACATCCTGCCTTTGAGCAAATTCGGTCTGATGCAGATAACCCGCCAGAGGGTACGTCCGGTGATGGATGTCCCTGTTGACGAGACCTGCCCCACATGCTTCGGCACAGGCACCATCAGACCCTCCATCCTATTCACCGATCAGTTGGAAAACAAGGTCAGCTGCCTTAAGAACCAGATGAAGATGAGCAACTTCACCCTGTTCGTACACCCGTACGTGTACGCATATCTCACAAAGGGTCTGTTCCCCATCAAACTGAGATGGCAGCTGCGTTACGGATTCGGAATAAATCTGCTCCCCGACCAGAATCTGCCGTTCCTCTCATACAGGTTCATAGACCTTAAGGGTAACGAGATTGACATGAAGGAGGAGCACGAAATCTTATAATTTCCATTTTTTTCAATTAACGCATTAACACTTTTGGGGTTGGTGCGTCATTATGTCGGAAACGGTCAAGAAAGCAGATGACACCAGAAGTCCTGACAGAAACATACAAGTCACTGAGCGACGGGCTCTACAGAGTGGCGTACTATATTCTGGAGTCAAGGACCGATGCCGAAGATGCCGTACAGGACCTTTTCATAAAGCTCTGGAACAGCCGTGACCAGCTGGATACGGTCCTGAATTTCAAGGCTTACTGTACGACACTGATGAAAAACCTCTGCATAGACCGTCTCCGCAGAGAGCAGCGGGTGCAGAGCATGGAGCCCGGACCGGACATAGCCGAGTCAAGACAGTTTGCCGATGACTATGACGCCCGGGAGAAACTGGAAAGGGTTCTGGCCGCTATTGAACGGCTGCCCGCCCGCCAACGTGACGTGATGAAGATGTATGTGCTGGAGGAGATGTCATATGACGAGATAGAAGAGAAAACAGGAATGTCAAACCTGACTTTGAGGGTGCTTTTAAGCAACGCCCGAAAGTCATTAAGGAGCCAGATATGAAACGATTGGAAGATATTGAAAAGCTGAGTATGCTTGATCTTGAACGGATAGCGTCCGACGAGAGCATCAAGGTACCGTCATCACTCAAGCACGACATTGCGGTAACCGCACGTGCCCTTGAGATGTCGTCCAAAGAAGACGAGGTCAACGAGGCCGGTACGCCTCACCGCAAGTACAGAAAGATACTGAGGATGATCTCTTATCCAGCAGCAGCAGTGGCAATTGTCACAATCGGCATGCGACTCTCATTCCAGGATTCAATACCTACCCCCAAGGATACTTTCTCAGATCCCAAGATGGCATATGTCCAGATGGAGCAGGTATTCGGATTCATATCAGAGAAAATGAACACCGGTATGGACATAGCCGATGTGGCCGAACCGGTAATTGATAAAACGATAAACGCACTAAGATGAAAAGAATAGCAACATTTGTGGCAGCAATGTTTCTGCTCACCGCCGGTGCCTGGGCTCAGGACGGCAAGGGAATATACAACAAGTATTCCGACAACGAAGAGGTCAGTGCAGTCTACATCTCATCATCCATGTTCAAGCTCATGGGCAAGGTGCCCAACATGGAACTTGGCGAAGGCAGCTCCATGGACCTGGGATCCATCATCAAGAACCTGAACTCCATGTATCTCCTTGACTGCGATGATCCGGACTTATGCAATGAGATTAAGTCCGATGTAAACAAGTTCATCAAGAAGTATGACTTCGAGATGCTGATGGAAATCAAAGACAGGGGCGAAGTGGTACGAATCTACACCACCGGTAATGAAAAGACCGTAACCCAGTTCATTATGACCGCATCAGAGTATGAAGCCTTCACATTCATCTGCCTGGACGGCACAATGAGCCGCGCAGACCTGGAGAAGGCCATAGCGAAAGCAACACAGAATATGGAATAATCAGCGAAGAAGGAGGGTCATGCCCACAGACAGGGGATTCTCATCGGAAAGATGATTACGGTTTGCAAGAGGCTTTATCCTAACCCCGAACTGCTGGGAAATTGACCAAAGGCTGTCACCCTTCTTTACCACATAAGTCCTGTGCTCACGATCAGCACGGGACTTTTTCCTTTCCAGATAGACAAGTGTCCCGGCAGGCGGCACGAACTTACGTTCAACCTCATTGAAACGGCGCAGCAGACTGAGCTGCATGCCGTACTCACGAGCAATATCCTTAAGGGTCTCGCCCTCACGCAGGCGCACGCAACGCTGACCGTTCACGAGCAGGGGCTGATGCGGAAGCTGTCCGGGTTTGAGACGGGCCGCCCCGTTCCTGTCATATCGGTCCAGGCCGTAACGTTCTATGAGTTCTATCAGTTTATCGGCATAGGTGGGACTGGTGGCATAACCGGCAGCCTTAAGGCCCTTGGCCCACCCCTTGTAATCAGTGGTGCCCAGTTTGAACAGAGACTGGTAACGGGCTCCGTTCACAAGGAACAGGGAGTGGTCGCGGAAGGAGTCATCGGCATCGGAATAACAGCGGAAGCACTCCTGACGCTCGTCGTCATCATGATACATCTTGCGGCCTTTCCAGTCACTGTGGCATTTTATTCCGAAATGGTTGTTGCACTTGGTCGCAAGGGTGCTGCGCCCCGCATCGGACTCCAAAAGACCTTGAGCCAGGGTGATGCTGGCAGGTATGCCGTATTTCTTCATCTGCTCAACAGCCATGACGTTATACTTGGCTATGTAGGCAGAAAACGCATCCTTGGACTGTGTCTGGGTTACGGGGGCCGATGCCGTCGGTCTTAAGACGGAGCAGGAAGCCAGCAGCAGAGGCATGGCGAGTGTTGCCAATCGAACTATTTTCATTACTGAGCGGATGGTTACGCGAAGTTAATCAAATATGCTGAAAAATGAGTAAATTAGCAGTCGGATAATTGACCACAGGCATATGAAGAGACAAAGCCGCACCATAGAGTGGAGTGTTTTAAGTCAGGATGAACTGAGCAGCAGTGACCTGAAGTTGGTAAATGCAGCCAAGGAGGCCACGGCAGGCAGTTGGTCGCCCTACTCCGGATTCAAGGTGGGTGCCGCGTTGCTGCTTGACGACGGAACCGTTGTAACCGGCAGCAATCAGGAAAATGCGGCTTATCCTTCAGGACTGTGCGCCGAAAGGACAGCACTGTTCGCAGCCGGTCACGCCCACCCCGGTAAAGCAGTCACCGCGCTGGCCATTGCAGCTCGCAATGACAAGGGTTTCACAGCCCAGCCCATAACCCCCTGCGGCGCATGCCGTCAGGTACTGGCCGAGACCGAGCAGCGCGGAGGCCGTCCTATCCGGTATATCCTTTACGGAACTGAAGGCACCATGCTGATTGAAGGCGGAACGGATTCCATTCTGCCCTTCTGCTTCGGCGCCGACTCAATGAAGTGAGTTTTCAGTTTTTTTAATGTGCCACTGTGTCACCGCGCTTCGCTGTGGCACAATGTTTGCTGCATGTAAGGTGTTATTCAAGATTTATAGCAGATGAGTAAGAAGAACAAACATAAAATGTCAGAAAATTTCCAAACTGAAAACGATCAGGAGAAGGAGGTTCTGAACGGTGCGGAGCAGGATGCTGCCGCCGCACAGGAAAACCAGGAGAAGAGCACTGAAGAACCCCGGGAAGAGACTGTTGAGGACAAGCTGGCCAGAAGCGAGGCCGAAGTAGCCGACCTCAAGGACCGTCTGCTCCGCCAGATGGCTGAGTTTGACAATTACCGCAAGCGCACCATGAAGGAGAAGGCAGAAATCATCCTGAACGGCAGCGCAGGCGTAGTAACCGACATCCTTCCCGTCATAGACGACCTGGAGAGGGCTATAGCCAACTCAGCCAAATCAGAGGACTACAATGCTCTCAAGGAGGGCGTCGAGCTTATCTACAACAAACTGATGCATACCCTTGAGCAGAAGGGCCTGCAGAAGATATCACCCAAGAACGAGCCTTTTGACACTGATTTCCATGAGGCGATCGCCATGATCCCCGCTCCCAGCGAGGACCTGAAAGGCAAGGTTCTGGACTGCGCAATTGACGGATACAAACTTAACGACAAGGTTCTGCGCCACGCCAAAGTGGCCGTAGGAGAATAAGCATATGGCAAAAAGAGACTACTACGAGGTGCTTGAGGTCCCCAAGACCGCAACCGCCGATGAGATAAAGAAGGCATACCGCAAGAAAGCCATCCAATACCACCCTGACAAGAACCCCGGCAACAAGGAGGCCGAGGAGAAGTTCAAGGAGGCAGCCGAGGCTTACAGCGTGCTGAGCGACCCTGACAAGCGCGCCAAATACGACCAGTTCGGATTTGACGGACTGAACGGTGCATCCGGATTCGGCGGAGGCGGCGGATTCAGTGGCGCAGGAATGTCCATGGACGACATATTCTCCATGTTCGGTGATATTTTCGGAGGAGGCGGATTCGGCGGTTTCGGCGGATTCGGCGGCAGCCGTGCACGAGGCCGCAGCGGAGAACGCAAGTCGAGAGGATCGGACCTGAGAGTTAAGGTGGCACTGACACTTGAGGAGATCAACACCGGCGTAACCAAGAAGTTCAAACTCAAGAAACTGGTTCCCTGCCAGCACTGCAAGGGTACCGGAGCAAAGGACGGATCAGCAGCCGAGACATGTCCCGACTGCCACGGTTCAGGTGTGGTAATGCGCACCCAGCAGAGTTTCTTCGGCATGGTCCAGACACAGACCGTCTGCCCTCGTTGCGGCGGTGAAGGCAAGATCAT
>DBYT01000054.1:0-7567 GCA_002309915.1 Bacteroidales bacterium UBA1179 | reverse complement strand
AACCTGCTTGTACTGATTGAGGAGATTCCGCACAAGGACCTGGTACGTGATGAGAACGACCTGGTCTACAACCTGCTGCTCACGGTACCTCAGGCCGCACTTGGCGGAGCCATCGAGATACCCACACTGGACGGCGCGGTCAAGCTCAAGATAGAACCCGGCACCCAGCCCGGCAAGATGCTGCGTCTGCGCGGCAAGGGCCTGCCCGAGCTCAACTCCAGCCGCCGCGGCGACATGATCGTAAACGTAAGCGTATATATACCGGAAACAATGTCCAAGGATGAGAAGGCCGCCATGGAGAAGTTCCAGACATCGGACCACTTCCAGCCCACCCCTTCCATCAAAGAGAAACTTTTCCGAAAGTTCCGTAGCTACTTTGACTAAATGAATTACCAAGAAGCTGTAGAGTATCTCTACACACAGACACCCCTTTTCCAGAACGTAGGCCAGGAGGCATATAAGGAAGGCCTTTACAACACGGTGACGATTGACCGTCACCTGGGATGCCCCCACAAACTTTTCAAGACCATACACGTAGCCGGCACCAACGGCAAGGGCAGCGTATCGCACACCCTGGCCGCCATTCTGCAGGCATCGGGCCTTAAGACAGGTCTTTACACATCACCCCATCTTACCGATTTCCGCGAGCGCATCAGAGTGAACGGAAAACCCGTAAGCCCCGAGTTCGTTGTAAACTTCATTGACAGGAACCGCGAGTTCCTGGAGCCGTTGCATCCCTCATTCTTTGAGGTGACAACCGCAATGGCATTCAGCTGGTTCGCCGAACAGGAGGTTGATGTAGCCGTGATTGAGACAGGCCTGGGTGGCCGAATGGACTGCACCAATATCATCAAACCCGTCCTGTCAGTCATTACCAATATCGGTTATGACCACATGAAGTTCCTGGGCGACACACTGCAGCAGATAGCCTATGAGAAGGCCGGCATTATCAAGAAAAATGTTCCCGTAATCATTGGCGAGCACAACGAGATAACCCGCGAAGTATTCACACGCAAGGCCGAGGAGGTTGGAGCCAAGGTTATCTTTGCACAGGATGATTGTAAGATAATTTCGCATAAATACGTAAATCCGTCAAAGGTCGTTTATGAGACAGCCGCCCTGCCCGCGCTGGAGAGCGGACTGGCAGGAATGTGCCAGCAGAACAACGCCAATACCATTCTGACAGCCGTTGAAGAACTGAAGCGACATAAATTCAGTATCCCGGAAGCAGCCATAAGGAAAGGCTTCAAGGATGTATGCCGCATGACTGGACTGCGCGGACGCTGGCAGAGAGTGGGCAAAAAGCCTGACATCATCTGTGACACCGGCCACAACAGCCACGGCCTGAAATACATTGCAAAGCATCTGGAGGAACTCTCCGCAAAGCCGGGATTCGGCCAGCTGCGCATTGTAATGGGCATGGTGAATGACAAGGATGTGTCCGATGTTCTGGCACTTATGCCCAAGAACGCGCTCTACTACTTTACCCAGGCTTCGGTCCAGAGAGCACTTGACGCGAGCACTCTGAGAGATCTTGCAAAACAGGCAGGACTGAGCGGCAGAGTATTCCGTACCGTAGCCCAGGCCGTCAACACCGCGCAGAGTGAAGCATCGGCCGAAGACCTGATATTCGTAGGCGGAAGCACATTCGTGGTTGCCGACCTGCTCACCATGCCCGATTTCTACATACAGGGCTGAAATTTTAACCTGAATCGCTTGGAATAGTATCTGAAATTGGCTTAATTTGCGTGTTTTATTTTAATAACCAAAATAAGCCAATTATACTATATGAGCAATTTCTTTGTTAAAGACAATCTGGCCGGCCTCAAGAGGGAGGATTTCCAGGCAACAGTAGAGGGTAAGAAGACAGATCTTTACATACTCCGCAACAAGAAGGGGGCCGAGATAGCCGTAACCAATTTTGCAGGTGCCCTGTGCGCCGTAATGATGCCTGACCGGGGTGGCAAGATGGAAAGTGTCGTCTGGGGTCATGACAGCATCAAGCACGTGATGGAGAGTGAGGAGACTTACCTGAGCGTACTCATCGGACGTTACGGCAACCGCATTGCCAACGGAAAGTTCACACTGGACGGCAAGCAGTACACACTGGCCATCAACAACGATCCCAACAGCCTTCACGGAGGTCCCACCGGTTTCCACAAGCGTATCTTTGACGCCGAGCAGACCGATGCCCAGACAATCAAGCTGCATTACCTGTGCAAGGACGGCGAGGAGGGTTTCCCCGGCAACCTTGACGTAAACGTAACATATCGCCTGACCGATGACAATGAACTTGTCATTGAGTATGAGGCAACAACTGATAAGAAAACCGTGGTATGTCTTACCAACCATGCCTACTTTACACTGAACGGCATGAAGAAGAACCCTCTCACGGTTTTGGACTATCAGATGACCATCAACGCCGATCATTATATTCCAATCGACAATACCGCCATTCCTCTGGGCACCATCGACGAGGTTGAGGGAACTCCGTTTGATTTCCGCACCCCGCACAGAGTCGGTGACCGCATCGAGGAGGGTATACAGACCAAGAACGGCAACGGCTATGACCACTGCTGGGTTCTCAACAAGCGCGAACCGGGAGAACTGAGTTTCGCCGTAAAGTGCGTTGACCCCGCCAGCGGCCGTACCCTGGAGTGCTACACCACCGAGCCCGGTGTCCAGTGCTACTCAGGCAACTGGTGCAGCGGCAGCACATGCGCCCACGGTTCAACACTGCCCAAGCGTTGTGCCATCTGCTTTGAGGCAGAGCACTTCCCCGACAGCCCCAACCGTCCCTACTTCCCGACTACAGTCCTGAATCCGGGAGAGGTCTACACACAGACAACAATCTATCGTTTCGGAGTGGAATAATCCCCAATAATGGACACAACCATTCTGAGAAACAGGTTCCGCCAGCAGTTCGGCACAAGCGGTGACCTATACTTTTCGCCGGGACGCATCAACCTGATAGGCGAGCACACCGACTATAACGGCGGGTTCGTCTTTCCGGGTGCTGTGGACAAAGGCGTTACCATTGAGATTTACCGCAACGGATCCCGCAAGGTCTGTCTCCTAGCGCTTGACCAGAAAGCACATCCCTACGTAGAATTCACGCTCGATGACACCTCCAAACCCGAGGAACATTGGGCGTGTTATATTTTCGGCGTGTGCAAGGAACTGGAAAAGCACGGTGTGGCTCTGGGCGGATTCAACGCAGCAATAACAGGTGATGTTCCGGCAGGAGCCGGCATGTCTTCATCGGCCGCACTTGAAAGTGTCTTTGCGTTTGCGCTTAACACAATGTTCGCCGACGGCCGTGTCGACAAGTTCGAACTGGCCAAGATAGGACAGGCTACCGAGCACAACTATTGCGGTGTGAAATGCGGAATCATGGACCAGTTCGCATCGGTATTCGGACGTGAGGGATGCCTTATCCGTCTGGACTGCCGTTCACTGGAGTATGAGTATTTCCCCTTCAATCCTGACGGTTACAAACTTATCCTGATAAACTCGATGGTCAAGCACTCTCTGGGCAACGAGTACAACGAGCGCCGCGAGAGTTGCGAGAAAGCCGTAGCCCTGATGAACCGCGAGTTTGGCGGCGTGGAGACCCTGCGTGATGCCAACTACCAGATGCTTGACGCCGTAAAGGGTGACCTGAAAGAGGAGGACTACCTCCGGGCCAAATACGTCCTTGATGAGAAAGAGCGTGTCCTGGCCGTTTGTAAAGCCCTTGAGGAGAATGACTACGAGACCGTAGGCCGGAAGATGTACGAGACCCATTGGGGCCTCAGCCATGACTATACCGTAAGTTGCCCCGAGCTGGATTTCCTGGTGGAGACTGCTCAGGAGTGCGGCGTTACGGGAAGCCGTGTGATGGGCGGAGGTTTCGGCGGATGCACCATCAACCTGGTTCGTGACACAATCTGTGACAAGTTCGTTTCAAAAGCCAAGCGCGAGTATGCACGCAAATACGGGATAGTACCCGAGGTTTACAGCGTCACCATAGGCGACGGCTCCAAAAAACTGCAATAATTCATTAATCACTAAATAACCAAAACAATGAGAAAATCAAGTTTTATCGCTCTCGTGGCCGGTGTGCTTGCCCTGGCAGCATGCTCACAGGAGCAGGAGGCTCCGGTTCTGAACAAGGCCGACTTCCAGATGGAGTTTACAGGTAAGCAGACTGACCTGTACAAACTGACCAATTCAAAGGGTGCAGAGGTTTGGGTTACAAACTTCGGCGCACGTATCGTTGCCATCATGGTTCCCGATAAGAACGGCAACAAGCAGGATGCTGTCATCGGCTTCAAGAACATTAAGGACTATACGACTCAGGCCAGCGACTTCGGTTCAACCGTAGGTCGTTACGCCAACCGTATCAACCAGGGTCAGATCACTCTGGACGGCACGACATATCAGCTGCCGCAGAACAATTTCGGCCACTGCCTGCACGGCGGTTGCACTCTGGAGCCCGAGCCCCTGGGCTGGCAGAACCTGGTATGGGACGTAAAGGAGGTTAAGAAGAGCTCTATCACCCTGGTGATGAACTCAGCTGACGGCGAGGCCGGATTCCCCGGTAACGTTGTTGCTACCGTAACCTACACCCTGACCAAGAACAATGCCATCGACATTGTATGGAAGGCTACCACCGACAAGAAGACTGTGATCAACATGACCAACCACAGTTACTTCAACCTGAACGGTGACCACTCAATCCCCGTTACAAACCATATCCTTACTCTTAATGCCGACAACTTCACTCCCTGCGACAGCACTTACATGACCACAGGCGAGATTCTGCCGGTAGCAGGCACTCCCATGGATTTCACCAAGGGCAAGGCCATCGGCAAGGAGATCAACAACTACGCTTACGAGCAGCTTAAGAACGGTAACGGCTATGACCACAACTGGGTTCTGAACACCAAGTGTGACGATACCAAGTGCGCCGCCAAGCTCTACAGCCCCATCACCGGTATCTACGTTGAGGTTTATACCAACGAGCCCGGTATCCAGTTCTATTCAGGTAACTTCCTGGACGGTTCAGGTCTGGACAAGCAGGGCAACAAGATGGAGCAGCGTACCGGTTGCTGCCTGGAGACACAGAAGTTCCCCGACAGCCCCAACAAGTCAAATCTGCCCGGTTGGTACAGCGCAGAGCTGGTTCCCGGCCAGGAGTATTACAGCCACTGCATCTACCAGTTCGGTGTTGAGTAATTCACTAAAATCAACTAACTAATTAAATAACTAAATGAACAATACTGGTTTTATTGAAGCATTGTCAAACAACGGTTTCAAACCTATTGACTATGTAGTATTCGTTGCCTATCTGGCAATACTTATTTTCCTGGGATTCTTCCTGTCACGCAGCAAAGACGGCAAGGAGAAAGATTCAAAAGACTACTTCCTGGCAGGTAACACCCTGACATGGTGGGCAGTTGGTGCATCACTTATAGCCGCAAACATCAGTGCCGAGCAGTTCATCGGTATGTCCGGTTCTGCATTCAAATCAGGTATTGCAATCGCCGCTTATGAGCTCATGGCAGCTGCAACCCTGATCGTTGTAGGTAAGTTCCTGCTCCCCGTGATGATTGAGAAGAAGATATTCACCATCCCGCAGTTCCTGCGTGACCGTTACAACCCGGGTACAGGTCTTGCCTTCTCTATCTTCTGGCTTTTCCTTTATGTATTCATCAACCTTACATCAGTTGCATGGCTGGGTGCTCTTGCCATTGAGCAGATCCTTGGCCTTCGCGGCATCTCAATCATGATTGGTGGAACTGCTATTTCAGTACGTCTCATCATCATTCTGGTTCTGTATCTGATTGCCGGTATTTATTCAATCTACGGTGGTCTGTCATCAGTTGCATGGACTGATGTTATGCAGGTTACATTCCTGGTTGGTGGCGGTCTTATCACCGCTTATGCCGCTCTGGACGTTATTGCTGACAAGCTGGATCTTCAGGGCGGTGCCTTGGCAGCTCTCGGTGAGGTTTACCAGAAACTCAAATCAGTACCGGGTGACTCGCACTTCAACCTGGTTGTGAACCAGGCCAAGACTCCCGATGCATACTTTGACATTCCGGGTATAGCAGTTATCGTAGGTGCCCTGTGGCTGACCAATTTGGGTTACTGGGGATTCAACCAGTACATCATCCAGAAGGGTCTTGCTGCCAAGAGTCTGGACGAGGCCAAGAAGGGTATGGTATTTGCCGCATTCCTCAAGATCCTGATTCCGTTCATTGTATGTATTCCCGGTGTATGCGCATTCTACATCAAGACACAGCAGCCTGAGTTGTTCTCACAACTTGCCGGTGGTATCAGTGTTGCTGATGACGCTTATCCGTTCCTTATACGCAACTTCACTCCGGTATTTGTAAAGGGTCTGTCATTCGCCGCCCTGAGTGCAGCCGTTATCTCATCACTGGCTTCAATGTTCAACTCAACATCAACCATCTTCACGATGGATATCTACAAGCAGTACTTCAAGAAGGATGCATCTGAGAAGCGCCTTGTGAACGTAGGCCGTATCACATCAGTTTCTGCTCTTATCATCGCCATGATTGCCGTTTATCCTATCATGGGTGGTGCAGATCAGGCATTCCAGATCATTCAGGAGTACTCAGGATTTGTATATCCCGGTGTTGTAGTAATCTTTGGTCTGGGTCTGCTCTGGAAGCGCGCTTCCGGTCCCGCAGCCGTTGTAGCCGCTATCGGAACATTCGTATTCTCAATCGCATTCAAGTTCCTGCTGCCCAACGTACCGTTCATGCTCCGCATGGGTTACGTATTCCTCTGCCTGGTTGCCATCTTTATCCCGATGTCACTCTACAACAAGAAGAATACAGTTGAGGCTGACAAACTTGACCAGCACACCATCGATGCCCAGATGAAGTGGTCATCAATTCTGTTCTGCATATCAGCCATCTGTCTTGTAATTTCCATCATCGGCGTTATCAATCCTGTTCTGCGCGGATGGGGCTTTGAGGCTATGTTCTTCCTGACTGCAATTCTGGCTGTTCTGGGACTCTACCTGCGCTCAAATGCCAAGGATAAGGTTCAGGATGCCAAGGCCGTTGGTATTGACCTGGAGCTCTTCCACACCAACAGGACATTCAACATCGGTGCCCTGGGTGTTATAGTAATTCTGGTTATCCTTTACGTAAGTCTCTGGTAATATGCTGGAAGAACTGAAAGAGAAGGTATTCAAAGCCAACCTTGATCTTGTCAAACAGGGTCTGGTAATATTCACATGGGGTAACGTATCGGGCATTGACCGTGAGAAAGGCCTCGTAGTGATTAAGCCCAGCGGCGTAAGCTATGACGAGATGAAGGCAAGTGATATGGTTGTTGTCTCCCTCGAGACCGGTAAGGTTGTCGAGGGGGACCTCAATCCTTCATCGGACACCCCTACTCACCTGGTTCTGTACAGGGCTTTCCCCAACATACAGGGCGTGGTCCACACCCACTCCACCTATGCCACCGCATTTGCTCAGGCCGGCCGTGACATCCCTAACATCGGCACAACTCATGCCGATTATTTCTACAAGGATATCCCCTGCAC
>DBYT01000058.1:2438-6204 GCA_002309915.1 Bacteroidales bacterium UBA1179 | reverse complement strand
GCAAATATAGAAAAATGATACCAATGGGGTCAGGCCCCAATGGCACTATTTTGCAAAATGATACCATTGGGGCCTGACCCCATTGGTATCATTTTAACACCTGCTCAGCAGCATTCTTAGTATCAACCTTCTCAATTATGCGCTCCAAAACCCCATCCTCAGAGAAGATGAAGGTGCGGCGCAGAGTGCCCAGCACCGTCTTGCCGTACATCTTCTTCTCACCCCAAGCCCCAAACGCCTGAAGCATCTCAGTAGAAGTATCGGCCAGCAACCGGAACGGCAGCTCATACTTAGCGCGAAAACCAGTGTGTGACTTAGCGCTGTCCTTGCTAACGCCCACGACATTATACCCCGCAGCCGTCAGCACAGCGTAATTATCGCGAAACGAGCAAGCCTCCGCCGTGCAGCCGGAAGTATTATCCTTCGGATAAAAATAGATAATAGTCTTGCGACCGCGGCCAATAAAGTCCGATGACCGAACCACCTGACCATCCTGATCCACCACCTCAAAAGATGGCATCTTATCACCAATTTTTAGCATAACGCTCTTCTATAACACTCCAATCCACAATCTGCCAGAGAGCCTCCAGCTGGGCAGCACGGCGGTTCTGATAATCCAGATAATACGCATGCTCCCAGACATCGAAAGTAAGCAACGGCTTAAGTCCTTCAGTAATAGGGTTCTCAGCCCCTGGCTCCTGGGTAATCACCAGCGAGCCATCCTTCTTGGCCGATAACCAAACCCATCCGCTACCAAACAAGCCCACGCCCTTGGCCACGAACTCCTTCTGAAACTCCTCAACGCTACCCCACTGCTTGACAATCTGCGACTTAAGGAATCCATCCTTAAGCGGACTTCCGCCCTTGCAGAACTGCGTAAAGTAAAGATTATGGTTCAGAATCTGCCCAGCATTATTAAACATGCCGCCGCTCGCCTTACAAACAATCAGCTCAAGCGAATCAGCCTCCATGCCGCTTCCAGGCAGCAATTTATTAAGATTATCCACATACCCCTGCAGATGCTTCCCATGATGGAAACTCAGCGTCTGAGCACTAATAACCGGCTCCAGATCCTTGGAACCGTACGGCAATGTAATCAGTTCAAACATATCTCAATAGCTTTAATTGGTTCAACAAAGGCGAAAATACGCATTTATTTACAACAATCCACTTCAGTACTATTCATAATTCAGCAAATGGGAGCTTCAAAAAATAAGCAACATAAACAGCTCCCGAAGGTGTTTTAAAATGGTATTGCTCGTCTTCTACCCAATAATCATACGGGTGTAACGAACTCAACATCTCTCTCCTGCTCTATAGTCTTGCTCGGAACGCCTTCACGAATACTTCGGATGATAGAATGTTTATCCTCTATCATCTTAACAAAAATGTTATTATTCTCCTTCTTTTTCATGTTGTATAGTTTTATTCATTGGCAAATATAGTAATTAGCTTCAATAACTACAACATCCAGGTATAATTAGTGTTTTATCTAGGCCGATACCCCCTGCGCAGAGCGGCCTCACGTGTAGGGGCCGATACCCGCCTCCAAGAACTAAGCGGCCTGTCCGATGCCCAAGCCCAGCAAACCCGCTTGGCCGATAAATCCGACGTCTGCATCAACATCCTCAACAGCTACATCCGCGCCCTAAAATCCCCCAGCTCCGTCCAGTACGCCATCAGCACCATCCTGGACAAGCAACTACTCACCTACGATGACCAGGGCCGAACAAAAATCTACAGCCTTTCCGACCGATTCCTGAGCATGTGGCTCTCCCGAACCTATTAAAAAACTTATCTTTGCACCAATCATAACCAATAGTCTTTTAATTTATGCAAACCAAAACAAACTACCAAGCCCCCAAGACCACAGTAATTGAAACCGAACTTAACAAAATTGTGTGCAAAAGCCCTGATTATGACGATGCACACGAGATCGATTGACACCTCCATTGTCATCTTTCACATAATAGCGGTCGGTATCTAAGAAAGGATCATTCTTAAATACCGACCGTTAATTATTGGAAAGAGATAGAATCCTAGTCAATCAATCCCCATGGGTAACTCATGCAAAGCAGACCCTCGTATTTGGCTTTGATGACTTCTGTTTTTGGACTTTTGTAAATTCTCTTTTCTTTTTCGTTCTTGTTCATAGGTGGGTAAATTAATTTCACAAAATTACATTATCTTTACAATCCGAGTCTTAAATAGTAATTTCAAATGGAATCAAAAAATAAGATATTTTGAAAACAAACACAACCAATCGTAAGAATTACGAGAAACCGTCAATTGAGGTAGTCAAGTTTGCAACTAAGCCCCTTCTGCTGGTTGATAGCGACGAGTACTACTACCAGGGAGCACCGGACGATTAATCCTGGACAATAGCTTCCTTAATACAATCAACCACATAACTTACATCCCGATCCGACACGCACGGACCGGATGGGAGGCACATCCCGACCTTAAAGACCGCCTCGCTAACCCCATTGACATATGCCGGGGCCGATGCATACACCGGTTGCTTATGCATAGGCTTGCAAACCGGCCGCACCTCAATACCCGCAGCATCCAGGAATACGCGCAACGCCTCCACATTATCGTTAGGTCGGCAATCCGTAACATCGCCGGCAACAGCCTTATAAGCATCCTCCTGCCCCTTGATGCGGACAGAAGGATCAAGCGTAATCGTGCAAAGCCAGTAGTTCGAATCGAACTCGCCAGTAACAGGCTGTGAATGCACATTAACTCCATGTACATCGGCAAGCAACTCCTCATACAGTTTCTGTACATGCTTATGATGCGCAATATGTTCACCTGCCACGCTCATCTGTCCACGGCCGATGCCCGCACAAATGTTACTCATACGGTAGTTGTACCCTATTTTCTCATGCTGGTAGTAAGGATAACTCTCCTTATACTGGGTGGCATACATCATTATCTCGCGCCACGAATCCTCATCGGGGGTAATCAGAGCACCGCCACCCGATGTGGTAATCATCTTGTTTCCGTTAAAGCTCAAAACTCCATACTTACCGAATGTCCCCAGCATCTGACCATTGAACCTGGAACCTAAACCTTCGGCAGAATCCTCCACAACCGGGATTCCATACTTATCGGCAACAGCCAGAATACGGTCAATCCTGTACGGCATACCATACAGTGTTACCGGCACGATAGCCTTAGGCGCCTTACCGGTCTTGGCAATTCTGTCTTTGATAGCCTCCTCAAGCAAGTCAGGATCCATATTCCAGGTATCAGGTTCCGAATCGATAAACACAGGAGTCGCACCCAAGTAAGTAACCGGATTTGCCGAAGCGCAGAACGTAAAACTCTGAACGCACACCTCATCGCCGGGCCCCACGCCACAAGCAACCAACGCCAAATGTATAGCGGCAGTACCGGCAGAAAGAGCCACAACACGCTTGTTCTGACCAACAAACTGCTCCAGATCCTTCTCGAACCCATTTACATTGGGGCCGAGCGGCACGACCCAATTGGTCTCAAACGCCTCTCTGACATATTTCTGTTCCAGACCAGACTCACTCATGTGAGCCAGGCACAGATGAATTCTCTTTCTTTCCATTTAATACATTCTTCGTTTCTTGCCAGCAACATGCCGGGAAACAGTACCGAACTTACGCAGCAATCTAGCCATACACTCCCCAGGAGCCACCCGGAACAGCCTCATGATACGTCTGGCATTGGCCGCACCTCTATGGTAGAACCCCCGTTTACCTTTGAATCTTTGGGTATGATGCCCAAAATT
>DBYT01000058.1:0-2296 GCA_002309915.1 Bacteroidales bacterium UBA1179 | reverse complement strand
TTAAGCACATAAAAATAGTCCACGACCTGCCTCAGGCCCAGCCCATCATCAAAGAAGTGCATCAGCATATGCCCCATCTGATAAACGGCATTGAACGCATCAGTAGGAACACTGACAGTCCTCTCGCACCCATGCAGAGTCACATGGTGAGCAAACTGTTCCTCTTTATTCCGCGCAATCCAACATTGCAGTCTCTTTTGACTTCGGCGGCTGAACAGCTTCAGCGGAGTCACATGAACATCAACCGGAACATCGCTGAATATTGGGAAATGAATATGCTTAAATGACACCTCCTCATCGGGGAACTTGCAGTGCACATATCGGTAAACCGTCTCCTGATCAGCGTCGACCCATATATCAATGTCACCCGGAGTACGCCTCAACGGATTGGGATACTTCTCCGCATTACCCTGCCCTTTGAGCAGACAGCACTCAAAACCATCCCGTTCCATCATCTCAAACAGTTGCTCAATCCGCTTGTTTATCAGACAATTACGCTGCTCAATCATCTGAACCTGCCCTATCCATTCAAGCAGTAACGTTTTAGGCATTGACTCCGGACAGACCTCCGGAAGGCAGATACCAATCAACGACTGCTTATAGGCAAAATCTAATACCGATGCCCAATCACGAACGTCCGGAGCCTCCGTATCAGGATTCAGCACGTATCTGAGCCAACGCAATGACACATCAGTATGTAAATCAGTTCTTTCCATTAAACGGTTCTCTTGTAGCCTCTCCGGCACCATTTATCCCATCACGTTTAAACACCTTGAACAGAGTCATAAAGAAAATCTTTACATCCAGCAGGAACGAAAGATGATCCACGTAATAGACATCATATTCAAACTGCTTGGTATATGAAAGCTCATTCCGTCCGTTCACCTGAGACCATCCGCTCATTCCGGGCCTGACCTCATGACGCCGCATCTGCTCCCGGGAATAAAGAGGCAGATAATCCATCAGCAAAGGTCTGGGGCCGATAAACGCCATATCGCCCTTAAGTATATTGATTAGTTGCGGCAGCTCATCGACTGAAAGGCTTCGGACTATCTTTCCTATTCCTGTAATCCGATACATATCCTTGAGCAACTCACCGTCAGCTCCGCGTTCATCGGTCATGGTCTTGAACTTGATGATTTTAAACGGTTTCCCGTCCTTACCCGGGCGCTCCTGAACAAAAAAAGCTCCCGCGCCCTTGTTGGCAATGGAAAGCAGAATCCAAACCAGCAGGATAAGCCAGCCGGTAAACAGCAGAGCCAAAACAGCCCCCAGTATACTCAGACAACGTTTCAGGAACCGTCTATACATGTCTCAGATAATTGACCGGTTCAACAACCACATTTGACGTCTTGAGCACCATCGTACCCCATGTAAGCCCCAATCCGAAAGCAGAGCAAACCAGCGTCAGCGGGCGCGCCTGTAACTCACGGCTCAGATTATAAGTCATAAGCATGGGAATGGAACAGCCGCCCAGATTTCCGAACTCCTCAAGGTTGCATGGAACCTTATCTGCGGGCAGTCTGAGCATCTTTACAATACGGTCAACAATAAGCTTATTAGCCTGATGTATAAGGAAATAATCCACGTTCTCAGTATTCAGCCCACACTGCTCCATAACCTTCCTGACGCTGATGGGAGGACGCGATATGGCAAATGAAAACACATCCATACCGTTAATCATAGTATCCACAGGCCGACGGACCACGCCGCCGCCAAAGTCCTGATACTCAAAAGAATCAACAGTTGCAGGATGCCTGAATCCGCCATGAGGCGTCATAAGGGCCTCATACCCTGAACCTTGAGTGTTGAATTCCACTATTATATCATCGGACGTTGTATCATACTCAAAGGCAAGAGCGGCACCACCGTCTCCAAACAAGGGCACACGGCTCTTATCCCGGGCCGATCCCATACGTGTTGCAGTATCGCCTATCAGCACCAGGGCACGCTTCACATCTCCACTCTGTAGCAGGTTTCCGGCCACATTCACCGCATAGACACAGCCACAGCATCCCATCGGGATATCCATCACAAAGGTTGAACCAGGCAAACCAAGACGGTCCTGCAGTATGGCCGATGTCGGAGGAGTCCTGTAATCGGGAGAAACCGATTCAAACAGCAGCACGTCAATGCTCTCCTTAGCCCATCCCAAACGGGCAATAAGACGCTCCGCTGCATCATAGCATAGGTCACTGGCACAGATATCACCAGTAGCCACATACCGTTTCCTTATGCCCACCGTGCTGTCAAAAATATCTGCCTCCTGCTGAGTAAACAGCCCCAGGTCCATGGT
>DBYT01000026.1 GCA_002309915.1 Bacteroidales bacterium UBA1179 | reverse complement strand
CCTACTTTCTCCGCAAACAGCACGGCTTGACGCACGTTCTGGTGAGTGGGATGCTCCTTGGTATGCAAGGCGTTGACCACAAGAGTCTCAGTGCCTTCAAGCAACTTGAAAGACTCATCGTCCATGCTCTTCATATCGGTAATGTATGTCAGGTTTCCGATTCTGAAACCCAGAATGGGCAGGTTGCCGTGCATTACGCGTATGGGCAGTATCTCCAGATCACCCACCTTGAACCTGACACCCGGCTCAATCTCACACAGTTCCATATGAGGTACGCGGGGATTGATATTCTGGTTGAAACAATACGGCATACTCTGCACGATATGACCTATAACGTTCTTCTCGGCATAGATGGGAATGGTGTTGGTGGTGCAGTAAGGACGCAGGTCGTCAAGGCCTCCGATATGGTCGTAATGCTCATGCGTAACAATCACAGCATCAAGCTGTTCTATGCCCGCTCTTAAAGCCTGCTGACGGAAATCCGGACCACAGTCAATAATGATTTTGGTGGCGTCTGTTTCAATCAGGGCCGATGTGCGCAGACGCTTGTCATGCGGGTCTGTTGACATGCATGTCTGGCAGTGGCAGCGCATCTCAGGCACGCCTATTGATGTTCCTGTTCCAAGGAAAGTAAGTTTCATATGTAGTTAACCTCTGTGGAGAGTGTTATTCCGAATTTCTGTTTGACATCGGCTATGATGGTGTCAGCCAGGCGCTTGACATCGGCCCCGGTGGCTCCACCCTTGTTTACAAGTACCAGCGCCTGCTTCTCATAAACGGCGGCAGGACCCAGTGAGCGGCCTTTCCAGCCTGTTTTCTCAATCAGCCAGCCTGCAGGAACCTTCACTCCGCCGGGAGCGGCATATGACGGTACGTCAGGATAGTTGCTCCTTATTATATTGAACTCCAGCTCTGATATGACGGGATTCATAAAGAAACTGCCGGCATTGCCAAGTACCTTTGGATCAGGCAGTTTACTCTCACGGATGGCAATCACGGCCTGCCTTATGTTGGCCAGTGTGGGACCGCCCAGACGGGTAACCTCCTGCTCCAATGCTCCGTATCCCAACTTGGGCTGCGGCACTTTTGACAACGTATATATCACGTATGCAACGGCATACTGACCTTTAAGTTCATTCTTGAAAATGCTCTGACGGTATGCGTAGTTGCACTCGGAGTTGCTGAAATCACGCTCGGTTCCATCGGCCAGGCATATGGTCTGAACGGTATCTATAACATCCTTTGCCTCAACGCCGTACGCGCCGATGTTCTGGACTGCGCTCGCTCCCACCTCACCGGGAATGGCCGACAGGTTCTCAACACCCCAGAAGCCGTTGACGGTGCACCATGCCACAAAATCATCCCAGATCACACCTGCACCCACCTTCACATGAACGTGGTCATCGGTGCTTCCAATTATCTCTATGGTTGATATGGTTGAGTGCAGAACAGTGCCCTTGAAATCGCCCATAAACAGCAGATTGCTGCCTCCTCCTATCATCAGAACGGGCTTCTCAATATCCTGTAGGGCGTTTTTGAGTTCATCGGTAGTGGCCCAGTCAATCAGGCTGTCTGCCCTGACATCCATACCGAAAGTATTCCTGTCCGCAAGCGAACAATTGTCTCTTACTGTCATGCTGCAAAAATACTCATTCTAGTTGGTGTTCCACTCATTTTTTGCTAATTTTGCACTCCGAAAAACAGTAACCGCGATGTTAGAGAAGATTGAACAGTTAATCGCCGAGATAAACAACCTCAAGGTACAGTCAGCCGATGAGTTGGAAGCCCTGAGACTCAAGTACTTAAGCAAGAAAGGCGCCATCAATGACCTTATGGCCGATTTCCGCAACGTGCCCAATGAGCAGAAGCGTGAGATAGGACAGAAGCTCAACGAGCTCAAGAACATGGCTCAGGACAAGATCAACAGCCTTAAAGAGGCATTTGAGGCCAAGAAAGCCGTTGATGAGAAGCCTGACCTGACCCGTACCGCCTACCCCGTTGAACTTGGTACCCGCCACCCGCTGAACATTGTCAAGAATGAGATTATCGAGATATTCTCACGTCTTGGATTCGTTCTGGCCGACGGTCCCGAGGTAGAGGATGACTGGCACGTATTCTCAGCCATGAACTTTGCCGAGGATCACCCCGCACGCGATATGCAGGACACCTTCTTTGTAGAGGCACATCCCGACATCATCCTGCGTACCCACACATCATCCGTACAGAGCCGCGTAATGGAGGTTTCACAGCCCCCTATCCGCATCATCTGCCCGGGTCGTGTATACCGTAACGAGGCCATCAGTTACCGCGCTCACTGTTTCTTCCACCAGGTTGAGGCTCTCTACGTTGACAAGAACGTAAGTTTCACAGACCTCAAGCAGGTACTGCTCTCATTCGCACAGCAGATGTTCGGACCCGACACCAAGATACGTCTGCGTCCCAGTTACTTCCCCTTCACCGAGCCTTCGGCCGAGATGGACATCAGTTGCAACATATGCGGCGGCAAGGGCTGCGCATTCTGCAAGGGTACCGGTTGGGTTGAGATCCTGGGTTGCGGAATGGTACATCCCAATGTACTGGAACTCAACGGCATAAACAGCAAGGAGTACACCGGTTTCGCTCTCGGTATGGGTATAGAGCGTATCACCAACCT
>DBYT01000095.1 GCA_002309915.1 Bacteroidales bacterium UBA1179 | reverse complement strand
ACCAACGTAGGCAAATCAACCCTCCTGAACCGCCTGCTCAAGGATGACCGCGCCATAGTGTCCGATATCCACGGCACCACCCGCGACACCATTGAGGATACCATCCAGATCAAGGGCGTGACATTCCGTTTCATTGACACTGCCGGCATACGCCAGACAGCCGACGAAATAGAGCAGATAGGCATATCACGCACATTCGCCGCAATTGACAAGGCGCTCATCGTGATTTGGATGCTGGATTCTCAGCCCGCCGCCGATGAGATAAAAGAGATAGCCTCTCACCTTGAAGGCAAGAAACTCATACTGACCTTAAACAAGTCTGACCTTAACAGTTACAACGCCTTTGACGCATCAGCCCTGAACCTTCCCGCCGATGACATCAGGAGCATAGAGATATCGGCCAAGTTCAACAAAAACATCACTGAACTTGAGAACCTCATCTATGAACTTGCTGATATTCCCGAGATTAACGCTGATACGGTGATAGTAACCCAGGCCCGTCACTTTGACGCCCTGAACCACGCTCACCTGAATCTGGAGCGCGTCATAAACGGCCTGAACTCCACACTGTCAGGCGACCTCATTGCCGAGGACCTGCGTCTGGTCCTTCAGGATCTGGCCGAAATCACCGGCGGCGCAATCACCCCCGGCGAAACCCTGGCCAATATCTTCAAGCACTTCTGTATAGGCAAATAATCACTTGCCGGCAACAGCTTCAATCTCCACAAGAGCGTTCTTGGGGAGCGCAGCTGCCTGGAAGCATACGCGTGCAGGCTTGTCCTGTGTAAAGAACTCGGCATATACTGCGTTCATGGCGGCGAAATCGGCCATATTTGCAATCATGACAGTGGTCTTGACTACATCGTTATAGGTAAGGCCGTCGGCCTCCAGAATGGCGCCGATATTCTTGAGCACCTGACGTGTCTGGGCCTCGATACCCTGAGGCATCTCACCGGTTGCGGGATTTACAGGTATCTGACCTGAGATGAAAAGTGTTCCGTTAAGCTCAACTGCCTGTGAGTAAGGTCCTATGGCAGCGGGTGCGTTGTTTGTGGCAATAATCTTTTTCATAGTTTTTTAATGTTCCAAGACCTTCTTACCGTTGGAATAGATAATGAAAGGTCCGAGTTTATATACTGGTTTGATTTCTGGCGATTCAGCCCATACCGGCTTTAAAGCAGTCTGTTTTTTCTCCTTACGGACGGCACGGATCATCTTTTTCTCATACACAGGTCTTACATTCTGATAAAAGACCATATTGTTGTTCCTGATAAAGAATGCGTAGGCGTATCCGTGTTCATTGCTGGCAGGACGGCCCATGACTATTGGGTTGTAATAATCATATTTACTCTCTGTCCAATACCGGATGGAATCAACTGCCTCTGCTTTTGGCCATGATTCCATATTCTGGGTTGATGACCAATACTCAGCTCCGTAATATTCTGTTGTTTTAAAATGATATGTGAACGTTATGGACCTCACAGTAGTATCATCTGGTTCCGGGAGCTCAAATTCTCCCTGACTGTTATAATACAGACGGTTCAGGACCAAAGCACCTATCTGAGGATGTCCCGGCTCGCCGTTTGTTGATGTATGATATGCACCGGCTGTGTAGCAGTACTCCAGAAGTTCATGCCACTGCTCAAGAGTAGGTGTGCACCACTCCTCGCCCCAGGCTATGGTTGCGGGATCATTGGCTGAACCCTGAATTATTTCACCCAGAGCAAATGCCTTCTCCTCGTAGTCGCTTGATGTGGCATCGGGCAAATCGGCCCATCTAAACAAGGTGGCGGTTGTGTCGCCCACAAATGAGGCACCGATATTGTATGTAGCCCAAAGAGTACCTGACGGTAAGTCCAGATCAACATATTCCTGTGCGGCAACGGGAGCTGCCAACAGCGCAAAAAGGAAAAGGTAACGTCTCATATTCAATGAATTGTTGGTTGGTTGAGCAAATGTACAAAAAAATTATCACTACCTTTGACACAGTAACACCATAATCAAACAACATGAAACATCTATCACTTCTCTCAGTTGTAGGCGCTGCTCTCTGTATTCTCTGGGCTTGCGATCCCGTTGACATTGAAACTCCGGATAACGGCAAGAACAACGGTGGAAACAACAATGGAGGAAACAACAAGAATGATTCCGTACAGGTTACTGTTGACTGGAGCGATCCTGATTGGTACACTGTCAATTTCTGGGATCGTACAGACCGTCAGAAAGCCGGTCTCCGTGGTCCTGTTAAGAAATGGCACATTGACAATTATTCCACTTACAATGAGTATGAATACGATAGGGCCGGACGTCTTGTCAGGGAAGCCTATGTCAACACCAGAAATGAAGGCAGCAACTATGAGTGGATTTACACTTATGACGCTCAGGGACACTTGACAAAGGCTGAGTGTTTTGACGTATTCTGCGAGAATGGTGAGCCCTGCGAGTACTGGGAGTATGAGTATGAGAATACCGGCAAATACGTGGCACGCGAGTGGTTCATGATGGGACCCCAGATATCCGATGCTGAAAACGCTATCTGCAAAGAGCTGTCCAAAGCTTCGTTTGTAGTGGTACAGCCCCTCTCTTCTACTTACCGCCAGTATACCTATACTTTCAGGAACGACAGTCTTGTAATTTGCGAGTACTCATACAATACCGACTTGGGCAACGATGAGAAACTGAACGAGGTCACATATGATTACGCTTTTGCATATGAGAACGGATATCCCAAAAGTCTGCAGACCGACAAACTCCGTTTCCAGATAGATACCATTACATACTATCCTAACGGAATGTATAAGGACTTTGTTTATCGGGAGCAGAATGCATACAATTATGAAACAGGATGGGACGTTCATTCATACACAATGTTGGACAATCCCCGTTATCTGGAGGTTGACACTTTCAGTCTGGGCGGCAGAGCCTCTTACATGTCACTCACCCCGCAATCGATGAAGAAGACCTACGATTCACACTTTGACATCGTCAAGAATGAAGAGTGGTATACAGTCAATACGGACACAGCTGCCACCTTCACTGACACATGGATTAATTACACCTACGACAAGTACGGCAACTGGATAACTCGTGACGAGACCGTTGTGGCTCGTTACACCGGTCAGGAATCAACCACCACCATCAACCGCGTGATGGAATACTTCGAATAAGCAATGCGCAAAAAAAAGTACCATTGGGGCCTGACCCCAATGGTACTTTTTTTATTCCCATTCAATTGTGGCTGGCGGTTTTGACGAGATGTCGTAGCAGACGCGGTTAACGCCCTTGACCTTGTTGATGATCTCGTTGCTGACCCAGTGCATGAACTCGTAGGGGAGCTCAGCCCAATCGGCTGTCATGGCATCGACGCTGGTTACGGCACGCAGGGCAACTGCGTTGTCGAATGTGCGCTCATCGCCCATAACGCCTACGGTGCGGTCAGCCAGCAGGATTGCGCCGGCCTGCCAGATCTTGTCGTAGAGTTTCCACTCGCGCAGACCGTTTATGAATATGGCATCGGCCTCCTGCAGGACTGCAACCTTGGCAGGGGTGATGTCGCCTATGATACGTACAGCCAGACCGGGACCCGGGAAAGGATGACGGCCAATAAGGTGCTCCGGAATACCCAGACGGCGACCGAT
>DBYT01000125.1:5581-11442 GCA_002309915.1 Bacteroidales bacterium UBA1179 | reverse complement strand
GGTTAAGGATTAATTAAAAGGCATGGTTTTGTCTAGAGTATTGGTTGTCTTGGATGCAGGAAATAATTATCGAAAGAAGAATTTTCTGCCTGTGTATCACACAAAATGAATATATTCGCACAGTTAACTTTTTACTAACAATAAACTCCGTTTGCAGTCATGTTTGGATTCAGGTCCTTTCTCACATTCTTTTTACTTCTATGCTCACTTATTTCTTGTAAGAGGCACTTTGCTTATGAGGTTAAGGAAATTGACTTTGTGAATAAATCCGACACGTTGATTGATGGCGAACCGGTTGATATTTCATTGCCGTTGGGATTGCAGGATTTTACTATGTGTGATTCGCTGTTCTTGTTCCTGACTGATGATGAATCGGCCCAACTTCTGGTTTATTCTGCTAACGATGGACGTTTGTTGGGGCGTTTTTGCGGAAAGGGAAGGGCAAAATATGAGATTATTGGTCCCAGGATGATTTCTCATCAGGTATTCAAAGATCCCAATGGGGACATCCTTCTTCCATTGGCCGAGCAGAGATCGGCAATTAAGATGATTAATATCACTGAATCTCTGAAGAAGAATAGAGCGGTTGTAGGGGATGTAAGGCAGTGTAGTTCAATATACTACACTCTGCTTGACAATGACATCAATCGCACTTTGGAGTTTTTTACAGCACAACGTGATCTTATAAACAGCGAAGTAATAGAACCTCCATATTTTGAGGTCAAACGCAATGGGGATGAGGAGGGTAAAAGAATTGATATGTATCCTAAAATGATGAAGCTTGACAATTATTCAGATGCACTTCTCTTTTACCATGGTGCTATGTATAAACATCCATCCCGGAATATGGTAGTCCAGCCTTTCTTTTTTATGGATTATGTACTATTCATGGACATAGACAACGACAGGTATTTTGCGGTTCATCAGAAGGGTTCATTGTCTTTTGATGATTATATATCGCCTACATCTACCGTCGGTGAAGATTATGTACTGATGCATGAAGGAAGAAAACTGCCGGATCATTTTGGAGATCCTTTCTGTGCTGAATCATTCATTATGATCCTGTATACTGCCGGAGATTACTGTACCGATGTTGAAGAGGGTGGTAAGGTTTGTCCGGAGCTGATTATTTTTGATTGGGACGGCAATTTTAAAAGATCCGTCAAACTGGGTAAAGAAGTGCATTGTATCTCCTATGACAGTAACACCATGACTATGTACGGAATGGATATGATTGAGAATATAATGTATAGATTTGATATGCAAGACGTAATTGCGGGAATACAAAAATAACAGTGTCAGAAAAACAATTGACGTTTTAATTATAATGATTTGATTATCAGATGTTAGTAAACGGGACTGTCAGATAGAAACAGCCCCGTTTTTTTTGCCTTGTAAATACTGTGATCTAATTTTGCATCAACCCAATTAACCTAATTTTCAATAGTCGTATGAAGAATTATCTAAAACTCATGATGGCGGTTTTTGCCGTGCCCTTGCTGGTGGGATGCTATGATTCTGCCGGTGCATTCTCGGTGCGTAGGGAGATGGTGGATGTAGGTCAGGCCCATGTGGGGGATTCGGTAAAGGCATCGTTTACTTTCCGCAACAACCAGAAAGAGCAACTGGCCATTTCATTTTTGCCCGAGTGTGATTGTACAACCGTCAGTTCCAATACAATGAGACTTCAGCCCCGTGAGTGCGGCAAGCTGGAGGTTAAAGTTGCGGTTGAGTCGGAGGGCGAGTTCATTAAATATGTATATGTCCAGGCATCGGGTGCCGAAGATTTCATGACTATAGCGGTGAAAGGTCATACAAAATGACTATATTCGCGCTGTTAACCCATTTATTAACCAGAAACTTTGTTTGCAGACATGTTTCAATTCAAGTCCCTTTCCAAAGGAGTCCTTTTGTGCGCCGTTCTTATGGTGAGCGGAGTGTGCGAGGCGCAGGTGATTGTACCCAGGACACTTAACATGCAACAGGTGGTGGAACTGGCTCAGGAGCACTCCATTGCTGCCATGAGTAACCGCAATACCTTTGCCTCCAGGTACTGGAGTTACCGCTCATTCAAGGCCGAGTTGCTCCCATCTCTTAATCTTAGTGCTGATCTGGTCCAGTTTGACCGTTCACTTGTGGCTTTGCAGGATGCTCAATCGGGCGCCATTTACTACCGCAACAACTACAATATGAATAATTCGGCAAGACTGTTTGTGAGCCAGAATGTTCCATGGACAGGCGGTACCCTTTCTCTTACAACCTCAATGAGACGTCTGGACCAGTACAGCCCGAATCGTAATACCACTTATGTTGCATCGCCGGTCAATCTCTCTTATACACAGAGTCTTTGGGGTTATAACCGCTTTAAGTGGAGCCGCAAGACTGAGCCCAAGAACTATGAACTGGCCAAGCGTCAGTATATAGAGAGTATGGAGCAGGTTAACCAGACGGCTGTATCATATTTCTGGAATTATGTGAGCACCAAAGAGGATTATGAGCGTGCCGTAAAGAGTTTTGATGACAGCAAGCGTCTGTTTGAGGCCGCTCAGACCCGTTTTGCAATGGGTACCATTACACGTGACCAGTTGATGCAGATTGAGTCAAGCATGCTCATGGACTCGCTTTCACTCAGTACCAGGAAGGTCAACCTCAGGACATCTCTTAACCGCCTGTGCTCTTATATAGGTTATACCGAGGATACTGAACTGAACCTTATTATTGACTATAATATCCCGGATATTACACTTGATTATGATGATGTTCTGGAGCGTGCTCTCCAGAATTCGTCATTCAGCCTGAATCAGGAGATAAGTTACATCCAGACTGAGAGCAGCGTTGCACAGGCCAAGGCCAACCGCGGACTATCGGCCAGCATCAGGGCTAATTTTGGTCTGTCGGGATCAGGCGATGATTTGAATAGGACGTTTGTACAACTGCAAGAGAGTGAGCAGATAGGTGTTTCTCTCTCAATTCCTATTGTTGACTGGGGTCTGGCACGCGGTCGTGTACGTATGGCCGAGGCCCAGGCGCTGACTACCCGAAACCAGTTGGAGCAGTCCATGATTGACAAGCGTCAGAATCTGCTTACACAGGTTATGCAGTTCAACAACCAGCGCAGCCAGTGTGAGATTTCGGCGCGTGCCGCCCAACTGGCCGAGGACAGTTACCAACTGGCTTTGCAGAACTTTGGCAGCGGATCAATGACCGTGACCCAGTTGGATCAGCTTAAGGAGAAGCGTGACAATGCGCTGAGCAGTTATGTGAATAATGTGGCGAGTTTCTGGAATTACTACTTTGAGATTCGCCGTACTACGCTTTATGACTATGTATCAGGGACTGACATTAGTGCCGAATTTGACAAACTGATTAAGTAAATTGAGAATTATGAAAGCATATAGAATTATTGGTGTTTTGGTAGTTGCAGCTCTTGTTTGCGGCTGCAAGGGTAAGAAAGATAAGGAGTCCCAGGAGGATACCACCGAGATGGCTCGTGGCACTTTCAAGGCCGATAAGAATATCGTGACCGTTGAGCCGCTGGCGCTCAAGACATTCAACAAACAGCTTATCTGCAACGGTAAACTTGAGGCTCAGAGCAAAGTTACGGTGCAGTTCAGCGCACAGGGTCCCATTGCACAGGTTAACGTGCGTGACGGACAGAAGGTGCAGAAGGGTCAGATTCTGGCATCATTGGACAAGGAGCAGCCGCGCCGTCAGTTGGAGCAGGCCCGTCTGGCTTTTGACAAGGCCGAGATGAACCTGGCCGACCGTCTGCTGGATTACGGTTATACACTGGCCGATACCGCCAATATACCGGCCGACCAGAAGCGCGTTATCTATATCAACACTGGTTTCATAGATTCCAAGATGGCGCTTGAGAATGCTGAGAGGACATTCCAGCAGTGCGACCTTAAGGCTCCGTTCAGCGGTAAGGTGGCAAGCGTAAGGGGCCATGTTTACGAGCAGGGCGGTCAGTTCTGCACCCTGATTGATGACAGCCGTTACCTGGTACGGTTCAGCGTGTTGGAGACCGAGTACGGTTTTGTACATGTGGGCCAGCAGGTGCTGGTATCACCGTTTGTAAACAATGACCTGGTAATAAAGGGATCTATTGTATCAATCAACCCCACGGTTGACCAGAACGGTCAGATAGCCGTAACGGCACAGGTTCCCGGAGCCGATGAGCTGATGGACGGAATGAATGTTCGCATCACTGTCGAGAACAGCGTTCCCAATCAGATGGTGGTTCCCAAGAGCGCCGTTGTTATTCGTGACAATATGGAGGTGCTGTTCCGCATAGATCCGGAGACCGGACACAGCCTGTGGACATATGTGAATGTCATCATGTCAAACACTATGGAGCATGTGGTTGAGCCCAACAAGGACCGTGGTGCTGACCTTAATATCGGTGACCTGATTATTACCAGTGGTAACTTGAATCTGGGTGATGACGCCGAGGTGGTTATTCAGGAGTAACGAGCCATGTTCAAGGGATTGATTAAACGCCCCATTGCGGTTACCATGGTGCTTATTGCAGTCATGGTGCTGGGTATTGCGGCCATACGTAAACTGCCGGTATCACTGGTGCCGGACATTGATGTGCCGCAGATTACGGTGCAGGTGACATCGCCCGACCGTAGCGCACGAGAACTGAATGACGGACTGATGGCCGGACTGCGTTCACAACTGTCGCAGGTGGCCCATCTGCAGGATATGGTATGTACGGCCAAAGACGGTAGCGGTCTGATTGAGATGACCTTTGAGTACGGGGCCGATGCCGATTTCCTTTTCATTGATGTGAATGATCGTGTGGACCGTGCCACAAGCGGTTGGGGAGCAGGTGAGGAGCGTCCTATGATTGCCCGTGCCAGCGCTACCGATATTCCGGCATTCTTTATAAACGTCTCGCTTAAGGACTCAAAGCACACCGGCGGCACCCGTTTGCTGGAGATGAGTGATTTCTGCCGTCAGGTGATTACACGCCGTCTGGAGCAGCTGCCTCAGGTAGCGATGGTGGATATATCGGGCGTGCTATACCCGCAGTTGCTCATAATACCTGATATGGAGAAGCTGCGTGCCATAGGCGTTGACGAGAATGCTCTGAGCAATGCCATAAACAGTGCCAACGTGACTCTGGGAAACCTCTCGATACGTGACGGCGAGTATCGTTTTAACGTGCGTTTCGAGTCAAAGGTAGTTACACGCGAGGATGTGGAGAACGTATGGCTCAAACTGGGCGGACGTACCTACCAGATCAAGGAGCTGGCCGAGGTCCGCGAGGAGCAGCAACGTGCCAAGGGTATGGTTAAGGCTGACGGCGAGCAGTGCATATCGATGGCTGTAATCAAACGGTCCGATGCCCGTATGGCCGAACTCCGTGACGGTATCCAGGATCTGATGAAGTCATTTGAGAGTGAGTATCCCGACCTGAACTTTGAGATAACCCGTGACCAGACGGAGCTCCTGGACTACTCCATCAACAACATGGTGCGTAACCTTATTTACGGTGCCCTGTTTGCCTGTCTGATCATATTCTTCTTTATGCAGGATTTCCGCAGTCCGCTGCTGGTGGTCATTACCATTCCTACGGCGCTGATACTGTCATTCCTGTTCTTCTATGTGCTGAATATCTCAATCAACATCATATCTCTGTCAGGTCTGGTGCTTGGCCTGGGTATGATGGTGGACAACTCCATCATCACGATTGACAACATCACGCAACGCTGGACCAAGGGCGAGCCCTTGGCTGATGCCTGCGTATACGGTACCCAGGAGGTGTTCACACCCATGCTGAGTTCGGTGCTGACTACCTGCGCCATATTCATCCCGCTGATATTCATGAGCGGTATTGCAGGTGCGCTGTT
>DBYT01000125.1:0-5512 GCA_002309915.1 Bacteroidales bacterium UBA1179 | reverse complement strand
TACAGGTTCTACCGTAAGCAGCCTTGCTTTACTCCCAACAAGTTCATAAGCAAGATTAGCGTGGGTAACATGACACGCGGATATGACGCTATTCTGAGTTGGTTCTTCCGTCACAGGGGCGTGATGTGGAGCATATTCGCCGCAGCTTTGGTGTTTATAGGCGTGCTGTTCATCAACCTGGACAAGCAGAAACTGCCTACGCTGTCGCACAGCGACACGCTGCTCAACATCGAGTGGAACGAGCGCATATCAATTGAGGAGAACAACCGCCGCTGCGAGCAGATACTGGCGCAGTTCCCCGATCAGATTAAGCAGTATACAGCAATGACGGGTACCCAGCAGTTCGCGCTGTCACATACCCGTGAGATGGGTATATCGGAGGCTACCGTCTATATCAAGGCCGATGGTACCGAGCAGATTGACCGTATTGAGGCACAGGCGAATGACTACATCGCACGCGAGTGGCCGCTGGCCGTTTTCAGCACTCAGGCATCGGGCAATATATTCGATATGCTGTTCCGTGACAAGGAGGCTCCGCTGGTGGCCCGAATAAGGAACATTAACGGTTCTACTCCCGAGCCCGACCAACTGTCAACGCTGCTGTACGAGCTGCGTGCGGCCTTGCCGGAGTATTATATCCCGCAGCCGGAGTGGAACGAGTATATTGAGCTTATCACTGACCCCGAGCGTCTGGCTCTGTATGATGTAAGTTTCAACCAGATAATGGGTTATCTGCAGAACTCGATGAATGCCAACTCGGTTCTGCGTATATCCAAGGGTGATTTCTCAATGCCGGTTGTAATCGGTGTGGGTACCAAGGAGGCCAAGGACCTGATTCAGGGCAGTTACATCGATACACGTGGAGGACGCGTGCCTCTGGAGATACTGCTCAAGGAGACCCGTAACCGTGACCTCAAGCAGATTGCTAGCGGTGTGGACGGAGAGTTCTATCCTCTGGTCCTGGATGTGAAGGGTAAGGAGGCACGCCGTGTCATGGATGAGATAAAGAAGGTGGTACGTAATGATGAGAGGTTTGAGGTAAGTTTCTCTGGTACCTATTTCAGTAACCGTGAGATGATAAAGGAACTGTGTACGGTGCTGGTTATCTCTATCCTGCTGCTGTTCTTTATACTGGCGGCTCAGTTTGAGAGTCTGGTGCAGCCGTTCATCATACTTAGCGAGCTTATAATAGATATATTCGCTGTGCTGGGTATCCTGTGGCTGTTCGGTGAGAGCCTTAACCTGATGTCCATGATAGGTATGGTGGTTATGTGCGGTATCGTTATCAATGACTCAATACTCAAGGTGGATACCATTAACCGTCTGAGGGAACAGGGCATGGGTCTTAAGCATGCCATCCTGGAGGCAGGTGGACGCCGTTTGAAAGCCATTATAATGACTTCACTTACCACAATCCTTGCCATCGCCCCGTTCCTGGTGCGCGGAGACATGGGTAGTGACCTGCAGTATCCGCTGTCACTGGCACTTATAAGCGGTATGGTGGCCGGTACCTTTGTGAGCGTGTTCTTTGTACCTCTGGCTTATTATGTAATCTATAAGCACACCGACAAATGAAAGGCGCAGAGAAACAGCCAATAGCCAACAGCCAACAGCCAACAGCCGGAAAAAGCCACGCTTTCTCCATTATCCTGATAATGGTGGTGTTTGCGCTGGTGGGCGCCATATTGCTCTACACCGGCCAGCTGACGGTACAGTTCAACCCCGTAAGGGAGAACCTTAACCTGTCTGTAGATTTTTGGGGACCGGGTTCGGCCCGAGTTCTCGAGACCGAGGTGACATCAGTCATTGAGGGTGCCCTGAATACGGTGGACGGCGTGAGCTCGATAGAAGCTTCCACAGACAATGGCAGAGGATACGTAAGGCTGAGTTTCAAAAAGGGTACCAACATGGAGACTACCCGTTTTGATGTGGCCACCCGCCTGCGTCAGATTCGCAAGAAACTCCCGGAGGGTGCGGGTTATCAGTTGGGTGGTTCAGCGGGCGGTGGCGGACGTAGCAGCCAGCAGTTGTTGTCCTATACCATCAATGCTGATATGCCGGCCATTGAGATTGTCCGTTATGTCGAAAAGCATCTGGTTCCCAAACTGTCTAAGATTGAGGGTGTGGAGAGTGTTCAGACATCGGGTGCTAAGGCTTTTGAGTGGGTGCTCACGTTTGATCCAAACTCGCTGCGTGCAGTGGGTATGGGCCCCAGCAACCTGAGTCAGGCCATGAGCCGTTATTACCAGAACAGCATTGTGGGTACCCAAGTGCTGGAGGATCGTCTGATGCTGGTGAAACTCAAGACCCGTGACCTTACGGGCGAGTTGGAGAGGATTCCCATAGGCATGGTGAACGGCCGTATGTACTATATGGGTGATTTCGCTACGGTGCAGTATCGAGAGGAGACTCCATACTCATATGACAGAATCAATGGCCTGAATACCATAACCCTCTTTGTGACGGGTATGGAGGATATCAATACGATAGCCGTTACATCGGCCGTAAAGGCTAAGATGGAGGAGCTTAAGGAGGATCTGCCGGACAACTTTGCCATCAAGAACAGTTATGATGCATCGGATTTTCTGGACAAGGAGATGCAGAAGGTGCTGCTGCGAGCACTTATATCGTTGGCCATTCTGCTGATATTCGTGCTGGCGGTGAGCCGCAGTTTCCGTTACCTGATGGTGATAGGTTTCACTATCATTGTAAACATGCTCAGCGCGGTTATCTTCTATAAACTATTTGATGTAGGTATAGAGCGTTACTCAATGGCCGGCATCACGGTGTCATTGGGTATCATAATAGATACGGCGATAGTCATAGCCGACCATTATACCTATTACGGTAACCGTAAGGTGATGTTCTCCATCACTGGTGCGCTGCTTACTACCATAGGCGCCCTGATGCTGGTGTTCTTCCTGCCCGAGGATACCAGGGCCAATCTTACTGATTTCATCTGGGTGATAGTAATCAACCTTACTCTGTCAATAGTGATTGCGTTCCTCTTTGTTCCGGCTCTTCTGGAGTATCTGCCCCTTAAGAGCAAGGGCGTGGTCAAGAATACGATGAAACGCCGTCGCCGTCTGATACGTCATACTGAGCGCTATGAGCGTTTGATGATCTGGAACCGCAGTCACAGATGGGTTTATATAGTGGCTCTGATACTTCTGTTCGGTATTCCTATACAGTTGCTTCCCAATCAGGTGCATCATAAAAATACAGAACCGGGGCAGGATAATACCAAGGGCGGTCTGGTGGGTCTTTACAACAAGACCATCGGTAACAAGTGGTATCAGCGTAACAAGAAGTGGTTTGAGTATCCTCTTGGAGGTACGTTTAATATCTTCCAGAAACACTCGAACGGACGTATGTCATTCGGTCGTGAAGATGAGGAGGTCCGTGAGGTGGTACTCAACGTACAGGCCAATCTGGCAGAGGGTCAGACTGTCCAGCAGCTCAATGAGATTATCAAGGAGATGGAGAACTGGTTGCAGCAGTATGATGAGATAAGTGATTTCTACACCAGACTGTCGGGTACCAGTGGTACCCTTGAGATTCATTTCAAGGATGAGTATCAGAAGTCACGTTTCCCGTATGAGCTTAAGCAAAAGCTTTGGGCCAAGGCCATGAGGTTTGGCGGTGCGGTATGGACTATCCCGGCTCTTGATGAAAATGACCAGCCGCTGAGCAACAGCATCTACCGCACAAGCTGGTCAAACACCATAGAGCTGACAGGTTACAATTATGACCTTCTGTACCGTTATGCCGAGGAACTGATAGACACACTTAAAGCCAACCGTCGTGTGAACGGTCAGGCCGGTTTTACCGGTCGTGGCTGGAATTCATACGTGGCAAGTGAGTTTTATATGAATCTGGACCGTGAGAAGCTGATACGTACAGGTACCAATCTGAATCAATACCTCTCATATGTCAGTGACCAGTTGTATGACAACGTTGCTCCGGGTAAGGGCGTTTATGACGGACATGTCTATACTCAGGTACGTCTGCTGTCATCGGACAAGGATTATTATGACCTGTGGCATATCCGTAACGATATGGTTGATATAGACAGCATGAATATCCGTCTGGGTGACCTTGGCAGTATCTCCAAAGAGCGTACCGGACTCTCCATTGACCGTAATAACCAGCAGTATACCATCAGGGTGGGCTATGAGTTCATAGGCTCATATGACCTGAGAGCCAAGATGGAGTCTGAACTTATAAAGCGTTTCAACGACCGCATGCCCATGGGATTCCGTGTGGGTGGCGGAAGTTACTACGGATGGTGGACTCCTCAGAAACAGCGTACGGTACTGATATTTGTCGTGGTATTGGTTATATTCATGATATGCGCATCAATGTTCGAGTCGTTCAAGGTACCGCTTATGATCGTGCTGCTCATTCCCGTGAGTTTCATGGGACTGTTTCTGGCATATCCGATATTCGGCGTGTACTTTGATCAGGGAGGATTCGCAGCCATGATCATGCTTTGCGGTATCACGGTGAACGCGGGTATTTATCTGACATCGGAATACCGTACTATTGCGGCGGCCAAGGGTGAGTACGGTCTTAAGACCTATCTCAAGGCTTACAACCGTAAGATTGTTCCCACAATGCTTACTGTGCTGAGTACTGTGCTGGGTCTGGTTCCGTTCCTTTTGGACGGTAAGCAGGATCCGTTCTGGTTCAGTTTCGCGATAGGAGTGATGAGCGGCATGCTCTTCTCAGTGATTGCCATAGTCCTGATCATGCCGGTGTTCTTCCCGCTGACGGCCAAGTCTCACAAGATGATTTAAGGCTTGATGAATTCTTGCATGGTGTTGTTGTAGACACTGCCGAAATTCTGATTATAGATCTTGACGTGTGAACCGTTGGTATGCGCGGCAAGTGTGTAATAGAGGTCCCGCAGAGATATTGCGGGATCTTTGTATATGGCATTCATGAAGCCCTGGGTGAAACCGTTGGACAGATATACTCCTATCTCTTCACTCCAGACGTCGGCGTGGCTGGTTTCATAGGGGTTGGCGGCTGTGACGAACAGTGTGCCGGGGATACCCTGGCAGGCTTGTCCCAGACCTCCGCTATAGCAGGCCTCGACCACAAACAGCATCTTGCGGTGAGGGGTATCGGACAGTATGTCTTTCATCTTGCTGTAGGTCATAAGCGGGGAATCTCCAAAGTAGAGTGAACCCGGCGATCCGTGACTGCTCCAGAATATGAATACGTTGTCGTCATTATCGGGCTCAAGTACATGAGGAAGCCTCTCCGATGCGCGTCCCTGAAGGATATCTCCTATATCTACGGGCTTAAGGTCATGGAGGCGGTAGTCTATGGCAGACTGGTCATAGACATTGCGCCCGTTCAATGTTACGAACAACTGTCCGGGTAAGGGGTTGTAGGTATGATTCGCCAGATCATCCTCGCAGACAAGGACTATATGGTCATCATCAAAACCATAATACTTGAGAATCTGGTACATGGCCAGCGCATCGGCCTGGAAACGGTAGTT
>DBYT01000140.1:8170-9847 GCA_002309915.1 Bacteroidales bacterium UBA1179 | reverse complement strand
GTGGTTGATTCAAAAGCCGGACCGCTGGGCTTGGTCAACGCCGTTGATGACAGCACTCCCAATATCCTGTTTCAGGTGCGGGACGGTGAGCGCGAGCGTATCATACCGGCCAACCCCGAATGGATTACCAAGGTGGACCGAAAGAACAGAACATTGATGTATAACCTTCCCGAAGGACTTGCAGAACTGTAATTATGAAGAGTATCCGTCAGAAACGCAAGGAGGTTGGCCGCAAGAGCCTGTTACGCAGATTCGTCTATCTGTACAGACTCACTGTAGTCAATGAGGATGAGCAGCGCCGTGTGTTCAGGATGAAGATATCACACTTTATCCTTACATTGGTCATTATCCTTATTGCAGCACTCGGTGCATGGGGCGGCATTGCCGTTTTTCGCAGTCTTCCCAAACAGAAAGGTACCACTCTTGAGGATTACCGTATACGTCAGGCCATCGTGAACGAGGCCCTGCGCATAGACTCCCTGGAGCAGGTCTTTGAGATGCAGAACAGATATGTTACAGTGCTTCAGGAGATCATATCAGGTTCCATAGACCTTGATACAGTCTATTCGGTCGATTCCCTGGCACGGGTCCGCACGGAACTGCTTATGGAGCGTTCAGAACGTGAGGAGTCTTTCATGCGCCAGTATGAGGAGGCCGAGCGATATAACATAACCTCGCAGTCCCAGCCCGTAAGCGATGTGCTCAGCATAACCATGTTCCGGCCTACCGCAGGTCTGGTTACCAAGAGTTATGATGCCCTTGATGATCATCTGGGCGTGGATATAGCCGCCAGCCCCAACCAGAGTGTGGTCTCGGTACTTGACGGAACGGTGCTCATGGCTACCTACACATCGGACATGGGTTATACCATCTGTATAGTACATCCGGGTGAACTCATATCGGTCTACAAGCACTGCGAGTCACTGCTCAAGAAGACAGGTGACCGTGTAAAACAGGGCGATGTGGTTGCACTTGTGGGCCGCGGAACCGACCGTGCTCTCCAGGGCTCGCATCTTCATTTTGAATTGTGGTATCAGGGCCAGCCCCTTGATCCCGAAAAATATATATTGTTCCAGTGAAACAGATAGCCATTCTAGGTTCAACAGGCTCTATAGGGAAGCAGGCGCTTGACGTCATTGCCTCCCATCCCGATGAATATGAGGTTTATGCCCTGACTGCCAATAACAGCGTCGATCTGCTGATTGAGCAGGCTCTCAGGTTTAAACCCGAGGCGGTGGTGATAGCGAACGAGCAGCATTATTCAAAACTAAAGGAAGCACTCTCCGGACAGCCCATAAAGGTCTATGCCGGGGCCGATGCCATCAACCAGATTGTGACGGCCTCTCCCATAGACATAGTGCTGGCATCAATGGTTGGATTTGCAGGTCTGTGCCCCACGATTGAGGCCATCAAGGCAGGCAAGACCATTGCTCTGGCCAACAAGGAGACCATGGTGGTGGCAGGTGAACTTATCACGTCACTCGCGCTTGAGTACAAGACTCCCATACTGCCTGTCGATTCAGAGCATTCAGCAATATTCCAGTGCCTTAGCGGCGAGACCATGAACCCTGTCGAGAAAATACTTCTTACCGCCAGCGGCGGCCCGTTCCGCATACTGGGTCTGGACCAGCTCAAGACAGTAACCAAGGCACAGGCCCTGAAACATCCCAACTGGGA
>DBYT01000140.1:4975-8115 GCA_002309915.1 Bacteroidales bacterium UBA1179 | reverse complement strand
GAGGTGATTGAGGCCAAGTGGCTTTTCGGTGTGCCGTACAGCAAGATACAGGTTGTGGTACACCCGCAGTCAGTAATACATTCCATGGTGCAGTTCGCCGACGGTGCCGTCAAGGCACAACTGGGTGCCCCCGATATGCGTCTGCCCATACAGTATGCGTTCTCATATCCGCGCCGTCTGCAGGCCGATTTCCCGCGTGTTGATTTCACCACTCTGGGAACGCTCACATTTGAGGAGCCGGATACAACACGTTTCCGCAATCTGGCACTGGCATACAGGGCCATTGAGCGCGGCGGCAACATGTCCTGCATACTGAATGCAGCCAATGAGGTCTGCGTGGCGGCTTTCCTGCAGGACCGCATAGGCTTCCTTGAGATGAGTGATGTAATAGCCGAGACTATGGAACGTGCCGAGTTCCGCAGCAAGTCAACGCTTGATGAGTATATAGAAACCGATGCCCAGGCACGCCGCCTGGCAGCATCATTGATAAAATGAACAATTAAAACTAATCAATATGTCAACTTTCTGGATCAGATTTATCCAACTAGTTCTTTCTCTTACCATTCTTGTAGTATTCCATGAATTCGGACATTTCCTGTTCTCCCGTCTGTTCGGCGTGAGGGTAGAGAAATTCTACGCATTCTTCAATCCCCGTTTCTCACTTTTCAGAATCAAGCGCGTTAACGGTAAGATCCGTGTCAGGTTCTTTGCTCCCAACGTGCCCGAAAGCTACGAGGAGGAGAAGCACTTCAATTATGAAGGAAAAGAGGAAATAACCTACAAACCCATAGATATTGAGTCACTGCCCGAGGATGACTGGCGCCGTTCACCCGAGAACACTGAGTTCGGTGTGGGCTGGGTACCCTTTGGCGGTTACTGCAAGATAGCAGGTATGATTGACGAGTCAATGGACGTAGCTGCCATGAAGCAGGAACCCAAGCCCTGGGAGTTCCGTACCAAGTCTGCCGGACAGCGTCTGCTCATAATGGTAGGCGGCGTACTGTTCAACCTCATACTTGCCTTCTTCATCTACTCAATGGTACTCTGCAAGTGGGGTGACAGTTATATCCCCGCACAGGGGCTCAAGCACGGAATGGAGTTCAATGAGCACGCCGAGTCCCTGGGATTCCGTGACGGAGATGTCATCATCGCAACTGACGGCAAACCCACCCGTGAGTTTGACGGTGACCTTTACCGCGCCATAGCCAAGGCCAAGCAGGTAACCGTTCTGCGTGACGGCCAAAAGGTTGACCTGGCCATGCCCGAGGAACTTTCACTCTTTGACTTTACACGCACCGTTCCTTTTGTCTCGATACTGAGTCCGATGACCGTTGACAGCGTTGTTGCCGGTGCCGGTGGCGCATACGCCGCAGGACTTATGGCCGGTGATACCATCCTTTGCGTAAACGGACAGAACTCATCCACATGGACCAGTTTCCAGACCATACTCAATGATTGCCGGACCCGTGCCGAGGAGAGTTATGTTGACCGTAACCTCTCATTGGTGATAGGCCGTCCCGGAGCAGGACGTGACACTCTCACTGTGGAAGCCGATGATAACTTCCGCATAGGAATAGTTCATTATTCCGATGAGTATGAGCCTGTTGATATAGAGTACGGATTCTTCAGCTCAATACCTGCCGGTATCAGTTACGGCTGGAACACCCTGAAGAGTTATGTGGGTGATTTCCGTTACGTATTTACCAAGGAGGGTGCCAAGAGTCTGGGTGGATTCGGCACCATAGGCAGCATATTCCCCGAGAAGTGGAACTGGCATGCATTCTGGCTCATGACCGCCTTCCTGTCAATCATCCTGGCATTCATGAACATCCTGCCCATACCCGCACTGGACGGCGGTTACGTGCTGTTCCTGCTGGTTGAGGTGGTAACCGGAAAGAAGCCCGGTGACAAGTTCCTGGAAGTGGCCAATACCATTGGAATGATAATCCTGTTCGGATTGCTGATATTTGCCAACCTTAACGACATATTAAGACTGTTCTGATGACACGTAAACCCCGCGAGACATTCGGAAGCCGTATGGGTATGCTTCTGGCTATGGCAGGTTCTGCCATCGGCCTTGGTAACATATGGCGTTTCCCCTATATGATGGGTAAGAACGGAGGTGCCGCATTCATACTCCTGTATGTGATAATGCTGGTTTTTCTCTGCCTGCCGGTCATGGTCTCCGAGTACCTGATTGGCCGTCGCGGCGAGTCCAATCCTTTCAGCAGTTTTGACCGTCTTGCACCCGGCTCCAAATGGCGCTGGATAGGTTTTCTGGCGGTGTTGGCATCGGCCTGCATCCTCTCTTTCTACTGCGTTGTGGGAGGCTGGTCAGTCAAGTATCTGGCCGACTCATGCATTCTGGCTTTCTCTGACGCTCAGGGTGACTATGCGCTCAGTTTCTCATCGTTCATCAGCAACCCGTGGAAACCCTTGCTTTACACCCTTATTTTCCTTGGCCTTACGGGTGCCATCATAGTCTTTGGCGTGCGTAAGGGAATAGAGCGTATGTCAAAGGTAATGATCACCATGCTGTTCGTCATCATAGTGATGGTGGTTGTCCGTTCACTTACCCTGCCGGGAGCCATGGAGGGTGTCAAGTATATGCTAGTACCTGATTTCAGCAAGGTTACGGCCGATACCTGTATCGCGGCTATGGGACAGGCGTTCTTCTCGCTCAGCATAGGCTGCGGAACCATTCTGACTTATGCATCGTACGTCAAGAAGGATGAGAATATTCTGGCGTCATCGGGCTGGATATCATTCTTTGATACCACATTTGCCATCATTGCCGGTCTGGCTATCATACCTGCCGTATATGCAATAGCCTATATGAACGGTGTCGAGCCCGATGTAAGCGCAGGCCCGGGGCTGGTGTTCATCACCCTGCCGGGTGTTTTCAGTCAGATGCCTCTGGGAGGTTTGGCCGCCATACTGTTCTTCCTGGCATTGCTGCTGGCTGCGGTGACATCGGCCATATCCCTTATGGAGGTGGTTGTGGCATTCATAATTGAGGAGATGCACCGTTCACGCAAGAGGGCTGTGGCTCTCTGTTTTGCAGTGTGCGGTGTGGTGGGAGCGTTCTGCTCGCTGTCATTCGGTCCGCTTGCCGGTTTCAAACTGTTCGGACTGAGCGT
>DBYT01000140.1:4080-4935 GCA_002309915.1 Bacteroidales bacterium UBA1179 | reverse complement strand
TTTGCCGGCTGGCGTCTGAGACGTGCCAACTTCCTGGATGAACTTACCAACAGCGGAAAACTCAAGATTCCCCGCTGGATAAGCCTTACATTATATTATCTGGTAAAACTGGTAGCGCCGATAGGCATACTACTTATCTTCCTGAACACCTTCTTCAGTTGATTCATCCTTCATCTTGGAACGGATGAACATAAGGTGACGCTCAGCATCGTCACGCAGGTTCTTGTGCTCGTTGAGCGACAGCAGCACCTGTGACAGGTCATACAGACTTGCTATCGCGTATCGGTCATCCTTATTCAACTTGAGGTTACGGTATACCGGACGGCTCTCCTCCTGACCGGCCTTGCGGTAGAGAGTGTATCGGATATCGGCATCCTTGTTGGCGCTTATGAATGCGGCGGCACCTCCGTCACTGCCGTTTATAAAACTCAGCCACTCGTAATAAACACCCAGGTCAGTGAATTCATGACGGTCTTTTGACTCCGGTGTATCCACGTAGACCTCACCCACGCTCAGCTTGAGCCAGTCATGATGTATGTATGAACTTCCGCGATAGGATGAAATCAGTGTCATTCGGCCCAACTCATCCACCTGAGCGCGGATATAAGTGCGGTCAGTGTTGCGCTGCGGAGCCTGACTCTTTACGGTGTACAGGCCTATATCCTGATAGCGCTCATCCTTCTCAAAAGCGTAGTTACCCTTGATCTTGTCAAACGCAGCCTGAGCCACGGCAATCATACTGTCCTCATACTCAACTATGCGCATCTGCTCGGCCTCCTCAATCTGCTGCATCAGTCTGATGCCCTGCCTGCGTGCCTCAAATGCCTTGGGGTAGAGAATCTTTATGCTGTCAAT
>DBYT01000140.1:3426-4073 GCA_002309915.1 Bacteroidales bacterium UBA1179 | reverse complement strand
AGTTGCCAATGCTGAACGCCTCCTTTGCATTATCCAGATGGTGTCCCGCCTTCTTCTCAATGTTCTCCCCACAGGATATGATAAGTGTGCTTATTACCAGTAAACCAAGTATCTTCTTCATTTTAATTTGCCTTTATGTGCTGCAAAATTACTCAGTTTCCTGATAATATAAAAGGAATGTCCTTTCGTGCACGCCCGTTTGTGGCCATACCTGTTACCACAAGCCCTGTAATGCGGATCCCTTGCAAGTATGGCATCAAAAACGGCCAAAAAGGGCAAAATAATGGCCATACTTGCAGAAAAGAGGCTCTGTAAGCCTTCTCGCAACAAGTATGGCCAATTATTTAGAGTGTGCCGATGGCCGCGAAGTTCTGATCCTCAGCGATGGCGAACTCAGCCTGGCAGCGGATATCCTGTGAGGATGCTGCAAAGTCAGCCTTGTAGTCGCCCTTTACGGTCTGCCAAGCGGATGCACTGAGATTGAATGCGGCCAGATCATATGCTGACAGCTTGAATTCCAGGGTCTCGCTTTCACCCGGCTGGAGCAGAGCGGTCTTGCCGTAGGCCTTGAGCTCCTTGGTCAGTTTGTTCAGACCTCCCTTGGGAGCCTCGATGTATACCTGAACAGCCTCCTTACCTGCAACAGC
>DBYT01000140.1:3251-3387 GCA_002309915.1 Bacteroidales bacterium UBA1179 | reverse complement strand
GCCTGGGGCTCGCTGTACTCGAATGATGTGTAGCTGAGTCCGAATCCGAACGGATATGAAACCTGCTCGGGATGACGGTCATAGTAACGGTAACCTATGTCCAGACGCTCCTTGTACTCGGTATAGTCATACAGGG
>DBYT01000140.1:0-3236 GCA_002309915.1 Bacteroidales bacterium UBA1179 | reverse complement strand
CACGTGCATTGACCGGGAAGTTTGCGGTCGAAGGCATCTTGTTTAAGTCAACAACATATGTGTCAACCAGCTTGCCTGAAGGATTGACAGCACCCTTCAGAACGTCAGTGATGGCATGACCGGCCTCCTGTCCGGGCAGTCCGGCCAGAAGGATTGCATCGGGCTGTGATTTCCAGCTGGCAGTTTCAATGGGAGCGCCGATATTCAGGATAACCACAACCTTCTTGCCTTTTGAATGGAATGCATCGCAAACGTCCTTGATAAGACCCTGCTCAATGTCGGTCAGGGTATAGTCACCTTCAATACCACGGTCGGCAGACTCACCGCAACTGCGGCCTATGGTGATTACTGCAATGTCACTTGCTATGGCATCGGCACGGTACTGGTAGGGCTTGCGAACCAGAGACTGCGGAATGACATGGTTGGTCAGACCTGTGCGCATAAAGTTCTGTGCACTTACTCGTCGGTTGTTCTCCTGAACGTATTTGGTATAGGCCGATGAAACCGACGGCTCCAGTCTGTATCCGGCTGCGGTGAGGCCCTCGTTAAGGCCGACTGCATGTTCGTAATTGACGCTACCGCTACCGGTACCTACAACATACATGTCATATGAACTGGTTCCGTACAGGGCAATCATCTGGCAGTCCTTGGCGAAAGGCAGAGCACCGTCATTCTTGAGCAGTACCATACCCTCGGTTGCACTTGAACGTGATACCTGTGCATGAGCCTTGAGGTCGGGATTGTTCTGGAACTCATAACCCTGCATCTTGGGAGAGCGGGCAATGAACTCAAGAATCCTGGTTACGTTACGGTCAATCAACTTCTCGTCAAGAGTTCCGTTCTCAACCGCCTCGGTGATGGCCTTGATTTGGTTGGCGCTACCCGGCATAAGCAGGTCGTTACCGGCATTTACGGTAGCAACGGCATCGCGGCCGCCACCCCAGTCGGTCATAACCATACCCTCAAATCCCCACTCCTCACGAAGTATGCCTTCAATAAGAGTCTCGTTCTCAGGTGCGTATGTGCCGTTGACCTTATTGTATGATGTCATAACGGCCCAGGGCTGTGACTCGCGTACTGCAATCTCAAATCCTTTCAGGTATATCTCACGTGCTGTCTGCTGGTCAACCTGTGCGTCATTGGCCATACGGTTGGTCTCCTGGTTGTTCAGGGCATAGTGCTTGATAGTGGCACCTACACCGTTGGTCTGCACGCCACGTACCATTGCGGCAGCAGTCTTACCTGATATAACAGGATCCTCCGAGTAGTACTCAAAGTTACGACCCAGAAGAGGATTTCGGTGAATGTTCAGTGCGGGAGCAAGCAGACAGTCTGCACCGTAACGCTTTACCTCATCGCCTATAGCTACACCCACCTCCTCAACAAGCTCCTGGTTCCAGGTCTGGGCAAGCATAGTTGCTACAGGGAATGATGTGCAGTAATAGGTATTCTCATCACCCTGACGTGTGGGGTTGATTCTCAGTCCGCCGGGGCCATCGGGCAGCATTACTGACGGGATACCCAGTCTGGGAATAGGATAGGTCTGTCCGGCGCAACCGGGAATAAGGTTCTTGGCATCCTGAATCTCCTGAGCGATGTCAGGTCCGTTCCAGGCACCTACACCGATAAGCAGGTTAACCTTCTCTTCAAGAGTCATGGCTGCCACCACCTTCTTAATAGGTGACTTGCCGAACTGAACCTCACGGTTACATGAAACTGAACCGATTGCTACTAAAGCAGCAAGGGCAACTGGAATAAACGTTTGCTTTGTCATAGTTCGGGCTAGTATTTAGTTTAGTATTTTCTTATTTCGGTTCCAATCCGCGTTTACGCGCCTCTGCGATCAGGAACTCGTAAGCGGCATCATGTTCATTGGGAATGACTCCGTCCAGGATAGCATCCTTTATTGAGGATTTGAGTTCACCGACTATTGCAGTTGGCTCAAGTCCAAAGATGTGCATAATCTCCAATCCGTCAATCGGGGGCTGGAAATTGCGGATGCGGTCCTTCTCCTCAAGGTCAACCATCTTCTGACGTACCAGTTTGAAGTTCTCCAGATGACGTTTCTTCTTCTGCTCGTTCTTGGAGGTGATATCGGCCTCACACAGGGTCATCAGGTCATCTATGTCATCACCTGCATCAAAGAGCAAGCGGCGTACGGCAGAGTCAGTCACTTCATCGTCAACGATTGCTATGGGACGCATATGCAGTTCAACCATCTTCTGCACATACTTCATCTTCTCGTTCTTGGGCAGTTTCATGCGCTCAAATATGCCGGGAATCATCTTCATGCCCACATAGTTGTGGTTATAGAAGGTCCAGCCGTGCGCAGGCTCCCACTTCTTGGTGCGGGGCTTGCCTATATCGTGCAAGAGTGCAGCCCAGCGCAACCACAGGTCACTGCTGTTTCGGGCCACATTGTCAAGCACCTCAAGGGTATGGAAGAAGACATCCTTGTGTCCGCGGCCGTTGACCGTCTCCACGCCCTGCAGTGCGGCAAGTTCCGGGAATATCAACTCAAGCAGTCCGCATCGGTCCAGATCAATGAATCCCTTGGACGGAACGGGTGCCAGAAGTATCTTGTTGAGTTCTTCCGATATGCGCTCCTTGGAGATGATGCCTATGCGTTCGCGGTTCTTCTCGAGTGATGCGAATGTCTCATCATCAATATAGAAGTTGAGTTGCGTGGCAAACCTTATGCAGCGCATCATACGCAGAGGATCGTCACTGAAGGTGATCTCGGGATCCAGGGGTGTACGTATTATGCGGTCCTGCAGGTCATCAATTCCGCCGAACGGGTCAACCAGTTGACCGAACCGGTCTGCGTTCAGGCAGATGGCCATTGCGTTTATGGTAAAGTCACGACGGTTCTGGTCATCCTCAAGAGTGCCGTCCTCAACAATCGGATTTCTTGATTCGCGATGATAAGACTCCTTGCGCGCTCCCACAAACTCCACCTCCAGGTCACCGCGCTTTACCTGTGCCGTACCGAAGTTCTTGAACAGGCTCACATGAGCGCCGCGACCCAACGCCTTGCCGTAAGCCTTGGCCATCTCCAGGCCGCTGCCCACAACCACCACATCAATATCCTTACTGGGACGCTCCAGAAACAGATCACGCACATATCCGCCCACCACATAGCACTCCAGCCCCAGACTGTCGGCAGTCTGAGAGAGCAGCCTGAACTCCTTACGGTCAAGCAGTTTGGCCAGTTCCTCGTCACTGTATATCTTCAT
>DBYT01000040.1:18961-21631 GCA_002309915.1 Bacteroidales bacterium UBA1179 | reverse complement strand
GACTGGCATTCCCTGACCACACACCCTACCCCTGAGAACATCCAGAACAGCGTCCGCACCATTCTGGCCGAATACCTGGCCTGCGGTCTTGATCCCGAGAAAGCCACCATTTATGTACAGAGCGATGTTCCTGAGGTTGTTGAGCTCTACCTTTACTTAAATATGAACGCCTACCTGGGTGAGCTGGAGCGCGTAACCTCATTCAAGGAGAAGGCACGCAAGCAGCCCGACAACGTGAACGCCGGTCTGCTGACCTATCCCACCCTGATGGCATCGGACATCATTATCCACAAGGCCAACAAGGTGCCCGTAGGTAAGGACCAGGAGCAGAACATGGAGATGGCACGCAAGTTCGCACGCCGTTTCAACCAGATGTACGGCGTGGAGTTCTTCCCCGAGCCCGCATCATTCTCACTGGCCAAGGAGGGCGGAATCAAAATTCCCGGTCTGGACGGTTCAGGCAAGATGGGCAAGAGCGAGGGTAACTGCATCTATCTGTGTGACGAGCCCTCAGTAATCCGCAAGAAGGTTATGAAGGCCGTAACCGATGCAGGTCCACAGGCAATGAACAGTGAGAAGCCTGAGGTTATCCAGAACCTCTTTACTCTTCTTGAGGTAGTATCATCAAAGGATACCTACAACTACTTCAACGACAAGTGGAATGACTGCACACTGCGTTACGGTGACCTCAAGAAGCAGCTTGCCGAGGACATAGTTGCCGCTACCGACCCCATCCGCGAGCGCATCAAGGAGTTCTCCAGCAACACAGCACTTCTGGACAAGATTGCCCTGGCCGGTGCCGAGAAGGCTCGTGAGAGCGCATCCAAGACTCTGCGTGAGGTACGTCAGATCATTGGATTCAGGGTGTATTAAGTACCCCGCTTAAATAAAGGACTATATGAGCAAGATCAAAGATGCAGCCTGTACTGCATGGAATGCGGTAAAGACTATAAAGTTCTGGCAGGAACTGATTGTAATGACATTCGGTATGGCCCTCGCCGCTCTGGCAGTGAACTATTTCCTGGTTCCCGGCAAACTGATTGTAGGAAGCATCTCTGGTCTTTCAATTGTAATCAGCGGTATTTTTGACCTGATAGGTACACCCGTCAAGGTATCGACGGTGATAGTCATCATCAATGCCATCCTGCTTATCCTGGCATATCTTCTTATTGACAAGGAATTCGGCATCAAGACAGTCTATACTGCGCTCATACTGGGTCCGCTCATGGATCTTTGGGAGAAAGTGCTTCCGGTTGAAAATATGCTCGTGGACGGCAGTACGTCGGTCATGGGTGACGTATGGCTTGACCTGTGCTGTTTCGTACTTCTGCTAAGTGCTTCACAGGCTATCCTGTTCCACATAAACGCATCGACCGGCGGTCTTGATATCCTGGCCAAGATAGTGAACAAATACCTCCATTTTGACATAGGCGCCTCCATATCGGTTGCCGGCGCCATAATATGTTGCTCGGCCTTTGCCATCAACCCCTTCCGTATGGTTGTGGTAGGTCTGATCGGCACCTGGATAAACGGAATTGTGGTTGATTATTTCACCGCCAGCATCAACAAGCGCAAAAGGGTATGTATCATATCCGATGAGTACGAAACGATTCGCAGGTACATCATCAATGACCTGGACCGCGGATGCAGCCTTTACAAAGTTATCGGTGGTTACAGCGGAAAGGAGCAGACCGAGATACAGGCTCTTCTTACTCAGGACGAGTTCTCAAGTCTGATGAACTTCATGAAGAAGAACAACATTCACGGCTTCATTACGGCAGGTAACGTAAGCGAGGTATACGGTCTGTGGAAGAAACACTCACACCACGTTCTTTAACGGGATCAATCCAAAAGCTTTGATATTTCCTGAACGGACCTGACGATGTAGACGGTTTTGGCATCAGGTGTACGTGAAGGCATACTGCATGCCTTAAGGGAACGCACCAGTTCCTGCATCTCATTCTCCGAGAGGCGGCGGCCTGTCGGTATGGCAGCCTTGTTGGCCATGGCAAGAGCCAGGCTCTCCAACTGACGGTCTTCCTCATGCGTAGGATTGATGCGGATATCGGCAATCATATCGGTTATGAGACGCTCGTAATCCTGTCCCTCCATTCCTGAAGGTACGCCCTGGACTGCGATGGCGCCGCGTCCCATATCGGACAGGTCAAAGCCCAACGCCGCAAAACGGGGCTTGAGTTCCTCAAAGACAACCGCGTCACTGGCCGACAACTGGAACATCTCCGGGAACAGCAGTCCCTGCGACGCAGCCGCATGACTCTTGGCATTTGCCATGAATCTGTCATAGAGAACTCTTATATGGGCACGATGCTGGTCGATGATCATAAGGCCCTGCTCAGAGGGTACAAGTATGAAACGGTCGGCGAACTGATACGGTTTGAGAGTCTCCTCCTCAGGCTTGGCCTGTATATCGCTCATGGGCGTGAAAGGAATCTCACCCTCATTCACCTTGCGCTCTATTGCATCACCGTACAGTTTGCTCCAGTTCTCCCTGTTGGAACGCGTCTGAGCAGTCTCGGTACGGGTTGATGAGAAAGGATTGAAATCAGGATTGAAACTGACTTTAGGCGGGGTCACGGGACGCGATGCGTCATAGATAGGAATATCCGGCATATCAGTCGTATTGAAATCTATGGTAGGCATCTCCTCGAA
>DBYT01000040.1:0-18935 GCA_002309915.1 Bacteroidales bacterium UBA1179 | reverse complement strand
ATAACCTGCTCGTCCTGGAACTTGATCTCGGTCTTGGTGGGATGAATGTTCACGTCAATGGTTTCGGGCGGAACATCCAGGAAAATGAAATATGACGGCTGGTCACTCTCAGGTACAAGACCCTCGTAAGCGCTGAGTACAGCCTTATGGAAATAGGGATGGCGCATGAAACGGCCGTTCACAAAGAAGAACTGCTTGGCACCCTTACCCTTGACATTATCCAGATTGGAGCAGAATCCGCTTATCTTTACGACCGATGTCTCAACCTCAACCGGCAGCAACGCCTCATTCATCTTACGGCCGAACAGATTGACTATTCTCTGTTTTACGGCCGATACCGGGAGTGACAGTATCTGTTCACCCTGATGAGTCAGTTCAATAGCCACCTCGGGATGGGCTATTGCCACACGTTCTATCTCGGTCACTATATGTCCGAATTCCGTCTGGTTGCTCTTAAGGAACTTACGGCGTGCAGGAACATTGTAGAAAAGGTTACGGACGGTAAAGGAACTGCCTACGGGGCAAACGCATGCCTCCCGGCTCTCTATCTCCGATGCCTTTATGTTTATCTCTGTACCGGTGTCGCTGTCAGCGGTACGGGTGCGCAACTGCACCTGGGCAACAGCGGCTATTGAGGGCAGAGCCTCTCCGCGGAATCCGAATGTGGTAAGAGTAAACAGGTCATCAGAGTCCTTTATCTTGGATGTGGCATGACGCTCGAATGCGGTACATGCATCCTCGGGATTCATACCGCAGCCGTTGTCAATGACCTGGATGGAGGTACGGCCGGCATCGGTCAGAATAACCTTGATACTGTCTGCACCTGCATCGACGGCATTCTCAACCAACTCCTTGACTACCGATGCAGGACGGTTCACAACCTCACCTGCTGCTATCTGGCTGGCAACCTGCTGTGAAAGAACTCTTACCTTGCACTCCATATACGAATCAGATATTACCGTTCAGGATATTAAACAGGAGTATTGTCAAGAGTACGGCAAGTACTATGGCCACAGGCAGGCTAATTGCCGGTCCGCCATTCTGCTTGCGTCGTTTGAGATGTGTGGTACTCTCCAGAAACTTACCGCGTATGCTCTCGGGATTGAACTCCTCCTCGGGCAGCATACCCAATTCACGCTTGGCTCTCTCCTCTATCTTGGCAAGCCTCTCCTTCCGTTCATCAACATAAATGTACTTATGCTCGAAACGGCGCGGTTCCCTTACATTGAACATTCCCATAACTATCTCCTTCTTCTTCTACCGTTTTCCAATGACGGAAGCGGAACCTCCTTATTGGAACTGTTTTTCTTAAGTTGTTCGTCGGCCCTCTTGCCTCGCCAGTAAAAGACATCCTCGGGATCGACCGGTCTGATCCTGGCAAACCAGTTGAAATTGGATAGATACATCTTTTTCCTGTCCAGTTTCTCCATGGGATACATCACCCCGTTTGAATGGCCGAACATTACAATCTTGTTAACGGCGCGCATCTTGAAATACGTCCTCAGGCTGGAACCTTCGGTAGTATTCATTCCTATCATGGCCGAGTCAGCATCAAGCGGATAGAATACCGCCTCGACGTTTCCGTTGACATCGGCATAATCTATCTCACTGTTCTTAAAGAAGGCTTTCATCTCTCGGCCTGCTATCTGATTGTAGTGAACGGTATCCAGAATCTGGACAAACAGTGCCTGACCTATCACATGGGCCCAGTCAATGGTACTGTCATTCATGTAGAATATGATCTTCTCTCCCAGTATCTGGCTGTCCTCATTCCAAAGGATGGGATCACTGTAGAGTGTCAGACTGGAGTCCCTGGTGGTGAACACCATGGAATCGGCCACCATCTGCATGTCTATACGGTATGCGCGGACCTTGTGAAATCCACGCATCTGGCGCTCAACCACCGAGTCATGCGCCGCGTTGTAAAATGTCATAAGGCGGAAAGTGTCGGCATGGACATACATGCTGTCACCGGCTGAATACTCAATGAGCAGTGCCTTACCTGTGATTACGGCCGAGTCATTGTCCCTGTTGTAATAGACATACTCGCCCAGGGCATCGACCTTGTCCTTGTAATTGTTGATTATCACATTGCCGAATCCCTCCATCTGTCCGGAGTCGCTGTCATAGATGATGCTGTCACCTGTCATACGGCTCTCTCCGCCGTTCTGTTCTATCAGGGAACGGTCCAGCAGCACCGCGCTCTTGTTGTCGGTATTGAAGCGTCCGTGACTTGTGTTGATCACATTATCCTCATTGACAATGGTAGCGGGACTGAAAAGGAATGCGGTATGGGAATCCGTATTGTAATGGAGTGTGTCCGATGTCAGGGTATAATCAGGGCTCTCCATCGATACACCGTCCATAAAGACTGCCATCTTGGTGTTTGTATCAAACTGACCGTACTCCGATATCAGGGTACTCTCCTCATCCAGCAGCGTACCGCCGTCAAAGAACCAGCCCAGTCCGGTGTTGCGGTCATAGTTCAGGCTGTCGGTAAGCAGAATCATGGTCTTGTTCTCAAGACGCACGTTATCCCTTACGCGAAGCAGTTTCGTGTTGCCGTCATAGAAAAGGGAGTCACCGTACAGGAACAGAGTGTCACCCTGCTCCATCCTGACATTATGATATGCCTCGAATGAGTTCTGGTCCTGATAGAAAAGGGCGCTGTCACAATACATGTACATGCTGTCATGACGGAATATCACGTTACCCATAAGACGCTGGGCGTCAGGGTTCACCCACTCCTCATAACGGATTATGTCGGCATTGAGCAGATAGACCCAGTTGGTATCAACTGATTCCGGCTGCGGCTCAACCTCAGGCACAGTCCCGGCCTCCTGAGCGGCAACACCTGTCAGGCAGCAAAGCATGAGCGCCAGAAATAAAGACCTGAGTTTAAACATGGCGGTATCAGTACCGGTTAATTTTTACCCCAACCGGGATATATGAAGTCACAGTCATTCCAACCCTCGCTTATACGGACATAGGTGGTACGCTGTTTTTCGCGGATCCATTTCTCAAGAGCTTCCTGTTGACGGATGGTGCTTACCATCTCATACAGTATCTCATAATCTTCAGATATATTAGCCTTATGGGCGTTGATCTTGTTCTTGAGTTTGACAACGGCGCAGGTAGTCTTGCCGTTTGGCAGCTGTATTACGAACGGGTCCGATATCTCTCCCACATGCATCCTGTCAACCACTCTGGCAATATCAGGCGGAAGTTCCTCCATCGTGAATCTGGATGTGCCGGGAACTGACGGATTGGGTTGGTTTTTCATCAGTCCGTTGTTGTTGCGGGTATCCTTGTCATGAGAGTAAGCGGCTACACAGAACTCAAAGGTATGGTTGCCGTTGCGAATGTTTTCGGCTATGGTGTCAAGACGGGCCAGACAATCATTCACGCTCTGCGTGGGAATACGCGGCTTACGCAGAATATGTCTTACCCTGACACGGTCACCCAGACGCTCCACGAACTGTATGATATGGTATCCGTACTCGGTCTCCACTATCTTGGATATCTTGTTGGGATCAGTCATGTTGAAGGCCACCGTAGAGAACTCGGGAACCATCTCGCCACGGCCAAAGAAACCCAGGTCTCCGCCGTTACGTGCCGAACCCGGATCTTCAGAATAGAGACGGGCCAGAGTAGAGAAAGATACCTCACCGGACTGGGTCCTTTCAATATAATTACGCAGGTCTGCCTTTACAGCATCAATCTCCTCCTGCGGAATTATGGGATCCTGAGTAAGGATCTGAACCTCAACCTGAGTCGGGATGGAGGGTATTTCATCGGCCGGTATATCCTTGACATAACGTCTCACCTCGGCAGGAGTAACCTTGACCTTGGACATTAACTTCTTGCGGACCTCGTTTATCACATATGCCTGACGGCGGGTCTCAAAAAGGCGGGAGCGTATCTGGTCAATGGTCATTCCGTCATAATGCTCCTCCACCTTCTCCTCGGAACCGAAATCGTTCAACAGTTCCTTTATGTCATATTCCACCTCAGGTGCGACATCATCATCAGTCACAAAAATACTGTCAAGTTCGGCCTGATTCAGGAACAGCTTGTTCACGGCAAGCTGCTCGGGAATGATGCAATAGGGATCTCCCTCCCACTGCGCACCGCGTTTGAGACCTTCACGGCGAGCCTCCTCGACCTCGGACTTATAGATTGCCTCGTCACCTACAACCCATACTATCTCGTCAATGACGTTGTTCTGAGCCGCAGTCTCCATGTAACCTGCCGTAAGCAGGCAGACAATCATGAATATGTTTTTCTTCATTTGAATCTTTCTATTGATGGAAAATAATTCTGTTCTTTTCAATGGCCGCGTCATACAGATCCTCCTTGATTTTTCTCATATATGACACCTCGTTGCTGTTCATGAGCAGGCCGCGTATTCTGGAACGCGCATGATCCAGCGGTTCAATACCGCCTTTGGGAGCATACTCGCTTACGTTGAGAAGGTAAATATACTCTTCATCCTTGAACTCGAAACTGCCGTTCTCCTTGAGCAAAGACTCAAGCGGTTTCTCCATAACGGGAAGCAGCACCTCAATCTCGGCTACCGTGCGCCAGTTGTCATAGAAGAACTCGCAGCGTGCCGCATTGCGGATACTGTATTTCTCAATCTCCTCAAATGACTCGTCATCCTTACGGGTATACAGTTTCCTGATGTCAGACAAGTCATGTGACTTGTTGGATATCTTCAGGAACAAACCCTTGAGCAATGACTCGTCAAGCACGAACAGACGTTGGTTGTCATTGTAGAACTGTTCAATGTCATCATCGGGTATCTCCGATGAAAACTTCTGTTCGATAAGACGGCGCTGATACTCATGCTCTATGAGTGAGCGGCGGTAGTTCTCGACAAGACGGTCGATATCCTTGGTATCGGGAATGTTACGTATGGCATTCTGGTAGAAAAGCACATCCTGAGCCCAGTTCCTGATGAACTGACTGGCAAACAGCGTGCTGTCTGCTTCCGACAGACCCAGCGGGAGCACCTGCCTGATATCCTCCTCATAAAGGACATCGGTCCCTATCTCAACGATGGGAGTCTTTCCGTATACATATTCAGTCACGCTATTGTTCCATTTGCAGGAAACAAACGATGAGACGGACAGGACAGCAAACAATCCTGCTAATAATCCCTTACGTGACAGTTGTGTTTTCATCATTTAACCTTGCAGACCTTATTGAGCACCTTCTTGTTGATCTTGTAATCGTATTTGGTCTTGAGACGTTTGATCCACTCTTCTTCAAGATATTTCTGATAGCTCTCGGCCACATCACCTGCCACATCATCGATTGAATCGGGCTGTTTGACCACATTTCCTATCACGTTGACGTAGGGGAAACCTTCCATAGGTTTGTACTCACCCTTGCCGAATACGATCTTGTCCACGTACTCGTTCTGACCCTGATGGAAAAGACCTGTCTCACTGGTACCTCTCATGACACGGATCCTTATGACATCGGTATTGTATACCAGGATAGAATCGACCCATTCGCTTATATCGGTCCTGTCAAGAACCGGCTTGATGTTCCTGAAATCCTCCTCACTGCGGCAGAACAGCACCATACCCCTGAAACCGGGTTTCTTGAATTTGAACTGCTTGCGGTGTGACTCATAGTAACTCTCCAGCTCTTCAGGATGGTTTGATACCCTCTCCCATATCTCACGGTTGCTTATATCAAACACGAGCAGTCCGTCATGATACTCTCTTGCCAGATTGCCGAACTCAGGCTCCACCTCATCAAGAGAACTATCCAGACGGGCAACGGCTTCGTCATCACGTTCGGTCCATCCCAGACGTTCGGCATACTCATTTGCCCTGCGGCGTTTTGCCTCGTCATATGCACCGGACTGGGCAAGCCACTCGTATATGTCATGCATGTTCTCTTCAAAAGTACCCAGCTTGCGGTGCTTGTCGACCATGACTATGAAAGATATGCCTTCTGAAATGAACGGCTGGCTGAACTCTCCGTCATGGAGTGAGAATACTATCTGAGCAACATCCTCAGGCAACTGACTGCGTGATATCCAACCGGCCTCACCTCCGTTGGGAGCCAGGTCATCAGTTGAATACTGACGCGCCAAAGACTGGAATGACTCACCTGCTTTCAGTCTGTCGTAAACGGACTGCATCTTCTCAAAGCTCTGCTCCGCATCCTCATCGGCATTATAATCGGGCTGAATGGACATGACATAGAGATGCACCAGACCCTGCTCTCCTATCGCGGCTTCAGACTGTTCAAATGAACTTCTGGCCACCTGGTCCAGGAAGTCCTTGTCCATGACGAAGTCCTCGGCCTGCATCTCGCGGCACATCTGGTACTCACTCAGGAATGACTCAGTCTGATCCAAGCCCTCGTCAATGGCTGCCTGTACCTTAAGTTTGAAATTCAGGTACAGATCAGCATATTGTCTGATTATCTTCTTGGAAACGACCGAATCCTCGTTGTTCTTCCAGAAGAAATACTCAAACTCCGACTGTGATACATCATATCCGTTCACCGTCATGACAACAGGATTATCCTGTGCATGAAAAGGTATGCAAAGCAGAACGGTTACAATGCATGAAAGGATACGTCTCATAAGCTTTGGTTTAGGTTATTCGTGGCGGCTGTAGTTGGGAGCCTCGCTTGTGATGGCTACATCATGCGGGTGACTCTCATTCATACCGGCGTTGGTGATGCGTACAAACTTGGCCTCATGGAGCTTGTCAATATTGGGAGCGCCGCAATAGCCCATACCTGAACGCAGACCGCCTGCAAGCTGATATACAACCTCGTAAAGAGTTCCCTTGTAAGGAACACGGGCTGCGATTCCTTCCGGAACCAGCTTGCGGGCATCCTTGGTGTCAGCCTGGAAGTAGCGGTCCTTTGAACCGTTCTCCATAGCCTCAAGAGAACCCATGCCACGATATGATTTGAACTTACGTCCGTTAAAGATGATTGTCTCACCGGGTGACTCCTCAGTTCCGGCTACAAGTGAGCCGAACATAACGCTGTCACCGCCGGCTGCAAGAGCCTTGACAACGTCACCTGAGTAACGCAGACCGCCGTCGGCAATGATTGGAACGCCTGAGCCCTTGATTGCTGAGTATACGTCATATACGGCCGATACCTGAGGAACGCCTATACCGGCAATGATACGGGTGGTGCAGATTGAACCGGGACCCATACCTACCTTTACTGCATCGGCACCTGCCTCGACAAGCATCTTGGCGGCGGCACCGGTTGCAATGTTACCTACAACGATATCTATGTTCTTGAAGCTTGCCTTGGCCTCCTTGAGTTTTGCGATAACGCTCTTGGTGTGACCGTGGGCGGTATCGATTACGATTGCATCGGCACCGGCCTCAACCAGGGCTGACATACGGTCCAGTGTATCGGCTGTTACGCCTACACCTGCGGCTACGCGCAGACGGCCCTTGCTGTCCTTGCAGGCCATGGGTTTGTCCTTGGCCTTGGTGATATCCTTGTATGTGATAAGACCTACCAGCTTGCCGTTGTTGTCAACAACAGGCAGTTTCTCGATCTTGTTCTCCTGGAGAATCTGTGAAGCAGCCTCCATGTCAACCTGCTGGTGTGTGGTAACCAGGTTCTCCTTTGTCATGACATCCTCAATCTTGACGTCATAGTTACGCTGGAAACGCAGGTCACGGTTGGTGACGATACCGCACAGTGTGCCGTCCTCCTCAACAACGGGTATACCGCCGATATGATACTCTGCCATAAGTGCCAGAGCGTCCTTGATGGTATTATGACGGTGAATGGTGACAGGGTCATATATCATTCCGTTCTCGGCACGCTTTACGATAGCGACCTGACGGGCCTGCTCTGCGATAGGCATATTCTTGTGAATAACGCCGATACCACCCTCGCGGGCAATGGCAATTGCCATACGTGACTCAGTTACGGTATCCATAGCTGCTGTCACGAACGGGATGTTAAGGGTGATGTTGCGTGAGAATCTTGATGTAAGATTGATGTCACGCGGCAGAACCTCTGAATAAGCGGGGATGAGCAGGACATCGTCAAATGTCAGGCCCTCCATAGCAACTCTATCTTCTAAAAATGACATAATATTGTGTTGTTTAGTTACCCATTTCTGAAATGAACTTGATACGTACCAGGCGGATCTCCTCCTCGCTGTAGTCATCACCAAGTTCGTCTATAGCATCATCAATCGAGTCACTCTCCGACTCGCGGAAATATTCATAGATATCCTCGGCACGGTCATCGTCCATGACACTCTCTATGAAGTAGTCTATGTCCAACTTGGTTCCGGAATTTACTATGGCCTCAATCTCTGTGAGCAGTTCGTCAAAGTCTATACCCTTGCTTATGGCTATGTCGTCAAGAGCCACCTTCATGTCTATGCTCTGGATGATGCTCACCTTGAGCTTGGACTTGTTGGCAACCGTGCGGACACGCAGATCCTCGGGACGCTCAATCTCATTCTCCTCGACATGACGCTTGATCAGGTCAATGAACTCCTGACCGTAACGCTTTGCCTTGCCGGCGCCTACGCCCGGGATGTTCTGGAGTTCGTCTATGGTTACCGGATATGTGGTGGCCATTGCCTCCAGTGAAGGATCCTGGAAAATAACATACGGCGGCAGCTGCAGGTGCTTGGAGAGTTTCTTGCGCAAGTCCTTGAGCATCGAGTAGAGCTCTGGGTCTACTGCAAATGATCCGCCTCCGCGCATGGGGCCCTCAGTCTCCTCGTCATCGAACTCCTTGTCCTCAACTATCATGAATGACTTGGGGTTCTTGAGGAAGTCACGGCCTTCATCGGTTATCTTGAGCAGACCGTAGTTCTCGACGTCCTTACGGATGTAACCGGCTATCAGAGCCTGGCGGATGACGGCGTTCCATGTCTTCTCCTCCTCATCGGATCCGGAACCGAATGCCTCCAGGTCATCATGCATATGGTCTGTTATCTCGGATGTCTCCTTGCCCAGGAGCATATCGATGATATAGTCTGCCTTGAAGTTCTCCTTTACAGCCAGTATGCACTCCAGGACTGTCTCGAGCAGTTGCTGCGCCTCAACCTGTTTCTTGGGATTCAGGCAGTTGTCGCAGTTGCCGCAGTTGTCCTCCTCATAGTTCTCACCGAAATAGTGCAGAAGCAGCTTGCGGCGGCATACCGATGACTCGCAGTAAGCGGTGGTCTCGGCCAGCAGCTGACGGCCTATGTCCTGCTCGGCCAGGGGCTTGCCCTCAAGGAACTTCTCCAGTTTCTGAACATCCTTGCTGTTGTAGAATGCTATGCACTGGCCCTCACCGCCGTCACGTCCGGCACGGCCGGTCTCCTGATAGTAGCCCTCAAGGCTCTTGGGGATATCGTAATGGATGACGTAACGTACATCGGGCTTGTCAATACCCATTCCGAACGCGATGGTAGCCACGATGACATCAATCTTCTCCATGATGAAGGCGTCCTGCGTCTTGCTGCGTGCGGCAGCCTCCATGCCGGCATGATAAGCCATGGCCGATATGTCATTGGCCTGGAGAATCTCGGCCAGTTCCTCAACCTTCTTGCGGGATAGGCAGTAGATGATACCTGACTTGCCGGGGTTTGACTTGATGAACTTTATGATGTCCTTGTCAACATTCTTGGTCTTGGGCCTTACCTCATAGTAAAGGTTGGGACGGTTGAATGATGACTTGAAGTCCTTGGCATCCTGAATGCCCAGGTTTTTCTTTATGTCATCACGCACCTTGTTGGTGGCTGTAGCTGTCAATGCGATTATGGGAGCCAATCCTATCTCCTTTACAATATCCCTTATCTTACGGTACTCAGGGCGGAAATCATGTCCCCACTCCGATATACAGTGAGCCTCATCGATGGCGTAAAACGATATCTTGACCTTCTTGAGAAAATCCACATTCTCCTCCTTGGTAAGTGACTCGGGGGCCACATACAGGAGTTTGGTCTTTCCGCTCAGGATATCGGCTTTTACAAGGTCTATTGATGTTTTGTTCAGAGACGAATTGATAAAGTGTGCTATACCGTCCTCCTCACTCAGGTTACGCATGGCGTCCACCTGGTTCTTCATAAGAGCTATGAGGGGCGAAATCACGATGGCTGTTCCGTCCATTACAAGGGCCGGGAGCTGATAGCAGAGAGACTTGCCGCCTCCTGTAGGCATAAGCACGAACGTATCCTTGCCGGCCATCAGATTACGGATAATAGCCTCCTGATCTCCCTTGAAAGTATCGAAGCCGAAATGAACTTTCAGTATTTCCTGCAGATTCACATCTTTTGCCATACAAACATTAAATATTCATCCAAATTCCTATAGCGATAGAAAACAAAGTTAAGTACAAGTATTTCATACTTGCAAACTTTTTGACGAAAAAAAAATCAAATATTTTTAATAATATGACCGCAGCACGTCAGGCTTTCCCGAATACTGCGCCATCGGCCTTATCCAACTGACTCTTGGCATAATCCAAAGTCACGGTATAGCTCTTCTTTGACGATGACGGTATCTCGTACATGGCATCGATCATAATGGTCTCCACGATTGACCTCAAGCCGCGTGCTCCCAGCTTAAACTCTATGGCCTTGTCAACGATGAAATCCAGAACCTCGGGCTGGAATGTAAGCTCCACTCCGTCCAGTTTGAATATCTTGGCATACTGGCGGACTATTGAATTCTTGGGTTCTGTAAGAATGTTTCTCAGAGCCTCGCGGTCCAGCGGCTGAAGGCTGGTCACAACCGGCAGACGGCCTATTATCTCAGGTATGAGACCGAATGATTTCAGATCCTGGGGTGAAACATACTTCATAAGGTTGTTAAGGTCAACCTTGCTGCGATGCTCCACTGAGTCGAATCCCACCACCTGGGTATTCAGGCGGCCGGCAATCTTGCGCTCTATGCCGTCAAAGGCACCGCCGCAGATAAACAGGATGTTCTTGGTGTCAACCTGAATGAATTTCTGCTCGGGATGCTTGCGACCGCCCTGAGGGGGAACGTTGACCACGGTACCCTCAAGCAGTTTGAGCAGGCCCTGCTGTACGCCCTCTCCGCTCACGTCACGTGTAATGGAGGGGTTGTCGCTCTTGCGTGCTATCTTGTCTATCTCATCAATGAACACAATTCCGCGTTCTGCGGCAGCCACATCATAATCGGCCACCTGAAGCAGACGTGACAGGATGCTCTCCACATCCTCACCCACATAACCTGCTTCTGTGAGGACCGTTGCATCCACAATGGTGAAAGGAACTTTGAGCAGACGTGCTATAGTCTTGGCCAGCAGCGTCTTGCCTGTACCGGTGGCACCCACCAGTATGATATTGCTCTTCTCTATGTCAATATCATCGGTTTCAGGCTGGGTGATACGTTTGTAATGGTTGTAAACGGCAACCGAGAGGTAGCGTTTTGCGGCATCCTGCCCAATCACATAATCGTCAAGGAACTTCTTGATTTCCTTGGGTTTGGGCACTGATTCCATGGTGAATGAAGGCTTGTCGCCACCCTGCTTGGCATCACGCACTATCTCAGCCGCGCGCTCCACGCACTCGTTGCATATACAGCCCTCAATACCGGTGATGAGAAAACCCACCTCCTTGTCTGAACGTCCGCAGAAACTGCAATACTGTCCCTTCTTGCCTGCCATTATCCGTTATTTGCGTTTCTCCAATACCTGATCGATCATACCATATTCCTTGGCCTCCTGAGCCGACATCCAGTAGTCACGGTCACTGTCAGCCCACACCTTGTCAAACGGGGTATGCGAATGGTCCGATATGATTGTGTAAAGTTCTTTCTTCATCTTCTGGATCTCGCGTGCAGTAATCTCAATGTCACTTGCCTGACCCTGAACACCACCCAGAGGCTGATGTATCATGACACGGCTGTGAGGCAGAGCCGAACGCTTACCCTCCTGACCTGCTACAAGCAGTACGGCAGCCATGCTGGCGGCCATGCCGGTGCAGATGGTGGCAACGGGGCTTGTTATAAACTGCATTGTATCATAAATTCCCAGACCGGCGGTTACGCTGCCGCCGGGGGAATTCAGATATATCGAGATCTCCTTTGATGAGTCTATAGAATCCAGATACAGGAGCTGAGCCTGTATCGTGTTTGCCACATAGTCGTTGATTTCCGTACCCAGGAATATAATGCGATCCATCATCAGACGTGAGAACACATCCATCTGGGTTACGTTCAACTGACGCTCCTCAAGGATATAGGGGTTCAGATACTGGGATTCTGCCTTGATGACATCATCCAATGTCTGGCTGTTCATTCCGAGATGGCGGACAGCGAATTTACGGAAATCATCCATAGCTCTTTTATTTACTTCTTGGTTGTTTTCTTTGCTTTGGGAGCAGACTCGGCTGCAGTCTCAAAAAGCTTGTTGAACTCATCAACGGTAACCTTCTTGTTCTTGAGCTTTACATCCTTCTTGAGGGCAGCGGTGAGCTTTGACTCAATGGCGCGGTTTACAAGGCCGTCAACGGTCTCACGCTTCTTGAGCATCTCCTTTGAGTAGTTGTCAAGCAGCTCATCGGGAATATTCATCATACCGTACTGAGCGAACTGGGCGCGTGTTGCCTCGCGGGCCATTGCCTGTACATCGGCCTCCTCGACCTTGATTGAATACTTCTCAACCAGCTTCTCCTGGATGAGGTGCCATGTAAGCTCCTCAAGGCTGCGCTGGAATGTAGCCTCATCGTCCTGTGCGTCGGGCTTGTTAGCCTTCATGATACGCTTGAGCAGATCCTCGGCATACTCCAGCTTGCCTACCTTCTCCATCAGGTAAGCGCGAACGTCAAGCAGGAACTTGTAGTCGCTGTCAGGTACGAAACTCTGAGCCAGAGTCTCCTCAACCTTGGCGCGGAAACCGGCCTCGTCCTTAACTGCATCCTTACCGAACACGCGGTCAAACACCTCCTGGTTCAGCTCGCTCTCAACGAAACGGGTGATATCCTGGATGGTGAGTGAGAAATCGGCGGTGATACCCTCAACCTCCTCCTTCTTCTTGTTGAGGAGTGAAGATATCTCTATTGCGTTGCCCTCATAAGCCTTTGAGGGGTTGAACTTGATTACGTCACCCTTCTTGGCCTTGGCAAAAAGTTTCTTCTGAGCGGCAGCCTTGATATACTCGGGCATCAGGGTTGCACCCTCTACTACGATACCGCCCTCCTTGGCTGTACCGTCGGCGTTCAACTCAACGAGCTGACCCTTTACAACGTCCTTGTCCTGGTAAGCGTCAACCTGCTCGTAATGACCGTTCTGCTGAGTGTAGGCCTTAACCTGGTTTTCCACCATCTCGGGGGTAACCTTTATCTCATAGTAGGTAACGGCATCGTCCTTACCGATCTGAGCATCGAACTTGGGAGCAAGAGCAATGTCAAAGTAGAATGTCTGGTTGTCGTCATCAAGACTCATGCCGGCCTCCTTCTCCTCATTGGGAAGCGGCTCGCCCAGCATATCGATCTTGTTATCCTTGATGTAACCGAATACCTTCTCCTGGAGAAGCTTGTTGATTTCATCGGCTTTGATAGATTTTCCGTACATCTTCTGTACAAGGCTCATGGGAACCATACCCGGACGGAAACCCGGCATCTGCACTTTCTTTCTGGCATCCTTGAGTGCCTTGTCTACATTCTCCTGATAATCAGCTTTGTCCATGCTGACGGTAAGCAGGCCCTGTACCTTGCTTACATTCTCAAACTTTACGTTCATTCTGTCTTTATAGTGTTGATTTATTTCTTCTTTTTTAATTAGGGTGCAAAATTAGATTAAATACTGCAAATAGAGAAATAATTGAGATTTTTTAGCGAATTTGATTAACTTTGCCACGTTATGGAAGAGTTTCAAGAAACGGCATCAGACCACAAGATGGTACTAAGGACCGAGGATCTTGTGAAACGCTACGGAAAGCGTACCGTAGTGAACCACGTTTCATTCGACGTGAAACAGGGTGAGATAGTTGGTTTGCTGGGACCTAACGGAGCCGGCAAGACCACATCATTCTACATGACTACAGGTCTTATCACCCCCAATGAGGGACATATATATCTTGACGATCAGGACATAACCGATTACCCAGTATACAAGCGTGCCCGCGCAGGCGTAGGCTACCTGGCACAGGAGGCCAGCGTATTCCGCAAGATGAGTGTCGAGGACAATATCGCATCAGTCCTGGAACTTACCGGACGTCCGCTTGACTACCAGCGTGAAAAACTGGAGAGCCTTATAAACGAGTTCCGTCTGCAGAAAGTGCGCAAGAACCTGGGCGACCGCCTTTCAGGTGGTGAGCGCCGCCGTACCGAGATTGCCCGCTGCCTTGCCATCGAGCCCAAGTTCATAATGCTGGACGAGCCTTTTGCCGGAGTTGACCCCATTGCCGTTGAGGATATCCAGCAGATTGTATGGAAACTCAAGGACCGCAACATAGGAATCCTCATCACTGACCACAACGTACACGAGACGCTCAGCATCACAGACCGCGCCTACCTGCTGTTTGAGGGACGCATCCTGTTCCAGGGAACCCCCGAGGAACTTGCCGTCAACCCCGTGGTAAGAGAGAAATACCTGAGCCAGAGTTTCGAACTCAAGAAAAAGAATTTCCAGAAATGATTCGCAAGTACCTGAAAAGTATAACAGCTTTGACGGTCTGCCTTATGCTTTGTGCATCGGCCTTTGCCGTTCCCATGAGGCGCAAGCCGGGAATACACATACCGGAATACTATATGCCTACTGACCGTGACAATCCCGCTCTCTGGGGCGGACAGCCGCGTTATGGGCTCAACCGTACGGCAGCGGCCCCCGGTGACTACTCAATATCAGACATACCCCGCACAGGCAGTATAGAATACCCCTTGGTTCTGGTGGAATTCAGCGACCTTCATTTTACCAGGGATGCTGAAACGATCAGGAAACATTATGAATGCATATTCAATGGGCACGGATATTCTGATTCAGTCAAATACGTTCACAATGGAGTGACCTATCACGCTGCCAACGGAAGCGTAGCGGACTATTTTTGGGACATGTCCTACGGACAGTTCAATCCTACCTTCAAGATTATAGGCCCGATAACCCTTTCCAGGGGTTATGCCTATTACGGCAGCGGAAAATACGACAATGTCCACGCCCTGGTACGCGAAGTGTGCGATTCCATAATCACCCATAACCATGCAAACCTTTCCGGATATGCCCGTAACGGAATGATCGACCAGATTTCAATCGTCTACGCCGGCCGGGGAGAGAATTATGAAGGATCTGACCCGAATACAATATGGCCCCAGGCCGACTTCGTTTATTTCAACAGACAGGATGATCCCGTTGTTTACGGGAAAGGTATCAGCCGGGCCAAATGTGCGTGCACACCGGAACTGTATTGGGATTCGGACTCCTTGCTGGACGGCATAGGCACGTTCTGCCATGAGTTCTCCCACACGCTCGGCCTTCCGGATTATTATGATACAGGAGAAGACGCAGATGACATCAACTCCGCCATGGGATACTGGAGTCTTATGGATGCCGGTTGCTATGAAGACGGAGGATTCTCGCCGGTGGGATATACCGCATTTGAAAGATATTCACTGGGATGGCTGGATCTGGAAGAGATTACCGGTCCGGGTACTTATGACCTCTATTTCATTGCCCGTAAGCCCAACCCCGAACAAGGAATTCATGTCGCATACCGTCTGAGTACCGGCGATGACAACCAGTTCATTATTCTGGAAAACCATATCAAGAACGGTTGGTACAGATATCAAAGGACCCGGGGAATAATGGTAACAGCTGTTGATTACAACAGAAGCAAATGGACCAGCAATAAACTCAACAACGGTGACCTGAAACGTTATCATATACTTCCGGCCGACAACGATTACGACGTATACACAGATGCCGGCGACCTGTTCCCCTATACCTGGACCGACAGTCTGGGAACACATGTCATAGACAGCATAACCACCACGGGAAAACCGCAGCTCAAAGCCGGCACTTCATACCCGCTTTACTCTATCTACAACATAACCAGGAACAGCAGCGTATTTACATTCACCCTCCGTTCCGATATGCCGACAAATGCCGGAAACGTGAAACAGGATGAAACGACTGTCACAGTCTATGACATGACCGGTAAGCCCGTCATCAAAACCACGACCTCAGATCCCGAGCACATCAGCCTCCCCGGACCCGGAATCTGGATAATAAAGTACGGAAACATAACAAGAAAAGTGAGGCTTTGAACCTCACTTTTCTTATTTTTGGCGGATAAAGATGTTTATGGGAGTACCGCTGAAATCCCATTTCTCACGAATCTTGTTCTCAAGGAAACGCTTGTAGGGATCCTTTACGTACTGCGGCAGGTTGGCAAAGAATATAAATGTAGGAATCTGCGGACCCTGCAGCTGTGTGCAATACTTTATCTTGATATACTTGCCCTTGGTCGATGGAGGCGGATAAGCCTCAATCAGAGGCAGCATCTCGGCATTCAGCTTGCCGGTGGATACATGGTTGGTCTTGTGCTTATATACATCCTTGGCACATTCCAGCACCTTGAGTATGCGCTGTTTCTCTATGGCCGATGTAAACACAATCGGGAAATCCACGAACGGAGCCAGACGTGAGCGAATGGCATCCTCGTAGTTCTGCATCACCTTGGCCGAGCGGTCCTCGATGAGGTCCCACTTGTTGACCACCACCACAAGACCCTTCTGGTTTTTGATAATGAGTGATACGATATTCATATCCTGGCTCTCTATACCACGGGTGGCATCCAGCATGAGCACGCAGACATCGCTGTTCTCAATGGCGCGTATGGAGCGCATCACGGAGTAGAACTCCAGATCCTCCTCAACCTTGCTCTTCTTGCGGATACCGGCGGTATCAACCAGATAGAAATCAAATCCGAACTTGGTGTATCGGGTATATACCGAGTCACGTGTGGTGCCGGCAATATCGGTCACGATGTTGCGGTCCTCACCTATGAAAGCATTCACAATCGAGCTCTTGCCCACGTTAGGACGGCCCACTACTGCAAAACGGGGTATATCATCCTCAGTCTCGGCATCAGCCTCGGCGGGCAGCTTGCTTACCACCAGGTCCAAAAGTTCACCCGTACCGCTTCCGTTTGCGGCAGATATGCTTACGGGATCACCCAGTCCCAGACTGTAGAACTCAGCTGCGGCATACTGGAGGTCAAAGGTATCCATCTTGTTGGTAACCAGTATGACCGGAGTCTTGGAACGGCGCAGGATACCTGCCACCTCATCATCCAGATCAGTTACACCGTTCTTGATATCCACCAGGAACAGGATAAGATCAGCCTCGTCAATGGCTATCTTGACCTGCTTGCGGATCTCCTCCTCAAACACGTCGTCCGAGTTAACCACCCAACCGCCGGTATCAACCAGAGAGAACACGCGGTTACCCCACTCGCACTTGCCGTACTGGCGGTCACGCGTGGTACCGGCCACATCATCCACAATGGCCTGACGGGTCTGTGTAAGACGGTTGAATAGTGTTGACTTGCCTACATTGGGGCGGCCTACTATTGCTACCAGATTGCTCATAGCTGTAGTGAGTTAATTGTAATCAATCCTGTCCGTAACCAAAGTTGCGGAGTTCGCGGTCGGAGCTGCGCCAGTCCTTGTCCACCTTGACGAACAGTTCCATGAAGATCTTCTTGCCGAAGAACTTCTCCAGGTCCTTGCGGGCCTCGATGGCAACACGCTTCAGGGCCTGACCCTCATGTCCTATCAGGATACCCTTCTGTGACTCACGCTCCACATATATGACTGCGTTGATCACTATACGTGAGTGGTTCTCGCGGAACTGCTCCACAACCACCTCGACAGAGTAAGGTATCTCCTTGTCGTAATGCAGGAGAATCTTTTCACGGACTATCTCCGATACAAAGAATCGGGCGGGCTTATCGGTCAGCTGGTCCTTCTCGAAATAGGGAGGACACTCCGGTATCAACTCATTGACACGCTTCAAAACAGTCTTGACACCGAATGCTGTGGCGGCTGATATGGGTATTATCTCCGCATTTGGAAGTTTTTCATGCCATGACTCCACCAGTTTTACCAGGTTCTCCTCATCGGTCAGGTCAATCTTGTTGATGATGACCAGTACCGGCACCTTCATCTTGGCTACCTTCTCAAGGAACTCGGCGTTCTTATCGGCCTTCTCCACGACATCGGTCATGTAGAGCAGCACATCGGCGTCAACCAGGGCTGACTCCGAGAACGCAAGCATGGATTCCTGGAGTTTGTAGTTGGGTTTGAGCACACCGGGAGTGTCCGAGAAGACTATCTGGGACTCCTCGGTATTGACTATACCCATTATCCTGTGACGCGTGGTCTGCGCCTTGAATGTGGCAATGGATATGTGCTCGCCCACAAGCAGGTTCATCAGTGTTGACTTGCCTACATTGGGGTTACCCACTATGTTTACGAATCCGGCCTTGTGCATAGGAAAAACTGTCTTTGGTAAGAGTCAAAAAAAACGCATCTTAAAGGGATGCGTTTTTCGTTCTTGGTTTACTCAGCGGCTGCTTCCTTGACTACTGCCAACTTGCCTCTGTAATAACCGCACTCACCGCATACTGTGTGATAGACGTGCCATGCTCCGCAGTTCGGGCAGATTGCAAGTGTGGGTGCTACTGCCTTATCGTGAGTCCTTCTTTTCGCAGTTCTTGTCTTGGACTGCCTTCTTTTAGGATGTGCCATTTTGTTTTGTTTTTATTATTGTTGTTTATTCGTTATCTGATTCCATCAAGCTGTTCAGAGCATCCCAACGGGGATCATTTGCTCCAGAATCCTCAACACTGCCTTCCTCACCTTCTTCAGCTGAATGCTCGTCAAGCTTCTCCATCATGCCCTTGTTACACTTGCCGGGTGCATGAACGTGCTTGATAGGTATTGCCAGAGCTAT
>DBYT01000075.1:9414-20988 GCA_002309915.1 Bacteroidales bacterium UBA1179 | reverse complement strand
CTGTCCTGGTTGAAGGAGTTCATCAGTCCGTTGCCGGCACCCAGCAGCACTATGATCATGAAGATGCCCCATGCTACCGAGAATCCGGTCAGAGTGGTACGCAGCTTGTTGCGGCGCACGCTCTCCCATATTTCTGTTATCAGGTCCTGCATGGTTTTACTTCATTATCGTGGTTGTACCGAATGCTGATGCATTGTGCTTTGTATTGTCCTCAATCTGGCCGATGACACCGTCCTTGATGTGGATGATGCGGTTGGTGCAGTTGGCTACGCCGCTCTCGTGTGTTACCACTACGATGGTGATGCCCTCTTCACGGTTCAGGCGGCTGAGCAGTTCCATAACCTCGACCGATGTCTTGGAATCAAGTGCGCCGGTGGGCTCATCGGCCAGGATGATCTGGGGCTTGGTGATGAGGGCGCGGGCAATGGCCACACGCTGCTTCTGACCACCGGACATCTCGTTGGGGTAGTGGGTTGCCCAGTCCTTCAGGCCCAGACGGTCCAGGTATTCCATTGCCATCTGATGACGCTGCCTGCGTCCAATGCCTTGGTAAAAGAGGGGCAACTCCACATTCTCAACGGCTGTTTTGAAGGAGATGAGATTGAATGACTGGAATATGAATCCAATCATGCGGTTGCGGTATTCGGCAGCCTGACGCTCTGAAAGATTCTTGATCAGTTTGCCGTTAAGGTGATATTCACCGGTATCATAGTTGTCAAGTATACCTAATATATTAAGGAGAGTTGACTTACCTGAGCCCGATGCTCCCATGATGGATACAAACTCGCCGCGCTCTATCCCAAGGTTGATGCCTTTGAGTACGTGGAGGGGCTGTGCACCCATGTAAGTCTTGTTGATGTCTTTGAGATCTATGAGCATATTCTGAATTATTGTTTTGACTGCGTTTAGTGTCTTAGTTTATTAGTACACCGCAAAAGTACGTTGTTGTTTTGGAACTGCAATGGACTAAAGGAGAGTTTAACATTCTTTTTACATTTCTGTCTCTGTATAAGACACACAACTGACGCATTTACTACGGGATTGTTAGTGATGAATTCCACTTTTCCCGTTTTTTTAAGTTACCTTTGCAATCAAATAAGCGCTATTTACTTTTGTTTATGAATTTCAAGTCGGTTTTGATGCTTGTTGCAGGCTGCACCCTTATGATGTGCGGCTGTAAGGATGACAAGCCTCAATATGGAGCCTCCATGAACATCAGGATTCTGGGTGTATCAGGTCAGGCTAATTTGTCACCCGGTCTTAAACTGGGTTTGTATGCAAGTGAACCGGTGGAAGCAGGAAACGTACAGTTGACTGTTACCGAGAACGGTTCGGTTACACCTGAGTCAGAACTTAAATGGGCTTATGACCAGTCTCAGTCTTCACGTTTCTTTGTCTATGCCCCTTATAACGGGGATTATACCGGAAAGGAGTCAGTCGAAATAGACATTCCGACCGATCAGACAACCGAGGAGAAGATGCAGAGCTGTAATATTCTTACCGGATTGGCATCAGGTGCTCCCAATCAGTCGGCTGTGTCAATTAAGCTCAAACACGCCATGACCGCAATGGTAATATCCTTTGACAACCGCAGCGGTGAGAAGATCAAGTCAATGTATGTTACCGGCATTCAGACCAAGGCCAAACTGAATCTGGTTACAGGTTCCCTGATAGCTGTCGGAGGTAAGAGCAGGATAACTCCTATGCGCGCGGACAAAGATGAAAACACATTCATCTTCCTGTATGTACCTCAGGATGCCACTCCGGTTTTCAACCTGACAATGTCATCGGGCAGAACCATAGCATATACGTTTGACAACTCCTGCCACGAATATACCGGAAACATTATAAAGATGACAGGCATCAAGATTGAGGAGGATACTCCCGATGCCAATATCCTGAGCCTGAGCGGAGTGAACCTGACACAGTGGATGACAAACGGTATTCCGGATATATCGGTCCTCTATCCTTATGTGGATCTGGCCGGACTGGGCAAGGTTGAGACCGATGAGGACAGTTACAATCTGTTTGAGGCATATCTCAAGAGAGTAACCATAACCGCAGTGGACAAGACCGATCCTAGCATATATGGTCTGATTCTGGAGGATGAGAGCAAGGCCATTCATGTCTGGGGCTATCCCGGTGAGAATCTCAAAAAGATGAACGTCGGTGCTACCATTACAGGTCGTGTACTGGGATACATGGAGAAACCGTCCAATGATGAGTACAGGATAACATATTTCTATACCTATTATTCTACTTTCGGCGAGGCCGATACGCTGCCGCGCACTCAGGGTACTTTCGCTGATCTCGGAAAGAATATAGGTGATTGGGAATACCGTCGTATGGAATTCAAGAATGTTTCCGTAAAGAAGAGTTTCGAGGGTGATATGGCTGTATTTGTCCAGGGTGAGGATACTGCCATAGTGGTTTGCCCGGAAAGGGAGAGCAATCTGACCCCGGGAACCCAGGGAGACCTGATTGGATTCCCCGTACGTTTAGGTTCCGAGATCCAGATTATGGTGTATGAACCGGAACAGTTGGAATCATTCACCAAGACCGGTATAGACAGCAAGTATGCCGTATTCGCAAGTGACAGCATATATGGTTTCTTCGACATCAGCAATACTGATGTGGCAGTCAATTGCCTGAACGGTCCGAATGCCGAACTGCAGTATTCGTTCGGATACGGTAATTCGGCACGTTATACCCAGTTTACCGATACAAAGAACGGTAGCTCCATCTTCTGTTTTATTTATGATTGTCCCGAACTTCCCGTTCCGGGCCATGAGTATAAAGTGGCATTCAACGCACACGGTAATTGCGAGTTGGAGGGCAAGACTTTGTTTATGGAGTGTATTAAGACTGAAGGCAATACCTCATGGTTTGTCGACAGAGTAAATAATTATGGTTTGAGATTGGCATTATGAAAAGATCTGCTCTTATTGTAATCTTGATGGGCCTACTGTCACAGGCTGCTGTGGCAGAGGTGGTAAGACCTGATGTGGCTGCACGTTACGCTGCAGACCTGATGGGTGTCAGTTCTCTGACTGTTTCCGAGAAGAATACCTCAAGGGCGCCCAGCCGTGACGGCGTAACAGCCGATCCGGAATACTATGTTTTCAACAACCCTTCAGGAGGTTGGGTTATCATATCGGCCGAGGATCGTGTAAATCCTGTCATCGGTTATTCCGATACCGGCTCTTTTGACCTGTCGGATATGCCTGCCAACCTGAAATGGTGGATGGATGGTGTGGCCGAGAGTATCAATGAGGTACGCGAGAAGGATATGGAGGCTCCAGCCTCAGTTAGGAATGCCTGGCGCAACCTGAAGTCTGGCCGCAGGGCTCCCGCTTCCCAGAAAGTGCTCGAGACGGCAAATTGGGATCAGGAGGAACCTTATACCATATATACTCCGTATATCAATGGTGAGAACGAACACGCACTGGTGGGATGTGCCGCTACTGCAATATCCATAATAATGCGCTATCACAAGTGGCCTGAAAGAGGCCATGGTCAGGTAGGAGGATATACCACAAGCAGTTATCCTACTTATATACCGGCTTATTCATTGGACAACCATGTCTATAATTGGGACAATATGCCGTTGACCGATGCCGCCATGAAGAAGTCTGCATGGACCGACGCCCAGCTCCGCGAGGTAGGACAGCTGATGCTTGACTGCGGCGTGATGATTCAGATGGATTATTCTTTTGACGGTTCCGGTGCTTACAGCTCACTGATGGCTGAACTTATTAAAAAGCATATGTCATATGCCGAATCGGCCACCTATCTGACCCGTTCATCGTATAAACTGGATGAATGGTTCCAGATAATGAAAAATGAGATAGATGCTGACCGCGTGGTTTATTACACTGGTAACGGCAATGTCGGTGGACATGCTTTTGTCTGCGACGGATATGATACTGACGAAAGCATGCTTCATATCAACTGGGGATGGGGTGGTTCCTGTAACGGTTTCTTTACCCTTGACCTGACAGCAAATAAAAACCAGCAATTCCCCGATGATCAGACTGCTATCGTAGGTATAGTTCCTGATACGGAAACAATTGATGCCCCGGAGGTTGACCCGTTTATAATTTTAGAAATGGACGGGTTCATGGGTATTGATGCTTATGATTGGGTGGACTTTAAAAAGGGCTCAGGACTGAAATTCTATATTGCTTATGTATTTGGTACCAACAGTTATGAAGGTAATGTGGAATTCAAGATTTGTCTTATGGACAAAGAAGGGAATGTAAAGCAGGAAGGATGGACTACCGTTAAGGAATTCATTAAAGACGATCTACGCATTTATGCTCTCCTTACTGAAGAGACCGTACTGGAAGTCACTCCCGAATTGACTGATTACTTCCAGTTGTTTGCCAGGAAGGAAGGTGGATCATGGAAACCGGTCAAGGGAGACCGTGACGCGCTGCCTGATGTGGACGGCATATACTTTGGAGTTACCCCCGATCCCATTATAATCGTTCCCGATAACTGTACTGCAGGACAGAAAATCAAGCCTGAACTTACAAAAGGCCAGGCACCTGTAACAAAAGTGACCTGGAAACATAACGGAAAGGAACTGGAAAGTGCTGAACTGACTCTTACTCAAGGAGTGAACGAGATCAGGGCCGATGTGGAGTATTTGAACGGAAACAAAGGCTCCATTATCCGGAACGTTACTGTAGAATGAACATTATTAACTAAATAAAGTAGCATTTATGAAGAGATTATCCGGCATTATTGCTGTAGCTGCAGTTGCCTTGGCTTTGGCTTCATGTGGCAATGGAAAGTATGAGTATGCTTTCCAGAATCCTAAACTGAAAGTCGACAAGAGAGTTGACAATCTGATGTCACTGCTTACTCCCGAGGAGAAGGTAGGACTTATCATGAACAAGTCAATCTCAGTAGACCGTCTGGGCATTCCCTCATACAACTGGTGGAATGAGGCTTGTCACGGTGTTCGTGGTACCGCTAACCAGCATTTTACTGTATTCCCGCAGCCCATCGGTATGGGTGCATCATTCAACGAGCAGTTGGTTTATGATGTATTCAGTGCAGTATCTGATGAGGCTCGTGCCAACTGGAACATTTCAGATCATGACATCTTCAATGTAAAGATGGGTGCTCAGGGTAACCCCGGCAACCCTGAACTTACATTCTGGTGCCCCAATGTCAACATCTTCCGTGATCCCCGTTGGGGCCGCGGTCAGGAGGCTTACGGTGAGGATCCTTACCATATGAGCGTTCTGGGTGTTGCCAACGTAAAGGGTATGCAGGGTGATGACAAGAAATACTACAAGACTCATGCCTGCGCCAAACACTATGCAGTACACAGCGGTCCTGAGAGCCAGCGTCACCGCTTTGATGCAGTTGTTTCAATGCGTGACCTGTGGGAGACCTACCTGCCTGCCTTCAAGGCTCTGGTTCAGGAGGGTAACGTACAGGAGGTTATGTGCGCATACAACCGTTACGAGGGTGTTCCCTGCTGCGCAAGCGACCGTCTGCTCATCAACATCCTGCGTGAGAAGTGGGGTTACAAGGCTATTCTGCTCACTGACTGCGATGCCATCAACAACTTCTTCAACAAGAACCAACATGGTACTCATCCCGATGCAGCATCTGCATCAGTTGACGCTGTGTTGAATGGTACAGACCTGGAATGCGGACGTGCATTCATGTCTCTGACCGGTGCTCTCGAGGAGGGTAAGATCAACGAGGCCGATATCGACGTAGCTCTGCGCCGCGTTCTCAAGGGCCGCTTCGAGCTGGGTATGTTCGATCCCGCCGAGATGTCACCCTGGGCTGATTTCGGTCCTGATATGATAAACAGCGAGAAGAACCATGAGCTTGCAATTGAGGCAGCCCGCCAGTCAATGGTACTGCTCAAGAACAACGGTGTTCTTCCTCTGGATAAGAATGTCAAGAAGCTGGCAGTTGTTGGTCCTAACGCAAATGATGCCAACATGATCAACGGTGAGTATGCCGGCAGCCCCTCTGACAATCATGTTCGTTCTCTGCTGGATGGTATCAAGGCCAACTTCCCCAACACAGAGATTATTTTTGACAAGGCTTGTGAGCTCAGAAATGAGTATTACACAACTTATTATACCGAGACTCTCAACGATGGTAAGGGCTTTAAGGCTGATTTCTGGAACAACGTCAACTTTAGCGGTGCTCCTGTTCAGACCGGTTACTACAAGGAGGTCAACTTCTCTACTTTCGGTGCGTACAACTTTGCCGATGGTGTTGAGCAGGAGAACTTCGCAGTACGTCTGACAGGTAAGCTGGTTGCTCCTTTCAGCGGTGAGATGAACTACAACGTCAGCGGTGACAACGGCTTCAAACTGACTGTCAACGGTAAGGTAGTCGAGGAGCAGAAGGGTGGCCAGGGTGGCCGCGGCGGATTTGGCGGATTCGGCGGCTTTGGCGGATTCGGCGGCTTCGGCGGTCGCGGCGGTGCTCCCCAGCAGATGAAGTCATTCAAGGTTGTCAAGGGTCAGACCTATGACATCAAGATTGAGTATACCCACACAACAGGTAACTTTGCACGTCTGAACGCTCAGATCTGCAAGCAGAAGGTTGCCGAGTTCGAGGATCTGGCCAAGAACCTGGTTGCCCAGAATGTTGACGCAATCGTAATCATCGGCGGTATTTCACCTTCAATAGAGGGTGAGGGCGGCGATAAGCCCGATATCGAGATTCCTGCAGTTCAGCAGCGTCTGGTTCGCGCTATGCACGCTACCGGCAAGCCCGTCATCTTTGTTGACTGCGCAGGTTCTTGCATGGGATTCGGCAGCATCGAGGATCAGTTCGATGCCCTTATCCAGGCTTGGTATCCCGGTCAGGGCGGTTCACAGGCTCTTGCTGAGATCCTTAACGGTACCTGCAACCCCTCAGGTAAGCTGCCTGTTACATTCTACAAGTCAACTGACCAGCTTCCCGAGTTCACAGACTACTCAATGGAGGGTCGTACATACCGTTACTTCCGTGATGAGCCTCTCTATCCGTTCGGATACGGTCTGAGCTACACCACTTATGAGTATGGCCAGGCTTCTCTGTCAAAGGCCAGCATGAAGAAGAACGGCAGCGTTACCATCACCATCCCTGTTACCAACACCGGCAAGCGTGAGGGAACCGAGATTGTTCAGGTATACGTTAAGAGTCTGGACAACCCCGCTGCTCCCATCAAGGGTCTGCAGGGATTCCAGCGCGTAACACTCAAGGCTGGTGAGACCGGCAACGCCGTTATCACTCTGACCGGCAAGTCATTCCAGTACTATGACGAGAAGATTGACGAGGTTTCAACATTCAGCGGCCGTTACCAGCTGCTCTACGGCTCATCATCGGCCGATAAGGACCTGCAGTCAATTGACTTCGAGGTGCTCTAAGCACCTCTGGCGTCTCTCGCCAAAGTGTCCCACACCAACCCCTTCCACACGCGCTGTGGAGGGGGTTGTTGTGTTACATACCCCCTAAAATGGGGGTGTGTCCCACGCTCATCGGCCCCAAAGAGCACTCTGGCGAGGGTGCTTGTGGGACACTTTGGCGGAGCGGGCCCCATTGCACATGAGTGCGCTGTTTGTGATGCACCACATTTTTTTGGCCTGTAGGGTATACAGAAGCGCATTTTTATTCTTATATTCGCATATCGACGGCTCGGGAAAAGTCCCCGGGCCGCGATAATAACCAATGGTCCTTGTATGAGAATAGTCCTTAATCCATTGAGGCAGTTTTTATTATGTGCATTGATGATGCTTACGGCGTCGGTCAAGAGCTATTCCCAATCGGTAAGGACGGACACAATCGGATTCAGCGTATTCTTTAAGCAGGGACGTTCAGAGATAGATATGAACTATCGCGGGAACGGCTCAAATCTTTTGTCTTTTGCCGATACCATCACCGCTCTGGATGAGGATCCGCTGGCCAATGTCAAGTACGTTTATGTGGAGGGTGCCGCATCGCCCGAGGGTGCATCGGACTACAACCAGGCTCTGTCGGAGCGTCGTACAGAGAGCATCAGGGAGTGGCTGTTAAAACATACCACGCTGGATATAGGTCAGATCCGCACCGCCAGCATAGGAGTGGATTGGGACGGACTGGCTGCCATTCTGGGTGAGACTGACTGGGAGTATAGCGATACCATAGTAAATATAATAAGGAATACACCTCTGTGGATTACCCGCGGCGGCAAGGTGGTTGACGGCCGAAAGAAACGCCTGATGGACCTGGAGGGCGGCAAACCCTGGCGCTGGATGCTTGACAGTATCTACCCTGAACTGCGTCAGGGCGGGGCCGATGTCAAATGCTACGTGGTAAGGATTCCCGATCCGCAGGTTCTCAGGGATACGGTTACCGTTACGGTAAATACCAAGGATACGGTCTATCTGGGTGAGCCTGCCGGCCCGATTGAGGTGCTGGAGCCCATACTCGCAGTGCGTACAAACCTGATTCTTCCTCTTATGAATATAGGTGTGGAGGTTCCCATTGGAAACCGATGGTCAGTAGGTGCCGATTGGTACTACACCTGGGCATGGCGCAAGTGGTTCAAGGATCTGAACATGACCAACTGCCTGCAGTTGCTGGGCGGCGGACTTGATGTGCGCTACTGGCTGGGCAAGCGTCATACGCCTGAGATCGCAAACCGTCAGAACCGCCTGTGGGGCCACGCCTTCGGGGCATACGTCTATGGCGGCTATTATGACTTTGAGTATGACTACAAGGGCTATCAGGGCGAGTTCAGCAACATCGGCCTGGATTATATGTATTCGGCCCGTCTGGGCAGACGCCACGGCCTGAGGATGGAACTGTCGTTGGGCATTGGCTACATCCACAGCAAGGCGCGTGAGTATAATGTATTTACTGCCGGCGGAAACGCTTTCCGTACAGGATATGTCAAGAACGTGAACTGGATTGGTCCTACCAAGGCTACCATTTCACTGGTAGTTCCCGTTAACCGTAAAGTGACTTATGAGCATGAGGAGGTTAAGCGTTAGACATATCATTTATGCCATTGTGGGGTTGCTGGCGGCGGCATCGTGCAGACGTGTGCCTCTGTATGACGCTTCGTCTAACATCTACCTGGAGCTGCAGTTAAAACTGAACCTTGAACTGACTGTGTCCGATACCATTGACCTGAGCAACTATCCGCAGTATTACAACAAGGTACATCTTAAGAGTCCGGAGCGTCTGGCGGCCTGTTTCTACGATGTCAGTACGCATCAACTGGTGGCCAAGGAGTTCGTGGGTCCTACGGGCGGTTATATCACATCGGTCCCGTCAGGTACTTATGACATCTTGGTTTATGAGTTGGGTACACTGGTTACGCAGGTAGACAAAAATGACAGCCGTGACCTGTTCAAGGCCCGGACATCGGACATAACGCAGAGCGTTTCGACCAAGTTCCTGAGCAAGGCTACCAAAGCCGATGCCAATACGGATCCGGTGATATCCGAGCCAGATCATCTGATTGTGGCCCGTCTGGCCGATGTTTTCATACCCGACCATGCCGATATTGACGAGACTGTGGTGATTCATGCCGACGGTCAGTCTTCGGTCGAGACATACAGTTTCCTGGTACGTAACGTGAAGGGAATAGAGCAGGTAAGTACAGTGCAGGCTCTGATTAGCGGTCAGGCGGGATCAAAGTTCCTGTGGGACGGACATAATCCCACGACTACTGTAAATGTGCTTACAAGTGCTGTGGCTGACCATACCCGCAAGTGTTTTTACGGTGTGTACAACACGTTCGGAAGGATAGGGGGTAAGGTTTACCTGAACTTCCTGGTCACTACGCTTACGGGTGACGAACAGGTATTCCCGGTCGATGTGACTGACCGGATTGATACCCTGGACAATGTGATATCCATTGACAGCCTTATTATCCCGCCTTTGAGTGAGAAACCCTATGAGGGATATAACCCGACGGTTGATGACTGGGATGATGAGGTGATAGACGTTCCGATAAAATGAATTCATTAACTAATTAATAACCAAACAAAAGATTATGAAAAAGAATTTTCTGTTATTGCTGGTTGCTGCATGTGCAGTGGTGGCATGTGACAAATCTGAGACTATCGATGAAAAAGGACAGAAGCAGGGTGAGGTGGCTTTCTCACCGATCAGCATGCCGGCTACCAAAGCTCCTATTTCAGCAACAGCCTTCCCCGATGACAACATTATCTACGTATCTGCATCAAACAATAAGGCCAAGTTCTTCGAGGCAAAGACATTCAAGAAGGACGCCGTTTCCGGATTCTGGAAGAATTACGTAGCTGCTGTGCAGACTCCTCTCTACTGGCCTCTGGGCGGTGCCGGTAGTTTTGACTTCCTGGCATACAGTACTACCTTGAATGCGACAGCAGTATGGGGTGATGGAGATCCTGTGACTGACGATGATGTAGCAGGCATTGTTACCATTACATATCCTGCAAACTACACTGCTCCTGCAGCTGATGTAAAAGCTACACAGGATGATCTGCTTTATGCTACCACATCTTCTGCTTCACGTAACACGGCTCTGCCCATTGAGTTCAAGCATGCTCTGGCTTGGGTAAACTTTATGGTCAAGTCAAACATCAACGTGAATATCAAGAAGATTGAACTTGTAAATGTTTATACCGAGGGTAAGTTTACTGTTGACCAGACTCAGAACACACCTGTGACATCATGGGATTTCTCTGCTGCAACTCCGTCCGACAAGGGTATCCTGACCTATGTTAATGAATCGACAGACAACGTTTACGCTTCATTCAATATTGACGGTACTGCAGGTCACGAGACTGGATCTGATCACGAATTCGGAGACAAGGGTATCCTGCTTCCCGCTCAGCCCATATCAAACTTTAAGATTACATACAATCTTGGTGGAGGCGACCTTGTTTATACCGTAAACAGTATCCGTGGTACATGGGAGAACGGTAAGAAGTACACCTATAAGATTAACATCACATTCAACGAGATTACACTGGATCCGACTGTAGTAGTTTACTCTGATGAAGGTAATATGGATATCAACCTGTAATTAGAATTGAAAGCAACTGCTTACATAAAGCTGATTTTAATAGGTTGCTGTCTGTGGGCCGTGTCCTGCAGCGGCAAGGATGAGTTGTGCCCTGTGGCCAGTGACGAGATAACTCTCTCACCGGCCACGGAGCAGACCACCCGTGCCGCCATTACCGGGACCGATATGCCCGACGGCTTCCACATCTGGCTCTCCACTTATCTTCAGGATGAGGTCAACCCCTCAAACGACGGCAACTACTTTACCGGAGTGGAGTACGCCAAGGATGTGACCGAGTGGAAATCGGCCACACCCCGTTACTGGCCGCTCTCAGGAACACTTGATTTTCTGGGCATCGCGACAGACCCGTCGGAGCTTACGCTTACCTGCACCTGGAACGCATCAAAGAACACCAGCCAGGTGGATGTTGAGGTGCCCGAGACCTATCTGACCCAGACCGAGGTGCTCTATGCGGCATCATATCCGCTGGCGGGTGTCCACGCAAGCGTGCCTATGTCGTTCCGTCACAGTCAGGCCCTCCTTATGTTCAAGGTCAGGGCCGATGT
>DBYT01000075.1:536-9371 GCA_002309915.1 Bacteroidales bacterium UBA1179 | reverse complement strand
CTGACGGTTCAGGGCAGCGGACCTCTTAAGGCCGAGTGGGATTTCAGCGCTTCGACCGCTCATGACCGTACGGTTCCCAAGCCTGCGGTTGACTACTATCTGGAGCCGGGTGCGTCGTACGTTGCGTTCGGTGACGGCATTATCCTGCCCGAGCAGCAGAATCAGATCATTGATGTTCACTTCAAGCAGCGCGCCAATACGGGCATTGACTGGGCATCGGATGTGGTGCTTGACGAGACCTACACGTTTGATGATGTGTTCCGCCTGTGGCATATGGGCAAGCAGTATGTGTATAACATTGACTTCACAATGACGGGAATAACCTTTACTCCCAGCGTTGAGGAGTGGATTTATTGATAAGATGAGGATAGGATTGATTAAACATACCCTGATTCTGACGGTGCTGTTGGCGGCAGTGTCATGTGATCATACTGAGAACCATATCCTCACTGTGGATTATGGTGAATGTCCGGTGGTCGATTCATTGTCTCCCATAGCCATGAATGTGGATATGGGGCCAGCCACACGTGCTGTGGATCCTATCACCACACTCACGCTGACGGACTTTGATGTGATGGCCATCTGGAACTATAACGGATCGGCTACCAACAGGTGGTACATGAAACAGCAGAAGGTTACCAAACCGTCCACTGTCTGGACCACTACACCGCCGTCATACTGGACCGTTACGGGCAATCTGAGTTTCTTTATGTATGCTCCTGCAGCTACGGCATCGAACGGTATCACGCCGGTGTATTCGGCTACGGGTATGCCGGGCATTGAGTATACTCCCAGCACCACCGATATCGCCAACCAGCAGGACCTCTGTCTGGCGCGTCCGGTACTGAACGCTACCAAGGAGATAGGTCCGGTTCCGGCCACTTTCCATCATGCGCTTACCCAGATTTGGTTTGATATGAACTATGAGGGTACTCCTCCGGGATCGCCGGCTTACTCGGTGAAGGTTGAGAACATAAGGATCAACAATATTATAGGTACGCGAACCGCTACCTATACTACTACGGCTCCCTATTTTGAGTGGAGCGGCGGTACGCCAGACTGCACTTATGAGCTTACGCTCTCATCGAGCCATCTGAGAAACATTTATCTGCCGCTCAAACCGACAACCGAGGTGGCTGTCCAGAACTCTCTGGGAGGTCTGTTCCTGCTGCCTCAGACTCTGGATCCATCGGCCACAATCGAGATTACCTACAGTTTCTTTGACACTACTCCCGATCCCGACGTGCGTAAGGCTACGTTCACCAAGAGCGTTTCCATCCCGTCGCCGTCAGTATGGCCGGCCAACCGTACCATCCGTTACAAGATTACGGTCGATGTGGGCGTATCGTCACCCATTGACCTGAGCGGTTATACCATTGATGACTGGACATCGTCGGGCAGCATTCACTCGGAGATTACATTTGACTGATATGAGGACTCTAAGATACATAACATTGTTTTTGACGGTTTTGGCACTTGGATGCTGCGCAAAGCAGGAGGTGCCGCAGCCGGAGCCCTATGATCCGGCCGAGCACGGCAAAGCCACAGGTACCAAGTTCTCGATAGAGGGTGTGGCATTCAGTGAAGGCAACACCTTTGCGCTTTATGTATGCAAACATGAGGACCAGGACCTGAATCCCGACGGTCTGCAGTTCGTGGAGCACAACTACGGCTACAACAACGTCAAGGTTACCCGTAAGGGATCGGGCTGGCAGTTCTACAACTCCATCCTTAAGGAGAACCTTTCGCAGTTGTATATATCGACTAACGATGAGGGCATCAATGCCGATGTATACGCCTACGCTCCGTATATAGAAAATGCGGTCAGTCCAGCGGAAATCCCGTTTGACATTGCGCGTAACAATGACCTTATGTACGTGTCTCAGAATGCCAGCAAGACCATAAACAAGGATATGCTTCCCAGTAGCGTGGAGAGTGATGTGGCGCTTACGTTCCATCATGTCCTGGCCAAGCTGTCATTCAAGATGAAGATTAAGAATGACTCTCCCGTAAGTACGCATACCGTTGACTCGATCGTGATACGCAAGGCCGGAGGCAAGGGTACGGAACTCTACAAGACCGGAGTATTCAACGCAATGACCGGAACGCTTACCCATAACTCAACTGCCGACAGTATCAGTTTCAAGCACTTTTTCTCATACACCACAGGTTCAGGCGTGGGAGGAACATTCAACTCAACAGCCGGCCGTGACTTTAACGTGATGCTCTATCCCGTGGAGCTTGCTGCCGACGGTGATCTGGAGGTGATACTGGTTATTGACGGATTCCGTAAGACGTTCCCCATATTGCGTGATAACGTTAAGCACTCGGACGGCACTACCTATGGTTTCCGGGCAACAAACGAGTATGTATTCAATATTACCATAGACAACTACGTGCATCTTGACGGAGTTACCATCAAGTCCGATTGGACTCCGGGTGAGTATTCCGATGAAATCTGACCTATGAACAAGCCTCTCATACTGATAGCTTTATTGACTCTTGCAGCTGCCGGATGCAGCCGCGAGAAGACCGATGTTGTCAGTAATGATGAGACTGTGGAGTTCAGTTTCCGTATGACCACAAAGGCCGGTTCGCCTAGTGACGATACTTACCGAACGATTGTGTTCCGATACAGTGCTGTTGATACGGTCTATTCCAATATGTATCACGGCTCATACCGCCAGAAGGAGCTGAAGGACTGGATGACTCCCTGCAGGGTGAACAATACAACGGGTGAGTGGATTGAAGACGGCAGTATGTACGGTCTGCGTGCCGAGTACAACTCTGATAGTTATAAACTGTGCATAGCCTCTCCCGCTATAGCACCAAACTGGAGAGTCCTCAGTATCTATTCCGGAACCAGAAGGTGGGGTTATAACCTGAACCGTACTGGTGACGGCATCAAGATAAGTTCTCCCGTAACCGTAAAGGTAACCGGCAACCATCTGAACGGCAAATATGTATATCAGGCCGATCAGGCTCAGTTGATAGACCGCAGGGCCAGGCTGACCGTAAAGCTGGAGTGCGGCGACGATCTGGCATCGGTCCACGTGAACAGACTCAGGATAAAGAATATATATGGGTCAATGTCATATGACATGGGTGCCGATACTCTGCTCAATCCTACGCTTGACGCTGTGGGCGTGACCATTCATGATACCGGCGATCCTGAGATTGAACTGCTTCACGGCGAGGCTGCCACTCAGGTCTGCTCGGATTTCTATCTGTTCGCACTCAATTATGACAGGATTGACAATGAATACCACTTTCTGTATGACGTGCCCAAGCTTGAGGTGACTATGGGTACGGGTGTGGTGGATGTGCCGCTCAACTATAATTTCAGGCCTCAGCACTCATATACTTATACGCTCTCAATCAATTCGGCATTCATAAAGATGACCATTACATCTCTGCCTTGGAACGATACTGCGGGCAGTCAGAGTGTGGAGATAGGGGAGCCTAAGACAGAAGTGATTACTTTCAATCCCGGCAGTTGGGACAGTGTTGACGGAGGTAAGGGTACTATATGAACTGGATAAAGAACATACTGCTTTTGGTAGTGCTGACGGTGCTTGCTGTGGGCTGCAACGATGATGCGTTGCGGCAGACTGTGGCCGACGGCACTCCCGTTGATGTACGTATGTCTTTGAATGTGGCTCCTCTTACCGATAACGGACTTATGACCCGTAGCGGACTGGTGGATGAATCGACTCAGGAGGACGGTACCATTCATGACCTTTGGGTGCTGCAGTTTGCCGGAACGGATGATGATTCCCCTTTGCGTGAGGCCCGATATTATGACAGTTACGACCCTGAGCAGATGTTCAAGCTGATTGCATCGTCTGTGCCCAACAGGGTGGTGCTTGTGGCCAACACGTTTGATGATGAGATTGCGTTCAGCCACTGCACGGACCTGAGCGAGTTCAACGAGTCGTTCAGGGCGGTTCATGACGAAACGGACTTGGTGACCGTCGTGGCCGGAAAGTACAGCTCGCTTATGAGTGCTTATACTGATGTCACTCTGAGCGAGGCCGGCGTTACCCTGAACTTCAACCTTAAGCGTACCATCTGCAAGATAAACGTGACCATTACCAATACGACCAAGGAGACGCAGGCCACGGATATAGACATTCAGAAGGTTTCGGTGCGCTCGGTTCCGTCCAGGTCGTTCTTCTTTAACAGCTATGACCTGCCGGAGCGTTATCCCGCCAAGTATGACGGTGACCGCGTGGATTATCCGGGAACGGATTGGGACGACGGGGCAGGCACTGATGATTCAAAGAGTTTTACCTTCTATCTGCCGGTAAACAAATGCGGAACGGCTGCTGTGCCGCATAACCCGCTGCTTAGAGGTGACTGTGCACCCGACGGGGCATCGTTCCTGAGTATTACCGGAACGTATGATGATGCATCGGACCCATCGATAAAACGTCCGGTAGAGTTCCGCGTTATGCTTGGAGCCAGCGAGACCGATTACAATCTGCTGCCCAACTGCAAGTATGACTATACGGTTACCATCAACGACAAGTCCGATATCATGTTTGACAGCCGCGAGATTGAGCAGGAAGTTGAGGATTTCTGCTCGTGGGAGCATGCCAACACATACATGATTCACCCGTCACGGGTTGAGGGTACATGGAAGAACTATCGCATTCCGGTGGCCAAGTGCTACGAGTTCTGGAACCCTACAGACGGTTATTACAAGAATGCCGACAATGCGCTGATGCGTGGCAGTAAAGGCTGGCACGCCGAGGTGATATGGAGCGAGATGCCCATTACCTACGATGTCAATTTCAAGTGGGTGAAGCAGGACGGTAATGACTACCTTGAGTGGTTTGAGTTCTCGTTGCCAAGCGACTTTGAGCACGGAAACATAATTATAGGCCTTAAGCGCTGGCTGGATGACGGCCAGACCCAGATGGGTGATGATTATATCTGGAGCTGGCAGATGTGGGTTACCGATTATGATCCCAATCCGGCTCTGGATTATACTCCGCAGGTTGATGCCCAGGGTAATGAACTCAGATTTGCATATACGGTACCGGGCGGCGATGTACATCGCTATAACTTTGACTCTTGGAAGACAGGTGATTATAAGGATTGCTTCATTATGGACCGCAATCTGGGTGCATTGTCTGTGGGACCTTTTGTGAACAAGGCTAAGGGTTTCCTGTTCTATGCATGGGGACGTAAGGATCCTTTCCCTCATAGACAGACCGTTTATCCTGGACCTTCTGGTTCTACATACGGGGCTATACATACTAACTCGACGGGTTATACTGACAATGTGTTGTACTCCATTGCTCATCCTAACAAATACATCTATGGTCCTAGTCTGTGGGGTACCAATTACTGGCAGAAGACTTCCGTGTCTGCAAATGTAAATAACCCATGGGGTGATCCCGTACTATTCGGCACCACTAAGGGAAAGAGCGTATATGATCCATGCCCGCCGGGGTGGAGAGTTCCCAGAACCGATGTACTAAACAAATCCTTGACAAACAACACCAATGCATCCAGTTACAGATACTATGACCTGGCTGCAGACATCAAGGCTGTTTATCCTACCGGAGGCAGTCTGCTTTGTGACCGAAACGGCATAGAACAGGGAAATCAGGTGTACATGTGGTATGCGAACGGAAGTCTGTCATCAAACACTTCGATTGGAGACCAGAATGCATGCGGACGTTATGTGCGATGCGTGAGTGATAAACCTTTTGATTGATTTTGGGATGAAGAAGACAGGTTTATACATATTGATGCTGTTGCTTGTACTCTGTGGCTGCACGGATACTGACGTCATGCCCAAGATAGGAAAGGAGGTATATGTGCAACTGAATCTTATGGCCACACCTGCAACCAAGGCCGGACAGATTCCCGTGGGAATGGAGAGCGTTAATGTCCATGACCTGTGGGTGATGCAGTTTGACGGCACATCGGACAATGCTTCTCTCACATCGGCCCGATATTATCCCGATTACACGGCAGGAACCAAAGTGGGGATGTTTACATCGGACATAGAGAACTCCCTTCTGTTTATTGCCAACACAAAAAATCCTTCGATAGAGTTCAACAAATGCCGCACACTCGGTGATGTGAAGCGTCTGAAACTGCGCGTGACCGATGACAAGGGGGCGGCCGGATGGAATATGGCCGATGACATCTATATGTATATGAACGCCTGCGTGCAGACTGTTGTGACCGGAAGTGCCATGTCACTTGATGTTCCGATGAAACGCAATGCCGTTCGTCTGGATGTGAGGGTTACAAACAGCACAGGCGGTACTGAGAATCCCATTACGATTGATTCCGTAAGGGTATTGTCGGGCGTGAGGGATGTATTCTATTTCACGGATTATACCCTGCCTGATATCTTCCCGTCGCAGGAGCATCTGCTTAATGTCACATACCCGGCAACCGCATGGAATGAGGGTGCGGGTGACGGTAACTCGCGCGACTTTACATTCTATTGTCCTGCCAACAAACGCGGTACAATAGCCAATGCCGATCCCAAACACAAACTGTTGTTTGCGCATCCCTTTACCACTATGGTGCAGGTAATGGGAACTGACTCACATGGAGAGGAGGTTTCTTACAGATTTATTCTAGGCAGTGATTTGACAGCGGACTGCAACCTGCTGCCCAATAAGGACTACTCATATGAGTTTGAGATAACCGGCGCAGGTGATTATGTCACAGACAGCCGTGTGGATAATCTCCATATGCAGGATTTCACCCAGTCTCCGCTGGCGAATTCTTATATCATCAATCCTCCTGCTATGGAGGGGGTATGGAAGCATGTACGCATACCCGTACGCCGTGTATATGATTTCTGGAACATAAACGACGGCTATGAGAAAGTGGCCGGCAATGCACTTGACGCGGGATCGTTCGGATGGCAGGCGGAGATTATAAGAAGTACCGTTGAGCTGGTTGAGGATGTGAATTTCAAGTGGATTAAGCGTAACGGAACTGACTATACCGATTATTTTGAGTTTGCCATAACGGCCGGAATGGAGGGTAATTTCATTCTGGGCGTACACCGCTTTACAGATGCCGGCCGTACCCTGCTTGACGATGTGTTCCTGTGGAGCTGGCATATGTGGGTGACCGATTACAATCCCAGTGCAACCATAAGTCTGCTTACCCCTGAGGTTGACGGTGACGGCAATGAGGCGCGTTACGTCTATGACGTGCTGGGCGGTCAGGTGAACCGCTATACGGGTGCTATGTGGAAGACGGGTGGCGCGCTTGAGGGCCAGTTTATGATGGACCGTAACCTGGGCGCATTGTCCCAGACTGAAAAACAGGGACCGGGCACTCTGTACTACCAGCAGGGACGTAAGGATCCTTTCTTTTATGCTACTGGTATGAATGGCGGAGGTTCGGGTACACAGGGCGTCTATATTTATAACCGTTACAATGATGCAGCGGTGTTGCCGTTTAAGATGGGAACTCATCTGGAGGCAGAAGGCGTAACGGAGCGAATGAGGTATTCGATATACCATCCGGAAACGATGCTGTTGATTCCCAACTGGGTGGGTGCTGAAACTGACGATGAAGGCAGACGTTATGACTATGCCGGTAACTGGGGTGACACCAGACTGGGTTATTTCAAGACCCAGGCCAGAACTCCGGACCTTAACACCAAGAGTATGTTTGACCCGTGTCCTGAGGGTTGGCGCGTAGCTCCAAGAGGCAGCATCAGTTTTCCTGCCGGAACAGTCAGCGTTGATTATCCTATCGGCTCAAAAGCCTTTGCCATTGAGTTGCGTGTAAATACTCTGCCTAACGGTGCTGTGATTTACCAGCCCTGGTCAGGAGGTACAGCAAACGGCGGAGCCAGTAGTACCTATACGTTGGCAACCGGTATAAACTTATGGTCCAATGAACGCAGTCAGCCATCGACTGCTTTTTATACGGCATCGGGCTCCAATAATATGAATACGTTGTGGCCTGTGCGCTGCGTCTCCTATACCGAACCTTAACCTGAAAGATGAGAAGATTTGGATACATATTAATGACTCTGGCACTCATCCTTACCGGATGCGGCAGGCAGGATATCCATGATGAATATCAGGGAGAGGTGGAGTTCGAGTTCCCCGCTTTCACCAAGGCGGGTTCACCCTCTGATGATACCTTCATGACTCTGCTGCTTAACAGGGAATCCAAGATCTATACGGGTCTGCACGGCAGTTACCGTCAGAAAGATGCAAAGGCCTGGATGACCCCGTGTCAGGTGGATGCATCGGGCGTATGGATGGCCGATGACAGCCGTTACGGACTGCGCGCCAATGTACCGAGCGGCGTCAATTCGTTCCAGCTGACAGTGGTATCGCCGGCCGTTGCTCCCAACTGGCATGTGCTTGCNNCCTGACCCGCAGCGGTGACGGACTCTATATAAGCCATCAGGTACAGGTTACGGTTAACGGTAACCATATGAACCGCAAGTATGTCTATCAGTTCCCGGAGGACAACAAACTGACTGACCGCAGGGCCAAGGTTACAGTCAAGATGCAGTGCGGCGAGGATCTGGCATCGGTCCACATAAAGAAGATTGAGATAATGGATTTTTACCAGGACGCCAAGTTCAATCTGGCTACGGACAGTATTGAGAATATGACTGTGGATGCGGTGGGCGAGGTCCTGTACTCTGATGCCAATCCCGTTCTTGACCTTATAAACGGTGAGGCTGCTACCACGATAGTCACTGATTATCATCTCTTTGCCCTGAACTACGTGAAGCGTGACGAAGAGTACCATTATGTCTATTCAATACCGCGTCTGCTCCTGACGATGGCCGATGACAGCAAGGTCTCTGTGCCGTTCTAT
>DBYT01000075.1:0-432 GCA_002309915.1 Bacteroidales bacterium UBA1179 | reverse complement strand
CCGGTAACGGATACTTTCACTGTAACCACTGCCGGCGACTGGATTGAACAGGATGGTGGAACCGCAACGATATGATGATATTATGAGGAGGATGCTGAATACGATACTGGTCTTTGTCATGCTGCTTGTAACGGCATGCCAAGACCGTATTGATATTCCGCTGGTGCAGGGTGAGGCTTATGTCCGTCTCAATCTCACGGTTGAGCCGGAGATAAGTTTCACTCCTGTGACCAAAGGGGCATACGTGGCCGATGAAGCCACAGGCGAGGATGTCTCAATCCACAACCTCTGGGTGCTGCAGTTTGGAGGCGCATCGGCCGATGCGGCATTGCGTGAGGCCCGTTACATTGAGGATTATGACCCCGATGAGGTCCTGAAACTCATTGCTTCATCGGTCGTAAACAGGATCATCCTGATAGCCAACACATTTGA
>DBYT01000017.1:7505-7843 GCA_002309915.1 Bacteroidales bacterium UBA1179 | reverse complement strand
GGCTTGTCACTGCCCTGGATCATCAGATAAGATACGATGATGGGTATTACCATCGATGCACGACTGCATACTGTGGAGATGGCTACACCTACGCGACGGGTGGATTCAGAGAGCAGAACCATGCCGGCCATGAAAATGAATCCCAGTATGATTACGGGCACCAGCCAACTGGCTTTGAGGGGGTTGACAACAACCTCACCGTGAAGTGAGAACAGCAGACCCATCACAAAGGCTGTCAGGTAATTGAAGAATATTGCCTGATGTGAATCGATGTTCTTGCGATGAAATATCTTGAACGCAACAGAGAACATTGCGGCGCATACGGTCGCAATGATCAG
>DBYT01000017.1:3475-7348 GCA_002309915.1 Bacteroidales bacterium UBA1179 | reverse complement strand
TTGAAGCACTGGAAGGCGTCGCAGTCCAGAACCTCGGCCCAGAGGTAACTGTAATAGCCTGCGCAATAGTCGTTATTGAATATGTGGTTGAAGAATGTGCCGCGGTAGCGGTATTCAATCTCAGGTATCATACCCAGTTTGGCCGATATCTCATCCTCAAACTTCTGGTCATCAAAGTCCGTGTAATCCTTGAGCATGTGGTACTCCATATCCAGCAGGGCGGCTCCAACAAGTTCTACGGTCTCGAATCCGGTATTGAAATGGCCGGCGTTCTGCATCTTCTCAATAAGAGCGTCGGGGATAGGCTCTCCTGTCTTGTAGTGGAATGCGTACTGCTTTAATATTGAGGGATCTATGGCCCAGTGCTCCATGATCTGTGAGCACATCTCTACAAAGTCATTGGGGGTTGCCGTGCCGCTGACGGTAGGATAGTGGCACTGTGTGAGCATTCCGTGAAGGGCGTGTCCGAACTCATGGAATACCGTGCGGGCGTCATCGATTGACAGCAGACTGGGAAGGGTATCGGTAGGCACAGAGAAATTGCAGACGTTCACGATGGTGGGACGCTGGTTCTGGCCTGCATAGTTGTACTGGCCGGTGAAATTGGTCATCCATGCTCCCTGACGCTTTGTTGCGCGTACAAAGCAGTCGGTGTAGAAGTAAGCCAGGTGGCTGCCGTCGGCATCCAGGCACTCCCAGGTCTCAACTGAGGGGTTGTAAACGGGCAGGTTATCGACCTTCTTGAACTTGATGCCGAACAGGGTCTCGGCTACCATGAATGAGCCCTTGCGTACGTTGTCAAGGCTGAAGTAGGGCATGAGCTGTGACTCGTCCAGGTCATATTTCTGCTTGCGCAGCTTCTCGGCGTAGTACCACCAGTCCCATGCGGCCAGTTTGAATTTGCCGCCCTCGGCATCGATGATCTTCTGCATCTCGTCACGCTCGCGCTTGGCCTGCGGAACGGCGTATTTCCAGATTTCCATGAGCAGGTCATAGGCAGCCTGCGGGGTCTTGGCCATGCGGTCCTCGAGCATAAGGTCGGCAAATGTCTCATAACCAAGCAGATTAGCCAGTTCAAGACGCAGCTGGAGTGTCTCCTTTATGATGGCTTTGTTGTCAAACTCGTTATTGTTGTTGCCGCGGCTGTAGTATGCCTTGTACATCTGCTCACGCAGGTCGCGGTCCTGGCAGAACTGCAGGAAAGGTATCCAACAGGGTTTCTGCACGTTGAATGCCCATCCTTCAAGGCCTTTCTCCTTGGCACGGGCAGCTGCAGCCTCCAACTGATCCTGAGGCAGACCTTTCAGGCGGTTGATATCGGTCACGTTGAGAACGTAGGCGTTGCTCTCGTCCAGATTGTTGTTGGCAAACTTGATGCGGAGCTCACCCATGCGGTTCTGGATCTCCACGAAACGGGCCTTTTCCTGCTCGTTAAGCAGGGCACCGCCGGTCACGAAACGGCGATAGTATTTCTTGAGTACCTCTTTCTGCTCTACGGTAAGTCCGATATTGTCGATATTGTCATATAACTCTTTGATTCTCTTGAATATAGCCTCGTTCATGAAAATATATGAATTGGCCTCGTTCTCCATGGGGATGGCCTTCTCCTCGGTCTCATGCATGATGTCGTCGGCATCGGTCTCCATAAGGTTGTAAAAAACGCGTCCTACGTTTCCAAAGAGCCTGTCGCATGACTCCAGCGGCTCTATGGTGTTTTCAAACGTGGGGGCATCGGCACATGCTGCGGCGGCATCTATATTGGCTTTTAACTGGCGCAACCCCTCCTCGAAGGCGGGCATATAATCTGTTGACTGAATCCTGTCAAACTCTACTGCACCATACGGCAACTTGCTTTCCTCCAGGAGAGGATTGGTTCTGTTTTCACTGCACGACATACACACGATGGCTGCAAAAGCAGCTGCGATTATTGATTTGTTCATACTATATTGTTTCTTTCTGAAGACAAATATAGTACTTTTGGGCCATAATTGCTACTTTTGCAATGTATCGGTGAACCGTAGAGTATGTCCTTTCTCAATCGAAAATATCCGTTTCAAAGGGGTGGCAACTGGATCAAGGATTGCCTGATATACTGTGTCATTGTATTTATGATACTGTATCTGCTGCAGCCGTTCGGCCTGAGCGCATTTCCGGGCAACAAACTGCTTATTGCGCTGGCATTCGGAAGCCTGACATTCGCATGCTGCTTTGTTTTCGGGTATCTGGTATCAATGCCGGTACAAAAGCGTGTCCGTACCTGGCGGGTATGGCATGAGATACTGAGCATATTTACTATGATACTTTTTATAGGAATATGTAATTTCCTGCTGTTCACTGCATTATTCCATTATCCCTTGAGGTTTGACCTGTTCCTGATGTTCGTTAACTGGACATTCATCATAGGCATTTTCATATCTGTTTTCTCAACATTCCTGTCGTATCAGCGTTACCTGCGCGGCAGGTTGAACGACCTTCTGGACAAGACTACCGATGAGCAGACGGGCATATCGGTCACAATCCATGACACCCGTGTGCGCGGAAACGACGTCACGGTGCCCATTAACGACCTGCTGTACATTGAGGCTCAGAAAAACAACGTGGTTGTGGGATATCTGCTGGACGGGAAACTCAAGAAGGCTGAACTGCAGACTTCACTTACGGCAGTTCTCGGCGACCTGGGTGAATACGACAACATTTTCCAGTGTCACCGCTCGTTCGTGGTGAATCTGAACAACATCACCAAGGCTTACGGAAACTCCAACGGCTATACCATGGAACTGGGCGGCGGGCTTGCCACAGTGCCTGTTTCACGCTCTTTCGTGGGCAAACTTAAGTCATTTATCTCTTAGTATTTCGTCCTTTCCGGCTCTCCGTTCGTCCGGACTCCTAGTTGTTCGTCCTCAATCCTAGCTGTCTGTCAGCGGAATTTGGCTGGCAAATTTCCTATTATCATTTTTGCGGCATGGAAAAACGATTGCTGCATTTGATTCTTGTGCTGGCTTGCGTATGTAACGCTTCCGCACAGACGGAGATTAAGGGAAAGGTTTGTGACGAGTACGAACCGCTTCCGGGTGTTAATGTCTATATAGTAGGAACTATAGACGGAGGTATGACCGATACCGACGGCATGTTCTCATTCTCCACCGATGAGGAGGGGCAGGTTACCCTTTGCGCCTCATTCCTGGGATATGACGAGTATAAGGTTACGGCCGATGCCTCAGAACTTGCGTATGTTGAGATCACGCTGCGTGAGAAGCCGCTTTCTATTGATGAGGTGTGCATATCGGCCAGTTCGTTCAGAATTGGCAAACTTGACCAGTTCAAGTCATTGGATGCGCTGGATGTGGTTATGTCGGCCAATTCATGCGGTGACATTGTGGCTGCGCTGCAGATGCTTCCGGGAACCCAGAAGGTGTCCGAGAACGGCAAACTGTACGTCAGGGGAGGCGAGAGCAATGAGTGCCAGACCTTTATAAACGGAATGCACGTTCTGGTGCCTTACAGCACGAATGTTGAGGGACAGACCAACAGAGGGCGTTTCTCGCCGTTCCTGTTCAAGGGAATGAGTTTCTCGCTTGGCGGTTACAGCGGCGAGTACGGTCAGGCACTGTCATCGGTCCTGCCAATGGAGACTACCGATGCCGCTACGGCTGATAAACTGGGTGTAAGCGCATCGCTTGTGGACTGGAACCTGGGCGGAACCAAGGCGTTTGACAGGAGCAGCCTCTCATTCAATGCCGATTATACCGGACTGGAACTCTACAACAAGCTGTTTCCGGACCGGGCCGACTGGACACGTCCTTACGGAAAACTGTCGGGCGAGGCCCAGTACAAGGCTGAAATCTCATCCTGGGGCACTCTGAAGAGTTATGC
>DBYT01000017.1:0-3361 GCA_002309915.1 Bacteroidales bacterium UBA1179 | reverse complement strand
TGGCCGGATCATGGGTCATGAACGATGTTGACGGTGCTCTGGTTCAGGGTGACAGATATCATAATGTACGCGGAGAGATTCATCTTAAGGGTGGGGTACGCCGCAGTTTTACATCGGCCTTGAAGTTATCGGCCGGAATGGAGGACTATATCAGAAGCAGTGTAAAACGTTACAACAATGATGGTTATGACCTTGATTATAATACTGCTGCTGCATATCTGGATGCTCAGGTAAGACTCTTTCCGCGAGTGTTCCTTACGGCATCTCTCAGGGATGAGTACGTGAGTTACAGCGGCCAGTGGATGCTTATGCCCAGGGCAACTCTGAGCTGTTTCCCGGGAGATAATTTCCAGGCATCGGTAATGTTTGGCCGATACAGCCAATGCGCTGAGGATGACTACATTGCGAGAGGCCGGAAGGGGCTGCGCCAGACTACCGCCGACCATGCAATCATGAGTTTCCAGTACAGCAACGGTCAGACTCTGGTCAAGGTTGAGCCGTACTACAAGAGGTACCACAATCTGCCTCTGCTGGAAGATGGATTCTACACCTCAAACGGTTACGGAAAAAGCAGTGGTCTGGACATCTTTGCCGAGGACTGCTCCTTGTTGAGCAATCTGACATTAAGTGCCTCATATTCATACAATAACTCTGAGCGTCTTTACCTGGATTTTGATGCTCCCAGAGCCCCTGAATACGCCTCCCGCCATAACCTGCGCCTGCAGGCTAAGTACGCATTCGGAAAGTTCGTAGTCGGTATGGCTGAGTCTTATGCCAGCGGACGTCAATACAAGGCCGGTAAGACTCCCTTCTACAATAGCATTGACGCCAATGTGACATATCTGGCACATCCCAAGGTAATCATCTATGGATCAGTGAATAACATTACAGGTCGCAAGAACGTATACCGCATAGATCCGGACGGATCACAGGTTACCTCAAGCCGTGACAGTTTCATCTACTTTGGAATATTCATATCACTTAAAAACAATAAAGCTTATGACATCTCTAATTTCTAAGAAAAGTGTGTTAGCCATTGTATTTATGGCAGTTATCAGTGTGTGCAACGCCCAGAACCAAATGATGGCCCTGATAGGCAAGTCAATGGCCAAGGTCCAGGAACCTACTGCCGAGTCAGTAACCAACTGTGTAGCAGAACTCAAGCGCATCGATGCGATGTATCCCGACAGCCTTGCGCCAAAGTATTACACAGCTCTGCAGAGTCTTAACTATGCCGTCACGAATCCCCATGACGAGCAGACCGAGACCCTTATGGCCGAGGCAGAACATGCCATAAAGAAGATGGATGAACTTACAGGGGCCGATGAGTCGGACATATGCACAATGAAAGGATTTTTCTACATGGTCCGCATAGTACAGGATCCCGCCAAGAACGGACAGAAATACTATCTGGATGTGATGCGCAACTATGAAAAGGCCCTNNCTTAATCCCGACAATGCCGTCGCCAAGCAGTTGCAGGAGAAATTCTATGAGGGAATGAGTCAAAGATAGGGGTACTTTTGACTACGTCAAAAAAAACCGCTACCTTTGCGCCTTGAAATGATTTGTTATTTGTTATTGAAATGAAAGCATTAAAGATTTTTGCCGCAGCAGCCATGGTTATGGCTATGGTGGCTTGCACAGAAAACAAAACACAGAAAGTAATGACAGACCGTGAACCCGCAAACATTATGGTAGTGGTTGACCTCCAGAAGGATTTCATTGACGGAAACCTTCCCGCAACCGACGGTACCCGCGTTGTTGAGCCCATCAAGTCCAAGCTCACAGCATTTGACAGAGTCTATTTCACACTTGACTGGCACCCATGGAACCACTGCTCATTCAAGGCCAACGGCGGTATCTGGCCGCAGCACTGCGTGCGCTATACCGTTGGTGCAGCACTTCCTGACGGCATTCTGGACAACCTGAACATTGACAATATTCGTTTCCTTCCCAAGGGCCAGGCTCAGGACAAGGAGGAGTACGGTCAGTTTGAGAACACCAAGGCCGATGATCAGGACCTGTTCGTAAAGGGTGACAAGGTTGTAGTATGCGGTATCGCTGCCGAGTACTGCGTTCTGGAGACACTCAAGAACCTGGTTCGTCTGAGCAAGGAGGTAGGTTTTGAACTGTCAGTTTACCTGGAGGGCGTAGCATCAATCGAGAGCAACGANNCCCCTGGTTACCTACATGAACGAAAACAATATAAAGATTTATAAATAAGGATTTTATGGAGAGCACTACTGTAATCAGTATGCTGGAGAATGACCTCTACAAATTCTCCATGTCATACTATTACCAACGGACCACTCCCGAGGGTATAGGCACATTCAGTTTCACTGACCGCAACGGCCAGAAGTTTACACAGGATTTTGTGGATCTTTTGCGCAAGGAGTTCAAGAAACTGGAGACACTTGCCCTTACGGATCAGGAGTTCAACTGGTGCCTCTCTAATATATATTTCATACCTCAGTGCTATTTTGAGTGGCTCAAAGGATTCAGGTTCAATGCCGATATAATCGACATCTCACTTGATGACGAGGGCCACCTGCACATTGAGGCAAAAGACCTTATCTACAAGGTTACGTTATATGAGATTCCCATTCTGAGCACAGTATCGGAGGTATATTACAGGACCTTTGAGAAGACTGAGCCCGATTGGGATTTCATTGACAAGCAGTTGGAAAAGAAGGTTGCCTTATCAAATGAGAACAAGCTCAAGTTTGCCAACTTTGGTATGCGCCGCCGTTATTCCCATGAGGTTGAGGACCATGTCACCGAGTATCTGACACGTCACGCAAAGTATTTCATCGGCTCATCGACAGTATACTTTGCCATGAAATACCAGTCAATCCGTCCGGATCTTAAGCCTATCGGCACTATGGCTCATGAACTTATGATGGCCACAGCCGCATTCATGGGCCCCAAAGAGGCAAACTACTACGTGATGCGCCACTGGGCCGAGATATTCGGCGGAAACATGGGCACCATGCTGCCTGACTGCTTTACCACCCGCGTATTCCTGCGTAACTTCTCACTGGATATGGCCAAACTCTATGACGGCGTACGTCATGACAGCGGCGATCCGTTTGAGTTCGGTGACAAGATTATAGCCAAATACGAGTCTTATCACATAGACCCCATGACCAAGTCAATAGTGTTCAGCGACGCTCTTGACTTTGACCGTGCCCTGGCCATCCAGAAGTACTTTGAGGGCAGGATAAGGGTATCGTTCGGTATAGGCACCAACCTCACCAATGATGTAGGTACCGTGGCGCCTCTGAACATCGTAATGAAACTCAAGACCTTCCAGGTGAACCCCCGCCAGCACGTCTACCGCTGCGTAAAACTGTCCGACAC
>DBYT01000084.1 GCA_002309915.1 Bacteroidales bacterium UBA1179 | reverse complement strand
AGGAGGGTTGATTTGCCTACGTTGGTCTTGCCCACAATTGCCACTGGGATGCCCTGTTTCAGGGCCTGTCCGGTCTTGAAGGAGCGGGCGAGCTCGGTTATGCGGTCATCGGCCCTCTGTGCAAGTGTGAGCAGTTCTGTGCGGTCAGCAAACTCAAGTTCCTCATGATCGGCAAAGTCCAGTTCAAGTTCCAGCAGTGAGGTTAGGTTGAGCAGCTGGTCCCTGAGTACTGAGAGTTCCGATGAGAAATGACCTTTGAGTTGGCTCATGGCTATGCGGTGGGTGGCGCGGTTGCCCGATGCAATCAGGTCGGCCACTGCCTCGGCCTGGCTCAGGTCCATCTTGCCGTTCAGGAATGCGCGCTGGGTGAACTCGCCCGGACTGGCCTGGCGGCATCCGGCTTCAAGGAGCAGACGGCATACCTGCTCAAGTATGTAGGCTGATCCGTGGCACGATATCTCGGTGCTGTCCTGTCCGGTGAAGGAGTGGGGGGCGCGGAAGACGCTTATGAGTACCTCATCGATTATAGCACCCGTACCGTCAACTATCTGTCCGAAACTCAGGGTGTAGGGGGCAGCGCTGGCAAGCGGATGTCCGGATGCAGCCCTGAAGATGCTGTCTGTCAGGCGTATGGCTTCGGGGCCCGATACACGGACAATGCCAAGTGCTCCACCGGGGCGGGTGGCTACAGCGCAGATTGTATCGTCGTTTACTGTCACTTAGATGCGGTCAAGGATACGGATTATAAGCTCCTTCATGAGGGGCTTGTAGTCTGTGTTCATCTCTTTGGCGTAGCGGTTGGCTATGACCATGCAGACGGTCATGGCGCGGTGTCCCAACAGTGCGGACAGGCCGGCTACGGCCGAGCTCTCCATCTCAAAGTTGGTAATCTTCATGCCCTTGTACTCAAAACTCTCAACCTTGGCGTTCTGATTGGGGTCGGCCAATGGGGCGCGCAGCACACGTCCCTGCGGTCCGTAGAATCCGTTGCAGGCTATGGTTACGCCGGGTACCATCCTGTCGTCATCGGCCATAATACGTTTAAGCAGGTCGGGATCAGCATTGGCTACGTAGGGGGCACCCTTCTTGGTGGACCACTCCATGTGGGCTATGAAGGCACGCTCAAAATCAAGGTCGCAAACAGTGTCGCGGCCGGCATAGAAATTAAGCAGTCCGTCAAAGCCGATGCTCTTGACCGAGCAGAGGTATGTTCCCAGCGGGGTGTAGGGCTGCAGGCCTCCGCAGGTGCCTATGCGTACTATGTCGAGTGTGCGGTGATTGGGCTTCTCGGTGCGGGTTGCGTAGTCTATATTGGCAAGGGTGTCAAGCTCGTTGATGACGATATCGATATTGTCACAGCCTATGCCTGTGGACTGAACGGTGATGCGCTTGCCTTTATACGTGCCGGTTGCGGTGCGGAACTCGCGGTTGCTTACGGCGCATTCAATGCTGTCGAACAACTTTGCGATGGTGTCCACACGTCCGGGATCGCCTACAAGTATTACCTTATCGGCCAGCTGCTCCGGTTTAAGGTGCAGGTGGAAGCAGGAACCGTCATCGTTTATGATAAGTTCGGATGGTGCAAAGTAGGTACTCATAGGCTTATCGGTTTAGGTAGTTAATCTCGGTGGTGCGGATATCGTTTTCCATCTTTATGACCTGAGTCTCGGTCTCAAGGACCTTCTGCTCAAACTCCAGTATCTGGTTTGTCAGGCGCTGTTTCTCCATACGTGAGCCTTCGGCGTATTCGTCACGCATCCGGTTCAGTCTGGTCAGGTCAGCCTCATACTGCTCCTTCAACTCTGTCCAGCGCTGGAACATGCTTGCTGCATCTGAACACTTGAAGTCATCCAGTTTATGGTAGGTGGTAACGTCGTCGATTATGTATGTGAATGAGCCCTGTTCTTTCTTTCCGGCCAACTCGTAACGCAGCAGCGTAAGACGCTGGCGGGCAGCACGGACCGACATGAGGTCATACTGCGTTTCGGAGATGGATGCAAGACGGGCGGCGCGGTGTATGGCCAGAGTGTCGCCATCCTCGTAGTTGTACTTGGGATAGTGGTCGTTGGGTATGAATACGTAGACGCATACGGTGTCCTCTGGCTGGCGTCGGTCAGTGGCGAACCAGCCCAGGTTGTTGTCCTCGTCAATCACGTAGAGGTAGTCATTGGCCTGAGAGTTGAACGGCATGCCTATGTTCTCGGGCTTGAGGTACTTGCCGGTGGCGGTGCTGTAACGTGATACGAATATGTCAAGGCCGCCCATGGATTCGCTTCCTGTGGCTGCGTAATAGATGGTTACGCCGTCGTTCTGCAGGAAAGGGTAACGCAGGTCGCCGTCGGTTTCAAGTCCGCTCACCTGGGTCTCATCGGTCCAACGGTCAAAACTCTTGTACTTGGTGTAGAATCGGAACTGACCCAGCGCATTCATGCGGCTGTAGAGTATGTTCTGTCCGGTTTCAGGGAGGAAAACCTCGCCCTCGCTGTCATCGTCAAAGAAGTCCGATGAGAGGTAGAACGAACCGGTGGATTCACCAATGATGTAGGTGCTGAACAGCTGGTCCTTGCTTATCCGGAAACTGTCGATAAAGCAGACGCGGCTGGTGTTACGCAGCATGCGGAAAAGCACTTTGAGACTGTCGGCGGCCCTGGTCAGGCTGTCCTCAAGTGCGATGTCGTGGAGTTCCTTATCGGCCGATATCCCTTTTACGAACGCCTCATAGTTTGTGATTGCGGGCTGATAGTCTTCGCGGTCCTCGTAGTATTGCGCCAATGCCCGATAGGCTTTGAGTATCTTCTTTGCTGCGGCCTTCTCCAGATAGGGTATGGCTTTGTCCTTCTCGCCCGTCTCCATGCAGCATATTCCGTACCAGTAGTTGCGGCTGGCGTCATCGGGTTTCTGCTTGAGGTACTTGAGCATGATGGGCTTGGCCTTTACATAGTCTCCTTGTAAGAAATAGTTGCGGCCCTGCTGCAGAGTTTGAGCGTTCGATAAAACGCAGATCAATGCAGATATGATGAGTAGTTTGATGCGTTTCATAGGGTCAAAGATATGTAATTATTTGCTACTTTTGCGCCCGTAATTCAAAATACGGATCAATATGAGAGGAATTGGGACCGTTTTACTTCTGGTTGTGTCCAACATTTTCATGACTTTTGCATGGTACGGAAACCTTAAGCTTCAGGAGATGAAGATCAGCACTGACTGGCCTCTTATCCTTATTATACTGGCATCCTGGGGCCTTGCTCTGTTTGAGTACTGCTTCATGGTTCCCGCCAACCGCCTGGGGTCCGATATCAACGGCGGCCCGTTCAACCTGGTTCAGCTCAAGGTCATCCAGGAGTGCGTCTCACTGATAGTATTCTCACTCATCCTGACTCTCTGCTTCAAAACCCAGAGCCTCCACTGGAACCATCTGGTATCCTTCGTCTTCCTGGTAATAGCAGTCTTCTTCGCTTTTTTGAAATAAAAAAACGCCCGGAAACCTCCGAGCGTTTTTCAATTTTCAATTTTCAATTTTCAATTTTCACTTTGAAAGTTCTGCGTGCATGGAGGCGGCAGCGCGGCGGCCGTCACCCATAGCCAGGATTACGGTAGCACCGCCACGGACGATGTCACCACCTGCAAAGATTGTGGGGATGGATGACTGCATGTTGTCGTTTACGGCGATGGTGTTCTTGCGGCCCAGCTCCAAGCCCTCGATTGACTTGGGTACGATGGGGTTGGGTGATACACCTACTGCAACGATTACCATATCTACATCAACTGTGATGGTCTCGCCGGTGGGAACCGGGCTGCGGCGGCCGCTTGCATCGGGCTCTCCGAGCTCCATCTTCTCAAGGACAGCCTGCTTAACGCGACCGTTCTCGTCGCCGATATAGCGGATGGGGTTGTGCAGGGTCATGAACTCTACACCTTCCTCCTTGGCGTGCTTAACCTCCTCAAGACGTGCGGGCATCTCCTCCTCTGAACGACGGTAAACGATCATGGCGCGCTCGGCACCCAGACGCAGTGCGGTGCGGACAGAGTCCATAGCGGTGTTACCGCCACCTACTATCATCATCTTCTTACCGAAAGTTACGGGGGTATCGGACTCCTTGCTTGCGGCATCCATCAGGTTGACGCGGGTCAGGTACTCGTTTGATGACATTATATTGATAAGGTTCTCACCCTCAATGTTCATGAAGTTGGGCAGACCGGCACCTGAGCCTACGAATATGCCCTTGTAACCTTCAGCCTCAAGCTCGCTTACCTTGATGGTCTTGCCTACGATGCAGTCCTTTACGAACTTGACACCCATCTTCTCAAGGTTCTCAATCTCAACGTCAACGATCTTGTTGGGCAGACGGAACTCGGGGATACCGTACTTGAGCACACCGCCGATCTCATGCAGAGCCTCGAATACGGTTACATCATAACCAAGCTTGGCCATATCACCTGCGAATGAGAGTCCTGAAGGACCTGAGCCGATGACTGCGATCTTCTTGCCGTTGGGTGCTGCAACCTCAGGTACTGAGATGTTGCCGCTCTCGCGCTC
>DBYT01000076.1 GCA_002309915.1 Bacteroidales bacterium UBA1179 | reverse complement strand
CATGAGGGCCCCAAGGGAGGTCCCGGAATGCAGGAGATGCTCTACCCCACCTCTTATATCAAGTCACGTCACCTGGGTAAGGCTTGCGCCCTGATAACCGACGGCCGTTTCAGCGGCGGCACATCGGGTCTTAGTATCGGCCACATATCACCTGAGGCTGCCAACGGCGGTGCCATAGGCAAAGTGCTGGACGGTGACATAATTGATATCGACATACCCGCACGCAGCATAAACGTACGCCTGAGCGATGCAGAACTTGCAGCCCGCCCCATGCGTCCGCTCACCCGCAAGCGTGTTGTAGCCAAGAGCCTCAAGGCTTATGCCAACATGGTAAGCTCGGCCGATAAGGGAGGTGTCAGAATAATTGAATAAGATGACTATGAACAATACAATAACAGGAGCCGAAGCGATGCTTCAGGCATTGATTGCCGAGAAGGTTGACACAGTCTTCGCATATCCCGGCGGCTCAATAATAAAGGTGTTCGACGCACTTTACGGTCACCGCACGGACCTCAAACAGATACTGGTACGCCACGAGCAGGGTGCCACACACGCTGCACAGGGTTATGCCCGCGTATCGGGCCGTACAGGTGTGGCCATCGTGACCAGCGGACCGGGTGCCACCAACACCATAACCGGTATCAGCGATGCCATGCTTGACAGCACCCCCATCGTTGTAATTGCCGGACAGGTAGGGACCGATGCCCTTGGCACCGACGCATTCCAGGAGATTGACCTGGTAGGCGTAACCCAGCCTATCACCAAGTGGAGTTATCAGATACGCCGCGCCGAGGATATTGCCTGGGCAGTGGCACGCGCATTCTATATTGCAGGCTCAGGCCGTCCGGGTCCCGTAGTGCTTGACTTTACCAAGACCGCCCAGATGCAGCAGATAGATTTCAAGCCCGCCAAGATAGACTACGTACGCAGTTACATACCCGCCCCCGATCCTATCGAGAGCCAGATAAACGATGCGGTACGTCTTATTGACAGTGCAAAGAAGCCGCTTGTTCTTGTAGGTCACGGCGTAGAACTGGGTAATGCCGAAAAGGAACTGGCTGCTTTCATAGAAAAAGGTAACCTGCCGGCTGCCCGTACCCTTCTGGGGCTGGCTGCACTGCCCAGTGACCACCCGCTCAACATGGGTATGCTGGGAATGCACGGCAACCTGGCACCCAACGTAAAGACCAATGAGTGCGATGTGCTGATTGCAGTCGGCATGCGTTTTGACGACCGCGTAACCGGCACATTGGATACATATGCCAAGCAGGCCAAAATCATACACCTGGATATAGACAAGTCCGAGTTCGGCAAGAACGTAAAGCCCGATGTAACCGTACTTGGCGACTGCCGCCTTACCCTCAAACTCATAACCGAGCGTATGGCCAAGGCCGACCACAAAGAGTGGATTGAGAGTTTCCGTCCGCTTGACAAGGAGGAGTATGACAAGGTTATAGACGGCGCCATACATCCTGCATCAGGCCCCATAAAGATGGGTGAGGTTGTTACAGCCGTAAGCGATGCAGCTCCCGCCGATGCAGTCCTGGTAAATGACGTAGGTCTTAACCAGATGTTCTCATCACGTTATTTCAGATACCGCTCACCGCGCAGCATAGTGACATCGGGCGGTCTGGGTACAATGGGATTCTGCATGCCCGCTGCCATAGGCGCCACATTCGGTGCTCCCCAGCGTACCATCCTGGCATTCATGGGTGACGGCGGTTTCCAGATGAACATCCAGGAACTGGGCACAATAATGCAGACACAGGCTCCGGTCAAGATGATTCTGATGAACAACACCTATCTGGGTAACGTACGTCAGTGGCAGCAGATGATGTTCCAGAGCCGATACTCATGCACCCACATGATGAACCCCGATTACAGCAAGATAGCAGCCGCATACGGTATCCCCTACCGTCTGGTAACAGACCGCAAGGAGCTTAAGGACGCTGTGGCCGAGATGCTCAAGACCAAAGGCGCATTCCTGCTTGAGACAGCCGTCATGGAAGAGGAGAACGTTATGCCTATGATCAAGCCGGGCAGTCCGGTGGACAAGATGATTTTTAGCATAGACTAAAGATATGGAGAACGAGAAGAAACTTTATACACTTATAGTTCACTCTGAGAACATCGCCGGTATCCTGAACCAGGTTACCGCAGTGTTCACACGCCGTCAGGTCAACATTGAGAGTCTGAACGTATCGGCCTCATCAATACCCGGCGTTCACCGCTATACCATCACCGCATGGGCCGATGCCGAGACCATCGTCAAGATTGTGGACCAGATTGAGAAGAAGGTCGATGTGCTGCAGTGCCAGTACTTTACCGATGATGAGATATTCATGCAGGAGGTAGCCCTCTACAAGGTTGTCACCAGCGTGCTCACCGAGAACCCCGAGATGTCCAAGATCATACGCCGCTACGGCGCCAAGCTGATTGAGGTCAACTCAACCTTCTCAGTAATCGAGAAGACCGGACGCACCGAGGATATCACAGCCCTGAACCGTGAACTATCAGCCCAAGGCGGCCTGCTCCAGTTCGTAAGCTCAGGCCGTGTGGCTATCACCCGCGCCCGCATTGAGCATGTAAACGAGTATCTGGACAAGATGGAAGCCAGATACGGAAAGAAGTAAACGAGTATTTAACTAACATAACTAACAAAACTATGAAAATGAATTTCGGCGGTGTCATTGAAGAGGTAATGACACGTGAGGAGTTCCCGCTGGAGAAAGCCCGCGAGATACTCAAGAATGAGACAATTGCAGTTATCGGTTACGGTGTTCAGGGTCCTGGACAGGCTTGCAACCTTCGCGACAACGGTTTCAACGTAATCGTTGGCCAGCGTCAGGGCAAGACTTACGAGAAGGCTGTTGCTGATGGTTGGGTTCCCGGCAAGACTCTGTTCTCAATCGAGGAGGCTGCCCAGAAGGGTACCATCATCTGCATGCTTCTGTCCGATGCCGCTCAGATGCAGCAGTGGCCCAACATCAAGCCTTACCTGACCGCAGGCAAGACTCTCTACTTCTCACACGGTTTCGCTATCACCTGGAACGACCGCACAGGCGTTGTTCCTCCCAAGGATATCGATGTTATCATGGTTGCTCCCAAGGGCTCAGGTACATCACTCCGCACCATGTTCCTGGAGGGCCGTGGTCTGAACAGCTCATACGCAGTATATCAGGATGCATCAGGCAAGGCTCTTGAGAAGGTTCTTGCATTCGGTATCGGTATCGGTTCAGGTTATCTGTTCGAGACCACCTTCCAGCGTGA
>DBYT01000051.1:3209-8399 GCA_002309915.1 Bacteroidales bacterium UBA1179 | reverse complement strand
CCCGATGTGCCCGTAGTGATAGGCGGGATCGAGGCCTCGCTGCGCCGTTTCACCCACTACGACTACTGGCAGGACAAGCTCATGCCTAACATCCTTGAGTTGAGCGGGGCCGATTTCCTGACCTACGGCATGGGTGAGAAGGTCACCGTCGATTTGGCCGATGCCCTTAACGAAGGCCGCCCGCAGGATATCCTGACAATGAAGCAGGTTGCGTTCCTGACCAAAGAAGTGCCGGGAGGCATAACCGATAACGACAAACTGCTGGCATCACACGAGCAGTGTCTGGCCGATAAGCGCAGCCAGGCGGCAAACTTCCGCATCATCGAGGAGGAGTCAAACATGATTGAGGCACACCGCATCATACAGCCCACGGGTAAGCAGTATGTTGTGGTAAACCCGCCCTATCCTCCGCTCACCACTCCTGAACTTGACGCCATATACGACCTACCCTATACCCGTCTGCCCCATCCCCGCTATAACGGCAAGCGCATTCCGGCATATGAGATGATACGCCACTCGGTGACCATTCACCGCGGATGTTACGGAGGCTGTTCGTTCTGCACCATATCGGCCCACCAGGGCAAGCAGATTGTGAGCCGCAGCCGTGAGAGCATACTCAGGGAGTTGCGCCAGATTACCCAGATGGAGGATTTCAAAGGGTATGTATCGGACCTGGGAGGACCATCGGCCAATATGTACGGTACTGGCGGGCGCGACAAGAACAAATGTCTGCACTGCAAGCGCCCCACCTGCCTCACACCCAAAGTTTGTCCCAACCTGGGCACTGACCTGACCGCCCTGACACAACTATATAAGGATGCTGACCGCGTGCCCGGAATCAAGAAGACCTGCATAGGAAGCGGTATCCGCTATGACATCCTGCAGTACCGTGACCCCGACCCCAAGGCCGACAAGTCACATCTGGACTATTCACGCGAACTCATAAGCCGCCATGTGAGCGGCCGACTCAAGGTGGCGCCCGAGCACACATCGGACTCCGTTCTGGCACTTATGCGCAAGCCGTCGTTCCTTCAGTTTGAGCAGTTCAAGAAAACTTTTGACAAGATAAACAAGGAGTGCGGTCTGCGTCAGCAACTTATTCCCTATTTTATAAGCAGCCATCCCGGTTGCAGCGAGGAGGATATGGCCGAACTTGCCATAATCACCAAGCGTCTCAATTTCAAACTGGAGCAGATTCAGGATTTCACGCCCACCCCCATGACCCTGAGCACCGAGATATTCTACACGGGTATAAATCCCTACACCATGCAGCCTGTCTACACCGCTCGCACCGACCGCGACAAGCAGGCCCAGCGCCAGTTCTTTTTCTGGTATGATCCCGCCCAGCGTCACCGTCTTATTGCCGAATTAAGACGCATCGGCCGTCCCGACCTTATTTCAAAACTATTCTGACATTGTCCGTTTAACTTTTCAGTTTGAGCCGTATATTCATTACGACAACACTGAAACAGTAACAAAAACAAAATAAGGACAATGAAAAAGATTTTTATGGCTGCCCTGATGATGGCAGTATGNNCAGCAGGCGCAAAGAAAAAAGAGGTTAAGGAGATTCTGTTCGGCGTTAAGTCCGGAGTTATCACTGTTACATCCGATATGGGTGACATGCCTGATTTCTCACAGATGGCTGCTATGGGTGGCGGCGGCGGTGTTGCTGCTTTCAATGACTCAACTTTCCTGGCCAGAATTAACAACTTCAACTCCAGCGACATGAGGGAGCAGATCTATTTCGATGACTACGGAAAGAAGACAGCCAGAATAACCCAATACGGAGATAACATCACTCGTACCGTGGCAATAGGTGACACAACCTATACCATCAACGAACTTGAGAACACTGCAACTGCAATGCCTATATTCGGCGGCGGCCGTAACAGCCGTGGCGGTGGCATGGGCGGCTTTGGCGGCGGTTTCGGTATGGGCGGCGCCCAGATCGGTCAGCTTGGTACAATTGACTGGATGAACCTGGACAAGAAGACCATTCGCCGTAACAAGATCAAGGAACTTGGCGAGGAGGTAGTTGCAGGTGTTACTTGCAAGAAGTACTCAATGAGCCCCAGCAACCAGATGGGTTTCACACAGAATATCACAGTATGCGTTTACGAGGGAATTCCTCTGTCAACCGTAACTGAGAGCGACTGGGCTACCACAAGCCAGACTGCTCAGAACTTCATTGCCGAGGATGTCGATCCCGCATTCTTCACCCTTCCCAAGGGCTGCGTGGTAAGTGAGATGAACTTTGGCGGCGGAATGATGATGATGGGAGACTTTGGCGGTGACTTCGGCGGCGGCTTTGGTGGCGGCGGCTTCGGCGGCGGCTTCGGCGGCTTCTAAGAAATTGAGAATTGAGAATTGAGAATTGAGAATTATAAAAAGGGCTCGGAATTCTTCCGGGCCCTTTTTAATATCGCGGGTTTTAAACGCAGGTACTGCGTATTAATTCTCAATTCTCAATTCTCAATTATGAAGAGCTGTCTGAAGTACTTCACTAAGAGTTGGATGTGCGTGTATTACATTCTGGAGTTGTTCCATATTTCCATTCAGATTCATTACCGCTGCTATTTCGTGGATGAGATCTGAGGCATGAGCACCCATCAGATGGGCTCCCAGGATTTTGCCGTCTGATGCTACTATGATTTTGCAGTAGCCGTCGGTCTCGTCCATTGAGACGGCTTTTCCGTTGGCGCGGTAGAATGACTTGAGGCATCGGACTTCAAGTTCCTGCTCCTTGCACTGCTCCTCGGTAAGGCCGATGGTAGCAACCTCAGGCATTGTGAATACCGCTGCGGGGATAAGGTCAAAGCGTATGCTGTCTGTCTGACCGCAGATGCAGTTCAGCGCATGCAGTCCCTGATAGGTTGCAGCGTGAGCCAGCATGATACCGCCCGTAACATCACCCACGGCGTATATTCCCGGGACCGATGTCTCAAAGCGGTCATTGACCGTGATTCCCTTGCGGGTGTAGTCTATGCCTGCAGCCTCCAGGTTCAGGCCTTCAGTGTTGGGGCGTCGGCCCACAGCCATCAGTATCCTGTCGGCCTGTACGGTAAACTCCTTATCCTTCTTCAGGTATGTTACTGTATTGCCGTCGATGCGCGTTACCTGCGCCTGTACCTCGATATTGATACCGCGTTTGGAGAGTGACTGCTTGAGTCGTTTGGCCAGGTCCACATCAAAGCGCGGTAGTATGTTGGGGCAGTACTCCAGCACTGTCACCTGGCTTCCGAAGCTGCGGAATATGGATGCGAACTCCAGACCTATCACACCGCCGCCAATCACGCAGAGACTCTCCGGAACCTTTCTGAGTTCCAGAATCTCCTTGGATGTGATGCAGTTCTCAGCGCCGGGTATTGGCAGTGAGGCCGATACGGAACCGGTAGCGATGATAATCTTATCGGCCGTAAACTCCTGGCCGTTGCATACTACCGTCTTGGCATCCTTGAACTGTGCTCTGCCCTGCACTACCTGAACTCCCTTGAGCATCATCTCCACTCCGCGGCGCAACTGCTCCATTACGGCTTGTCTGTGCTCAACCATCGTCACTACAGATGGTCTGCAATTCATTCCGGCCTTGATGTTCTGCTCAATGAGCTCGGCATAATGGCACATGGTCTTGGTGGGGATGCAGCCCTCATTCAGACAGGTACCGCCCAGCGGCCCTTCTGAAATGAGGGTTACTTCCATTCCACGTTTTGCGGCCTCGACCGCGGTCTCATAGCCGCCCGGGCCTGCTCCTATTATCAGCAAGCGCATTCGTCCTGAATTTTAAGAATGGGGTTACGTGCCGCTGTGGTCTCATCGGGACGTGATATGGGTGTGTTGTGAGGTGCACCGTGCAGGATATCGGGATCCTGTGCCGCCTCGGCGGCAATCTTGCGCATCACATCGATAAAGTCGTCCAATGTCTCCTTTGACTCTGTCTCGGTAGGCTCAATCATTATGGCCTGATGGAACAGCAGCGGGAAATAAATTGTAGGTGCGTGGAAGCCGAAGTCAAGCAGACGCTTGGCTACATCCAGGGTTGCGGCACCCTCCTTGCCCTCACGTGCGCCGTCGTTAATAAGTCCGTCAAATACGAACTCATGCTTGCAGACGGTAGGTATGGGAAGTTTGTAGCAGTCCTTGAGTGACTCCTTGATGTAGTTGGCACCAAGTGTAGCCAGTTTGCCGCACAGTTTCACGTTCTCACGGCCCAGCATCAGGATATATGCGTAGGCTCTCAGTATAACGCCAAAGTTGCCGTTAAATCCCGATACGTTCACGCCCAGGAACGGCACCAGCTTGTCACATACGCCTACAGGACCACTGCCGGGACCGCCGCCTCCGTGAGGAGTGGAGAATGACTTGTGCAGGTTAAGATGCATTACGTCAAATCCCATATCGCCCGGACGTACAGTGCCTATGAGCGGGTTCATGTTGGCTCCGTCATAGTAGAGCAGACCGCCTGCGGCATGTACCAGATCGGCAATCTGGCGGATATCCTTCTCAAAGAGTCCCAGGGTATTGGGGTTGGTCATCATTATGCCGGCAATGGTATCGTCCAGCAGAGGTTTCAGGTCCTCTACATCGACCAGACCGTTGGCGTTTGACTTAACCACCACAACATCCAGGCCGCAGACGGCGGCGCTGGCGGGGTTGGTTCCGTGTGCGCTGTCGGGCACTATGATACGGGTACGCTTGGCGTCACCGCGTGACATATGGTACTCGCGTATTATCATCAGGCCCGTTAGCTCTCCGTGTGCTCCGGCGCAGGGCTTGAATGTAAAGTGCTTCATGCCGGTTATGGCGGCAAGCGCACTGTCTATACCTTTATATACGGCATCTACTCCGGGTACATCCTTCTGCAACGGATGTATGCCGCCGAATGCGGGCATTGCGGCAATCTCCTCGTTTATCTTGGGATTGTACTTCATGGTGCAGCTGCCCAGAGGATAGAATCCGGTATCCACGCCAAAGTTCATCTGGCTCAGGTTGGTGTAGTGACGAACTACATCCACCTCGCTTACCTGGGGGAGTTCAGGAGCTTTGCTACGGAGCAGTCCGGCGGGTATTGCCTCTGTGCCCTTGCACTTGCTGCAGGTCTGGGGTAATGAGTAACCTGTACGGCCCTGCTTGCTTAACTCGAATATCAGTTTATCGTAGTACTTCATAGTCAGAGCGCTTTTACAAGTT
>DBYT01000051.1:0-3177 GCA_002309915.1 Bacteroidales bacterium UBA1179 | reverse complement strand
TAGCCATCCTCGGTCTCAAGGGCGCCCAGGAATCCGGCATCGGCCAGTTTCTTCTGGAGTTCAGCGACCGGAGTCTTTGACTTGAGGACGAACTCCTTCAGGAAGGTGGCATCCTTGAATACGGGCTCAAACTGTCCGGTTGCAAGGAGCTTGTCATACAGGTAATGGGCGCGCTGGTAGCACAAGTCATTTACCTGCTTCATGCCCTCGGGACCCATCAGAGACAGATATACCGTCACCCAGAGCGCCATCAGGCTCTCGTTTGAGCAGATGTTGCTGGTGGCTTTCTCGCGGCGGATATGCTGCTCGCGGGCCTGGAGTGTGAGCACGAATGCGCGGCGTCCCTCCTTATCGGTTGTCTCACCTACTATGCGGCCGGGCAGTTTACGCATATGCTCCTTGGTGCAGGCCATGAAGCCCACGTACGGGCCTCCGTAGCACAACGGAATGCCCAGCGGCTGGCCGTCGCCTACTGCTACATCGGCACCCCACTCGGCGGGTGTCTTCACTACTGCCAGGGCCGATGGGTCGCAGTATACGGTAAGCATTGCCTTATCGGCGTGCAGGGCATCGGCCATTCCCTCCAGGTTCTCTATTATTCCGTACCTGTTTACCGACGGAATGATTGCGCCTGCCACATCACCCTGGGCAATCAGGGCCTCAAGTGATGATTTGTTGGTCTGGCCGTTCTCCTGTGCTATCTCCTTAATGGTTATTCCTGCGTACTTGGCGTAGGTGGCTATCACTCCCCTTACGTGGGGCAGCAGGGTGTTTGATACCAGCACCGTATTCTTTTTCTTGGCCTGTGCTACCATCATTCGCATGGCCTCGGCGGCGGCTGTGGGGCCGTCATACATGGATGCGTTGCTTACATCCATTCCGGTCAGAGTGCAGATCATGCTCTGGTACTCGAATATGTAACGGAGCGTGCCCTGCGATATCTCGCACTGGTACGGAGTGTAGGCGGTTATGAACTCGCTGCGCTGCGTGATGTAGGGAATCACGGCGGGTGTGTAGTGGTCATAGGCTCCGGCTCCGGCAAATACCTTGAGACGGGGGTTCTTGGCGGCAAGGCCTTCAAAGAAGTCTCTTACCTGCTGCTCGGTCATGGCGTCGGGCAGGTCATACTCTCCTTTGTAGAGGCAGTCCTGCGGGACATCGGCATACAGGTCATCTAAACTATTCACGCCAATGCGGTCAAGCATGGCGCGAATATCACTGTCTGTATGCGGGAAATACTGAAAACCTGCCATCACTCCTTGATAAATGCTTTGTATGCGGCAGCGTCCATCAGGTCATCCAGTTCTGATGCATCGCTCATCTGTACCTTGATGATCCAGTTCTCAAAGGCGTCGTCGTTGACCAGCTTGGGGTCATCCACTACGGCGTCGTTTACCTCGGTTACGGTTCCGCTTACGGGGCTGAAGAGGTCGCTGGCGGCCTTTACACTCTCCAGGGCTCCGAACTCTGAGCCTTTCTCTACCTCATCATCTACGTCGGGGCAGTCTACATAGGTTATCTCTCCCATCTCTTTCTGGGCAAAGTCTGTCACTCCGATGATAGCTATGTCACCATTTACTTTTACCCATTCGTGGGTTTCGCTGTACTTTAGGCCTTCTACAATCTTGCTCATATTTTTCTTTTTTGTTCGTTTTGTTTTTGCTCGTTGGTTTCGGGAGGATTAGGGTAGATAAAACTTCGCTTCGCTCATCCCTCCCACTCCTTCGGAGCGGGCCCCTCCCATTAAACTTCGTTTTTCCTCCTCGTCGCTCGGTATAGAAAACCAGTTTTCTCTACTCTCGCTTCCTTCGTCGGTTTACGAGGCCATGGGTGGCCACGGTTTTCCTTACCCTAATTCCTCCCTCTCTCAACTGCTGATTTTGGAAGTGAATCAGGATAGGAAGAGTTTATTTTTTGTAATTAGTTTGATAGAATCTCTTTTTTATAACTTTTCCCGGGAAGACTTTCTTCCTTATTCGGATAAACAATTCGGTATCCAGTGCGGAATACTCGGTCCTTACCAGGGCAAAACAGATGCTCTTGTCGAGCGAGATGCTGTGGTAGCCGGTGGTTACTTCTCCGATTACGGTTCCGTCTTCTAACTCAACAGGGTAGCCGTGGCGGGGGATGGCTCGGTCGAATATTTCTATTCCGACTAGCTTCTTTTCTACTCCCAGTTCTTTTTGGGCTACGAGGGCTTCCCGGCCTATGAATTCGGCTTTGTCCAGTTTGCAGAAGATTCCCAGGCCGGCTTCTATGGGGCTGATTTCGGCGCTTAGTTCATCGCCGTACAGGGGGAGGCCGGCTTCAAAGCGCAGGGTATCACGGCAGCCCAGGCCGCAGGGCTGGATTCCGGCTTTTATCAGGCGGTCCCATATCTCTACTGTGTCGGCCGGGGTGGCGTAGAGTTCAAAGCCGTCCTCGCCGGTGTAGCCGGTGCGGCTTACTATCAGGCGGTGGCCGTTGTACTGGGCATTGCAGTACTCGTAGAAGCCTAAGGATTTGGCGCAGTCAAGGCCAAACAGGTCTATGACGGTCTTCTCGGCCTCGGGTCCCTGGATGGCTATCTGGCCCCAGATATCGGACTGGTTGTCTATCTTTACGTCATAGCCTTTCTGCTGCTCAAGCATCCAGGCATAGTCCTTATCTATATTGGCGGCGTTCACTACCAGCAGGAAGTGGTCGGGCTCAAACTCGCGATACACCAGCAGGTCATCGACCGTGCCGCCGTTTGGATAGAGCATCATTCCGTACAATATCTTGCCGGGATTGAAGCCGCTTATGTTGTTGGTGAAAATGTGGTTGATGTAACGCTCGGCATCGGGTCCGCTTATAAATATCTCGCCCATGTGGGAGACATCGAATATGCCCACTTTGTTACGTACTGCCAGATGCTCCTGGGTTATGCCTGCATACTGGATGGGCATGTCAAATCCTCCAAAGGGACTCATCTGGGCGCCCAGAGCCACGTGACTGCTGTGCAGGCAGGTTTTCTTAATTTCTTCGGCCATACTTAATGAAATTTTCGTCAAGATATGTCTGTTCTATCTTAAGCACCTCATCCATGTCAGGGTTGCTTAAAAACTGCATATCTTTACAAAAATAATCAATAAGTTTGGACTTCAAAACTTCAAAGTCAAAAAGTAATCCACAATCTTTCAGATTAGTTACGCGCTG